>WTGW01000186.1 GCA_011523395.1 Acidimicrobiia bacterium
CCGTCTCGGCCGTGACCTTCTGGGAGATAGCGATCCTGGCGGAGAGGAACAGACTGGTACTGGGCTGCGACCCGGCCCGCTGGCGTTCGAACAGGATCGCCGACGGCCTGCGGGAGTTACCGCTGCACGGCACCGAGGCGGTACGCGCCGTCGCGCTGGAACGCGAGGGTTTCCACAGAGACCCGGCGGACCGGTTCATCGTGGCAACTGCCCTGCTCGGCGGCCACACCCTTTTGACAACCGACCGCGAGATCCTTACCTGGCCTGGCGAACTACACCGCGTCGATGTACGCCGCCACACTTTCTGATCGCGGCGCTCGGCCCCGCTAAACGCTGCAACTCTCCCGCTGGCTCAAGAGTCGGAAGGGCTCTTACGCATGTGTAATATTTCTATTCCCATTGCTATTAAAGTCAACGGCCGGGTGGGACCGAATCGGGCGCCGCGGGCGTGACGCTGCTGCTTGCTCTGTAGCCCGTTACAACGCCTCGTGCATCTGGCGGGTGATCGACCACATCTCTATGTCGTGAAACCGGCCATCCATGAACCCGAGTGAGCGCATCACCCCCTCCCGGGTGTAGCCGCACTTCTCCGCCACCCGCTGCGACGCGAGATTGTCCGGATGGATAGTGAGCTGGAGTCGGTCCATCAGCTTGGTCGAGAACAGGTGCTCCGTGAGCAACCGGAGGGCCTCGGTCGCATAGCCCTTCCCGGAGTGCTTCTCGCCGAACACCTGGTAGGAGATCTCGTAGCCGAAGAAGTAGTAGGTGACGGGACCGAAGCCGACCCACCCGACGATGTCGGCAGCCTCATCGATCATGAGCAGCACTCCGGAGTCGTCGGACCAGTAACCGTCCCGCTCGAACCGGCTGCGGATGTCCGTTTCAGACCTGAGAACGTGGCCCAGAGCACCGCGCATGTCGAGGTCGTTCAGTAGATCGATCAGGCCGTCGATGTCGGCACTGCGCACGAGGCGAAGGCTGATCAGGTCTCCACGCAAGGGCGGCACGCAATCCTCCCGATCGGCTCGATCCCCACCACGGCTCTCACCCCTTCGCAGGGTAGCCACCGTCGTCGTGGCGACGGCCCCCTGGGGTTGTTCCGATGACCGAGAGAGTGGGGCTGGAAAGTCGTCCGGGTTCATTCGATGGTGATGCTTGAGAGGATGGCGTTCACGTCCTGGCTGGGCATGTAGCGGTTGTCGTGGGCGCCGATCGCGGCGTGGAGGCAGGAGACCCGACCGGTGGAGTTGAAGAACCGTTGGAGGCCGGCCTGTTCTCGTATGGGCCGCCTGCGTGCGTTGGGATCGAAGTCTTCGGGTTGCAGGTCGGCCGGGACACCGTAGCGTTCGAACAGCAGGGACCCGACTGCTCAGCGATCGAGCCCCACGATCGCGGTGAAGGCACCGCGGGTCCCATGATTTGCGACGCCTCCGAGCCATAGTCACCCCGCTCGTGCGGCAACCACCGCCGGCGGTGGTACTTCTGGTCCCGGCACCTCACGAGTCGAGCCACGAGAAGCGTGGCTTTGCCTGTGCGTTGATCGTGTGGTCGGGAAGCTCGCCTCGCAGTGCCTGGATGGCTGCGGAGGCCATCTTCCTGCTCAGCTCGCGAACGGACTGCTCCGAGTACCAGGCGGCGTGGGGAGTCACGATTAGGTTGTCGAGCCCCAGGAGCGGGCTGTGCATGTCGAACGGCTCCACGGCCATGACGTCGAGAGCCGCCCCGGCGAGGTTCCCGGAGCTGAGTGCCTCGTAGAGCGCTCCCTCCTCGATCAAGGCGCCACGAGACACGTTGACGAGCCGGGCTCCCGGCTTCATCAGCCGGATCGATTCGGCGTTGATCACGTTCTCCGTCTCCGGGGTCTGATGGGTGTGCAGCGACACGAAGTCCGAAGAGCCGAGAAGGTGGGTCGGGCTCTCAGCCGGCATCACCGAGGCATCCCGCATGTCGGAGTGGTCCACATACGGATCGAACGCCATGACCTCGAGCCCGATACCGCGTGCCTTGTCCGCGAGCCGCCGCGCGATACGGCCGAAACCGTAGAGACCGAGCCGGCATCCCCGGATGCGCGTGAGCCTGCCTCCGCCCGAATGGTCCCACTCGCCGCGGTGGCTGCTCATATGCAGAGGGAGCAGGCCTCTGGCAAGGGCGAGAAGCAGCGCGAGGGCGTGATCCGACACCTCCTCCACGCAGTAGTCCGGCACGTTGGCGACCGCAATGCCGCGCTTGGCGGCGAGCTCCAGATCGACGTGCTCGTGGCCTACGCCACCGAGGATCAAGGCGCGGCACTTCGAGGCAACGTCCAGGATCACCTCGGAGATCGGGCTGGTGTGGACGAGTCCGGCATCGGCTTCGCGCAAGGCTGCGGCCGCTTCTTCCTCGCTGGCGCAAACGGATGTCATCAGGGCGGCGCCCGCCTCGTAGAGCAGGTCGCGCTCGATCGACCAGTTGCGAGGGGGCGTGTCGGGACCTTCGACGCCCACGACGAGCCGGTCCGTCATGGCGGGCCTTCCATGCCCTTCGCCTGTCCGAAAAAGCGACCGGGCAAGTCCGTGAGCCCGGCGTGCGGGACCGGTTGACTCGCTGACCGGGGCCCGTTTACTGTCGCGGTGTCAGCGAGCAACGCAGGAGAGGGATCATGTCGGATCCGGGAAGCGTGATGACCGTTCTGGG
>WTGW01000154.1 GCA_011523395.1 Acidimicrobiia bacterium
CCGACGCCGGGGGCTCCCAGGAAGAGGATTCTCACGTCAAGAATCCCTCGTAGTTTCTCATGGTGAGCTGGCTCTCGATCTGTTTCATCGTCTCCAGGGCCACACCGACCACGATGAGGATCGACACGCCCGAGAAGCCGACCGGGATCGCCCAAATGGCCGAGGCGACCGCCGGCAGGATGGCGATGAGCCCGAGGAAGACCGAGCCGGGAAGGGTGATCCGGTTAAGAATCCGCCCCAGGTAGCGAGAGGTCTGCTGGCCGGGCCGCTGGCCGGGAATGAACCCACCCTGGCGCTGGATCATCTCCGACTGGCGCGCCGGGTCGAACTGGATGGCTGTGTAGAAGTAGGTGAAGAACACGATCAGGAAGAACAGCACCCCGATGTAGAACCAGCTGGTGGCGCCGCTCGCGTAGCCGGACGGCGCCAGGTGGACGTTGATGAAGTCCCTCACCGCCGAGAAGAAGCCTTCAGTGCTGGGAATGGAGGTGGAGATCAGCACCGGGAAGAACAGGATCGAGGTGGCGAAGATCACCGGGATCACCCCGGCCATGTTGATCTTCAGCGGGATGTAGGTGCTCTGGCCGCCCATCACCCGGCGGCCCCGGATCCGCTTGGCGAACTGGATGGGGATCCGCCGCTGACCCTGCTCCACGAACAGGATGCCCACCACCATCAGGATGAACAGGCCGATGATCAGCACGAATATGGGCGCCCGGCCGGTGGGGATCGTGTACTGCCAGATCAGGGTGAACTGGCTGGGCAGGGCGGCCACGATGCTGATGAAGATCAGCAGTGACATCCCGTTGCCGACCCCGCGCTGGGTGATCAACTCGCCCAGCCACATCACGAAGGCCGTGCCCGCCGTCATGGTCACGACCATCAGCACCACCCGGGTGGGCGTGTAGTCGTCGATCAGCACGATCCCGCCCGTGAAGCTGCTCCCCCGGCTGAAGAGGTAGGTGATACCGGTCGACTGGAGCAGCGCCAGGATCACGGTCAGGTACCGGGTCCACTTGGTGATGACGGCCCTGCCCGACTCGCCCTCGTCCTGCAGCTTCTGCAGGCGGGGTATGACCACCGACAGGAGCTGCATGATGATGCTGGCCGTGATGTAGGGGAGGATGCCCAGGCTGAAGACGGACAGGTTCTCGAGGGCGTTGCCCGAGAAGAGGTTCAACAAGCCGAAGGCGCCGCCGGGTCGCTGCCCGGCCAGCGCGTCCAACCGGTCCAGTTCGATACCCGGTACGGGAATGGTGGCCCCCAGCCGGTACAGCGCGAAGATGCCCAGCGTGAACAGGATCTTGCCCCGGAGATCCGGGATCTTGAACATGTACCGGTAGACGTTCAGCATCGGCCGATGCTCCCTCCGAATCCATCGCGGGCGCGGTCAGCCTGGCGGGCCGATCCCGACCCGTAGCCCCGGCGCACCACCTCGGACGTCGTCGTCAACTGACGATCACGCACGATCCACCGGCAGCTTCTATCTTGGTGCGGGCTGAGCTGCTGAAGGCATGGGCCTCGACGGTCAGAGCCTTCCGGATCTCGCCCCGGCCCAGCACCTTGATCCTGCCCCGCTTGCGCGCCAGCCCCTGCTCGCGCAGGTGGTCCGGCGAGATGGTCGCACCGTCCCGGAAGCCGTCGAGGTCATCCACGTTGACCACCGTGAACGCCTGCCGGTTGTGTGGCTTGAAGCCCCGCAACTTCGGAAGCCTGGCTTGCAACGGGGTCTGGCCGCCCTCGAAGCCGGGTCGCAGGCTACGGCGGGCCTTGAGGCCCTTCGTCCCCCTGCCGGCCGTCTTGCCGCGCCTTCCCGCCTCGCCGCGTCCGACCCGGATCTTCTTCCGCTTCGACCCTTCCGCCGGCCTGAGGTGGTGGAGTTTCAATTGGTTTGTCTTGGTAGCCACGGACGCCACCCTTCCGGATAACCGGCTCGTCCTCCGGGCCCCGGACTGCGGTCCGCCCCGGCCTGCCTCAGCCTGCGAACCCATGCCCGACCCGACCCGTCGGCGAGCCCTCGTTCTTACTTCGTTCCCTGCGGTCGCGCCTCCCGGACTTCCACCAGATGGCGCACCCGATGCAACATACCCCGCAGCTCCGGACTGTCCGGACGCTCCACCGAGGCGTTCAACTTCTTCAGACCCAGGCTCCGGACGGTAGCCCGGGCCTTGTGCTTCTCACCGATCAGGCTCCGGCGCAGCGTGATCCGGAGCATCTCGCCGCTCATGATCCACTTCCTCCTCCGCCCGCCGCCCGCATCATCTCGGTGGAGCGGTAGGCGGCCAGCAGTCCCGGAGGCGTGATCTCCTCGGGGGTCTTGCCCCTTGCCTTCGCCACGTCCTCGGGACGCCGCTGCCCCTTCAAGCCGTCGATGGTGGCCTTGGCTACGTTGAGGTGGGTGGGCGCTCCGAGGGACTTGGCCAGGGCGTCGCGGATCCCGGCCGCCTCGAGGATCTGGCGGACGGCACCGCCGGCGATCACTCCCGTGCCCGGCGCCGCCGGCTTCAGGAGTACCTTCGAGGCGCCCTGCTGGCCGATGACCCGGTGGATCAGGGTGGTGCCTGCCATGGGAACGGTGAACATCGACTTGCGAGCCGACTCGATGGCCTTCTGGATGGCGGTGGGCACCTCCTTGGCCTTCCCGTAGCCGATCCCGACCCGGCCGGCCCCGTCGCCCAACGCCACGAGGGCGGTGAAGGAGAACCGGCGTCCCCCCTTGCTCACCTTGGAGACCCGGTTGATCTCTATGACCCGCTCATCGAATTGGGGGGTGGAGTCCAAGCCCCCGTCGCGCCGTCTTCTTCTAGAAGTCAAGTCCAGCCTCCCTCGCCGCGTCGGCCAGAGCCTTCACACGTCCATGGAACGGATGCCCGCCCCGATCGAAAACCACCTTGGTGACGCCGGCGCCGGTAGCCCGCGAGGCGATCAGACGGCCCACCTCGGTGGCGGTCCCGGTGGTCAAGGGCCTCGACCGGAGCGCCGGCTCCTGCGAAGAAGCCGCCGCCAGCGTCCGGCCGGGGCCGTCATCGATGACCTGCGCGTAGATATACCGGTTGCTCCGGAACACCGCCAGGCGGGGCCGCGCCGCGGTGCCGGCCAACCGCTTCCGTACCCGCCGGTGGCGGCGGACCCGAGCCCGTGATCGTATCCCGCTCATCGCACTGTCACTCCGGCCTTGCCGCTCTTCCTGAGAACGTACTCGTCCTGGTAGCGGATGCCCTTGCCCTTGTAGGGCTCCGGCGGCCGGACGCGGCGGATCTCGGCCGCTACCTGGCCTACCTTCTCCTTGTCGATGCCCTCCACCACGATGGTGGTGGCGTCCGGAACGGTGAACGAGATGCCGTCCGTGGCCGGAACCGCCACGCTGTGGCTGTAGCCGACCTGCAGCTCCAGGCCCTCACCCCGGCTCAGGGCCCGGTAACCGACCCCGACGATCTTGAGGGTCTTGCGGTACCCCTCGGTGACCCCGATCACCATGTTGTTCACCAGGGCCCGGGTCAGCCCGTGCAGTGCCCGGCTGCGGCGTTCGTCGTTGATCCTGGTGACCACGCACCGTCCGTCGATCACCTCGACCCCCACCCGGTCCTCGAAGGTGCGGCGCAGCGAGCCCTTCGGGCCCTTGACGGTCACCTCCTGGCCGGAGACGGTGATCTCCACCCCGCCGGGCACCGGAATCGGAACCTTGCCGACGCGACTCATGACTACCAGACCTCGCACATGAGCTCACCGCCCAGACGTCGCCGGCGGGCCTCCCGATCGGGCAACAGGCCCTGGGAGGTGGACACGATCACCGTTCCCAGGCCTCCCTGGGAGCGCGGTAGGTCGTCGGCGCCCTTGTACACGCGCCGGCCCGGCCGGGAGACACGGCGCAGCCCCTGGATGATGCGCTCCTGATTGGCCTTACCGGCGAACTTCAAGCGGATGGTCAGGGTGTTCCCCTGGGCCGCCGGACTCACGTCGTAGCCCTCCACATAACCCTCCGACGCCAGCACCTTGGCGACCTGCTCCTTCAGCTTCGAGGAGGGCATGCTCACCCTGGCATGCAAGGCGATGTTGGCGTTGCGGATCCGGGTCAGCATGTCGGCGATGGGGTCGGTCATCATTGCGGTCTCGCTCCTTTACCAGGAGGACTTCTGAACGCCTGGCAGCTCGCCACGGTGCGCGAGCTCCCGGACCGCGATCCGCGACATCCCGAACTTGCGCAGGTAGCCGCGGGGCCGTCCGGTGATCCCGCAACGGTTGCGGTACCGGGTCGGGCTGGCGTCGCGAGGCATCTTCGCCAGGCTCGCGTAGGCGTCCCGCTTGGCGTCATACGTGGCGTCGGGGTCCTTGATGACGCTCACGAGCTCGGCCCGGCGCTCCCGGTAGCGCTCGACCATCTCGGCCCGGCGCTTGTTCTTGGCGATCATCGACTTCTTGGCCATATCGTTTCCTCACATCTCAGTTGGTCGCGGCAGCCCGACGCCGGAAGGGGAAGCCGAAGGCCTCCAGCAATGCCCTGGCGCCCCCGTCGTCGGCGGAGGTCGTGCAGATGGTTATGTCCATACCGCGGACCGCCGTCACCTTGTCGTAGTCGATCTCGGGAAAGATGAGCTGCTCGCTCACCCCGAAGCTGTAGTTGCCACGCCCGTCGAACGACGACGGGTTCAGGCCTCGGAAGTCCCGGATGCGCGGGATGGCGATGGTAATCAGCCGATCGAGAAACTCCCAGGCCCGATTGCCCCGGATCGTCACCGAACAGCCCACCGGCATCCCGGTCCGCAGCTTGAACCCGGCGATGGACCGGCGAGCCCGATTCAGCCGGGGCTTCTGGCCGGTGATGGTGGCCAGGTCCTCCATGGCCGAGCCGGTCTGCTTGCGGTCGCCCACCGCCTCGCCGATACCCATGTTCACCACGATCTTGTCCAGGTCGGGGATCAGCATCGGATTGGCAAGGCCCAGATCCTCCATGATCCGGGACCTAACCGTCTCCACGTACTGCCGCTTCAGGCGGGGCACGTCACCCACCGGAGCGGTCTTCGTCTCTGCGGCCATGACTGCCTACACCTCCCCGTCGCACTTGACGCAGCGGCGGAACTTGCGGCCCGTGTCGCTCGTGCCGACTCCGGTCTTGACCGGCCCGCAGTCGTCGCACACCAGCATCACGTTGGAAACGTCGATGGGCATGTCCTTGTCGACGATGCCCGCTTGCAGCTCCCGGCCCCGGGCCTTCTGGTGCCGCTTGGCGGTGTTGACGCCTTCCACGATCACCCGGCCCCGGCGGGGCAGGACCCTCGCCACTCTGGACTCGCGGCCCACGTCCTTGCCGGAGATGACCACGACCCGGTCGCCTTCCCGGATAGCCATCAGATCACCTCCGGAGCCAGGGAGACGATCCGCATGAACTTCCGGTCCCGCAACTCGCGGGCCACCGGCCCGAATATCCGGGTGCCCCGAGGGAGCCGGTTGTCGTTGATGACCACGCATGCGTTGTCGTCGAAGCGGATGTAGGTGCCGTCCCGGCGGCGCTGCTCCTTGGCGGTCCGCACCACCACGGCCCGGACCACCTCGCCCTTCTTGAGCGCAGCTCCGGGCGCGGCGTGCTTGACGGTGGCCACGATGATGTCGCCGATCCGGGCATACCGGCGGCGCGAGCCTCCCAGCACGCGGATGCACAGCACCTCGCGGGCGCCGCTGTTGTCGGCCACCTTGAGCCGGGACTCCTGCTGGATCATCTCGCCCGTCCCAACACCTCGACCAGCCGCCACCGCTTGGTCTTGGACAGGGGCCGGGTCTCCATGATCATCACCCGGTCGCCGTTGCGGGCGGTGTTCTCCTCGTCGTGCGCATGAACCTTGGTGACGCTGCGCACGATCTTGCCGTAGCGCGGATGGCGCGTCCGCCGCTCGAGCTCCACCGTGATGGTGCGAGCCCGGGCATCGGACACCACCACGCCCACACGCGTCTTGCGCCGCGGCCGGTCAGTCATGATCGATCGCCTCGTTCTCGTGCATCACGGTCTTGATACGCGCGATCAACTGCCTCAGGCGGCCCAGAGAGGCCGTGTCCTCCGACTGGCTGACCGCCAGCTGGAACCGGAGGTTGAACAGCTCCTCCTTGGTCTCGTCCAGCTTCTCGTCCAGCTCGGCCGGGGTGAGTTCCCTCAGCTCCAAGGCCTTCATTCCGCTACCTCCATCGTCAGTTCCTATCCCAACGGTTCCCTGGATACGAACCGGGTCTTGATGGGCAGCTTGTGGCCGGCCCTGCGCATCGCCTCGCGCGCCATCTGCTCGTCCACGCCCGACAGTTCCATCATCACCCGCCCCGGCTTGACGACGGCCACCCAGAACTCGGGATTCCCCTTCCCCGAACCCATCCGGGTCTCGGCCGGCTTGGCCGTGATCGGCTTGTCGGGGAAGATGTTGATCCAGACCTTCCCTCCCCGGCGAACCGTACGGGTGATGGCGACACGGGCGGACTCGATCTGGCGGGCGGTTATCTGGCCCGGCTCCAACGCCTGGATGCCGTAGTCGCCGAACGACACCGCGGTGCCGCCCTTGGCGTAACCCTTCATCCGGCCCCTATGGACCTTGCGGTACTTGGTTCGCTTGGGCATCAACATGATCTACTACTTCCCGGCCTGACCGGCGCCGGAGTCGTTCTCGGGCCGGGCGGCGGGCCCGCTCTCGTCACCGGCCGGCTCGGACGTCTCACCGGTCTCGGCCCGGGCGCTGTCGTAGGCCGACTTGGCCTCGGCCTTGGTGACCTTGCGGCCACCGCCGGCCTCGATGATCCTCTTGCCGCCGCCGGCTTCGATCACCCGTGAGGAGGTGCGCCCACCGGCTCGCTGCTCGGCCCGGCTCTTGGCCGGCGTCATCCGGCCCGACGGCCGTCCGGCCGCCAGCGCGGCCTCGCGCGCCATCTGCTCGCGGGTGGTCTTGAGCGAGGCGACCACGTCGCCCTTGTAGACCCAGACCTTGACCCCGATGCTCCCCACGCTGGTGGCGGCCGTGGCCTGGCCGTAGTCGATGTCCGCCCGGAGGGTGTGCAGGGGCACGCGGCCCTCCCGGTACCACTCGCGGCGGCTCATGTCGGCGCCGCCCAGGCGGCCGGAGCACTCCACCCTCACTCCTTCGGCGCCTGCTTTCAGGGCGGTCTGCACGGTGCGCCGCATGGCGCGCCGGAAGGCCACCCGGTTCTCCAGCTGGTCGGCCACGCCGCGGGCCAGCAACTGGGCGTCCGTCTCGGGGTCCTTGACCTCGATGACGTTGAGCTTCACCCGGCGCCCGGTCATCTTCTCCATACCTGACCGGATCCGCTCCGCCTCGGCGCCCTTGCGGCCGATCACGGCGCCGGGACGGGCCGTGTGGACGTCCACCTGGAGGCGTTCGCGGGTGCGTTCGATGTCGACCCGCGACACCGCCCCCCGCTTGAGCTCGCGCTTCAAGTAGTCCCGTATCCGGTGGTCCTCGTTGGCCAGGAAGGTGTAGTCCTTATCCGAGTACCAACGCGACTTCCAGTCGGTGACGATTCCGAGGCGGAAACCATAGGGATGCGTCTTCTGGCCCATCAGTCGACCTCCTCGCGGCCGTCGGAAACCACGATGGTGATGTGGCAGGTGCGCTTGCGGATCCTGGTGGCGCGACCCCGGGCCCGAGGCCGGAAGCGCTTGATGGTCACGCCCTCGTCGGCATAGGCCTCGACCACGCGGACCTCGCCGGCCAGCGTGTCGAGGTCCTCGCCGAGCTCGAACTTCGAATTCATGTTGGCGACCGCCGAGCGGATGCACTTGAGGATCGGCTCCGCGGCTCTCCGGTTGGAGAACCGGAGGGTCACCTCGGCATCGGCGACCGACATGCCCCGGACCTGGTCCAGCACCACCCGCACCTTGTAGGGGGACTGGCGGATGTGGCGGGCGCGGGCGACTGCTCTCATCTCGACCTACCGCCTCGTGGCCTTTTCCCGCTTGGTACCGGCGTGTCCCCTGAAGGTCCTGGTAGGAGCGAACTCGCCCAGCTTGTGATCGACCATCTGCTCGGTGATGTAGATGGGAACGTGGCGGCGGCCATCATGGACAGCGATGGTCAGGCCCACCATCTCGGGGATGATGGTGCTCCGGCGGCTCCAGGTGCGGATCATCCGCTTGTGGCCGGCGCTGTTGGCGGCCTCCACCTTCCTCAGGAGGTGCTCGTCCACGAACGGGCCCTTCTTACGGCTCCGAGCCATCTGCTACCTCCGGCCTTTCTTGTTGCGGCGGCGCACGATATCCCGGTTGCTCGCCTTGTTGCGATTCCGGGTCCGGCCCTCCGGCTTGCCCCACGGGGACACCGGATGGCGGCCTCCTGACGAGCGCCCTTCGCCACCTCCCAGCGGGTGATCAACCGGGTTCATCGCCACGCCGCGGGTCTGGGGACGCACCCCCTTCCAGCGGTTCCTGCCCGCCTTGCCGAGCTTGGTGAGCTCCGCCTCGGTGTTGCCGACCTGACCGATGGTGGCCCGGCAGTCCAGGAGCACGTAGCGGACCTCGCCCGAGGGCAGTCGCAGCAGCGCCCTGTTCCCCTCCTTGGACATCAACTGGACACCCGTTCCGGCTGCCCTGGCCATCCTGGCTCCGCCACCCGGCTTCAGCTCGATGGCATGAACCACCGTTCCCGCCGGAATGTTCCGCAGCGGAAGGGCGTTTCCGGGCCGGATCTCGGCCTTGGGGCCCGACTCCAGCATGTCCCCCACCGATACTCCCACCGGGTGAAGGATGTAACGCTTCTCGCCGTCCACGTAGTGCAGCAGGGCCAGCCGGGCATTGCGGTTGGGGTCGTACTCCACCGCCGCCACCCGAGCAGGCACCCCGTCCTTGGTCCGGCGGAAGTCCACGATGCGGTACCTACGCTTGTGACCGCCACCCCGATGGCGCGACGTGATCCGGCCGTGGGAGTTGCGCCCCGAGGAGCGCTTCTTCTTGGCCAGCAGGGACTTCTCGGGCTTTGACTTGGTGATCGACGCGAAGTCCGACACCGTCTGGAACCGGCGTCCCGGTGAGGTGGGCTTTCTCTTCCTTACTGCCATCTCGAACTCACCTGCCTCAAATTCCGAAGATGTCCACGGTCTGCCCGATGGGCAGCGTGACCATGGCGCGCTTGGTGTCGGCACGCCTACCGACCGTGAACCTGGTCCGCTTCCGCTTGCCCTTGCGGTTCAGCGTGTTGACGCTCAACACCCGGACGTCGAACAGGACCTCGACCGCCCGGCGGATCTCCTCCTTGCGGGCCCGGCGGTCCACCACGAAGGTGTACGTGTTGGCACGCTCGATGAGGTCGTATGACTTCTCCGAGACCACGGGCTGGATGATCACGTCACGCGGGTCCTTCATCGTGCGTCCTGTCCCAGCCCGGCCGGCGCCGCGCCGTTCTCCATGACGAAGTCCTCGTCCGAGATCTCGAAGCGACCCGCTTGGGATCCGGCCGGACCGGTGGAAGACTGCCCGAGGGCCAGTCCGGAGAAGATGACAGTGCCGGCCCAGAGGACGTCGTACGTGTTCAGCATCCCGGGTCGCCCGAGGATGACCTGGGGCAGGTTCCGGAACGACCGGAGCGCGACCTCCTCAGAGCGGTCGACCACCACCAATGCCTTACCGGTGGCCCCGATCTCACTGAGAAGGGAAGCTGCCAGCCTGGTGCTGGGCACCTCCCAGTCGAAACCCCCGATGATCTTGATGGCGCCCTCCGACGCCCGGGCCGACAGGGCGCTCCTGAGGGCCAGCGCCTTCATCTTCTTGGGGGCCCGCTGGACGTAGTTGCGGTCGCTAGGGCCGTGCGCCTTGCCGCCGCCCACCCAGATGGGAGAGCGGATCGACCCGTGGCGGGCCCGCCCCAGGCCCTTCTGGCGCCATGGCTTGCGCCCGCCGCCTCGCACTTCGGCCCTGGTCTTGGTGCGAGCCGTGCCGGAACGCCGGGCCGCCAGATGGGCCACCACCACCTGATGCATCACGTCGCGGTTGGGCGTGATGCCGAAGACTGCCGGGTCGAGTAACACCTCGCCCTGCTGGACACCGGCGGAGTCGTACCGGGGAGCAACCAGATCAGCCATCGTCCATCAACCGTTCTTGACCGCTTCGCGGACGAAGACCAGCCCGCCTCTGGGACCTGGGACCGCGCCCTGCAGCACCAGCAGGTTGCGCTCGGGGTCCACGCCGACCACGGCCAGGTTGAGCACCGTGGTCTGTTTGCCACCCATCCGTCCGGGCAGCTTGGTGCCCTTCATCACCCGGGCCGGGGTGGCGCAGGCGCCGATGGCGCCCGGCGAGCGGTGCACCTTGTGGACACCGTGGCTGGCGCCCTGTCCGTGGAAGTTGTGGCGCTTCATCACGCCCTGGAAACCCTTCCCCTTGGAGACTCCGGTCACGTCGGCCTTGGTTCCGGGCTCGAACACGTCCTCGACCCGCAGCACCTGGCCCAGCTGGAACTCCGAGCCGTCATCGACCCGCACCTCCACCAGGTGGCGGGCCGGGGCGACGCCGGCATTGGCGAAGTGGCCGGCCTGCGGCTTGTTGACCTTCCGGGCCGGGATCTCGCCGTACGAGATCTGCACCGCCGAGTAACCGTCGTTCTCCTCGGTACAGATCTGGGTGACGTGGCAGGGTCCGGCCTTGATCACCGTCACGGGGATGGCGCGGGCATGATCGTCGAAGATCCGGGTCATGCCGACCTTCTCTCCGAGGATCGCCGACAGGCTCATGTCTCGATCTCGACTTCCACTCCGGCCGGGAGGTCCAGCCTCATGAGGGACTCGATCGTGTTGTGGGTCGGCCGCAGGATGTCGATCAGGCGCTTGTGGGTGCGGATCTCGAAGTGTTCACGCGAGTCCTTGTACACATGCGGCGACCGGATCACGCAGTACCGGTGGACTTTGGTCGGGAGCGGGACCGGCCCATGAACGATGGCATGGGTGCGGATGACTGTCTCCGCTATCTTGCGCGCCGACTCATCGACCACCTGGTGGTCGTAAGCCTTCAGCTTGATGCGGATTCTCTGTTCTTTCATGCTGTCTTCCTGCCGGTTCCCATTCCGATGTCTCGGCCAGTAGTTCTCTTTGCGTTCCGGTTATTCGATGATTTTGGTGACGGTGCCTGCCCCGACGGTGCGTCCGCC
>WTGW01000137.1 GCA_011523395.1 Acidimicrobiia bacterium
CCTGCTGCGAATCGTCGTCGTCGGAGACCGCCACCGTAGCCGCGCCCTGCGTCGATGACACGGTGTAGCCGCTGCCCGCGTTCACCGTCGCGGTGACCGAGCCGTCGGCCTCGTCAACTTCGTCGCCCGCGGTGGCCACCGCGTGGCTCACCGAACCCGAAGTGGGGATCTCTACGGTCCGGGCGCCGACCGTTGCGCCGAACTCGCCCGACTGGGTGACGGTCACCACGACCGTCAGCGCCGACGACGGCGCCGGGCTGGCCGTGATCGTGAAGGAGGCCGAGCCGCCCTCGGTGACGCCCGTGCCGGCGCTGACGCTCACCTCCGGCGCGACCGCGGGCGGCGTCGTTCCCTCGCGGCACGCCTCGAGGCGGTCCAACTCGGCGTAGATGCCCTGCCAGAGCGCGTTGGGACCGGTGCCCTGCCAGTTGGGCGTCTGCCTATCCGGGCGGGCCTTGAGGTCCGCCACCGTGTAGGTGTCCGTGCCCAGCATCGTGTTGTAGGAACGGGTGAACGTGTCCACCAGGTCGGGCCGCGCCCCGTTCCACGGGTCCCCCGTCTTGGCCAGCACCTGCGCGAGCAGGGCGCTGTCGGTGGTGACGCAGGCCTGCGCCGCCGCGTCGTCGTCGGCCACGGCGAGCGTCGCCGCCGGCCGGCTCGCCGAGACCGTGTAGCCCTCGCCCGCGTTCACCGTCAGGGTGACCGAGCCGTCGGGCTCGTCGGCGCTGTCGCCCGCCGTGGCGACGGCGTGGCTCACCGAGCCCGAGGTCGGGATCGTGACCGTCCTCGCTCCCGCCTGGGCGCCGAAGTCGCCGCTCGCGATCACGGTCACCGAGACCCGGAGCGGGGCCGAGGGCGCCGGGCTGGCCGTGACCGTGAAGGCCGCGCTGCCTCCCTCTGTGACACCGCTGCCCGCGCTGACGCTGATCACGGGCAGGTCCGCGCCGGGGTCCGCGTCGTCGTCGGCCACGGCCACCGACGCCTCGCCGTTGTCGGAGGAGACGGTGTAGCCCTCCCCTGCGTTCACCGTCAGCGTCACCGAGCCGTCCTCCTCATCAACCTCATCGCCCGCCGTGGCGACGGCGTAGCTGACGCTGCCCGTGGTCGGGATCTCCACCGTCGTCGCGCCCGTGGTCGCGCCGAAGTCGCCCGACTGGGTGACGGTCACCGTCACGGTCAGCGGCGCATCCGGCGCCGGGTCGGCGCTCACGGTAAAGCTCGCGCTACCGCCCTCGGTCACGCCCGCCCCGCCCGTGACACTGATCACCGGCGCTCCGTCATCGTCCGCGACCGCCACCGACGCCTCGCCGCTATCGGCGGACACGGTGTAGCCCTCGCCCGCGTTCACCGTCAGGCGCACCCAACCGTTGGCCTCCTCGGCGCTGTCGTTCACCGTGGACACGGTGCGCTGGACGGAGCCGCCGGTCGGGATCGTCACCGTCTTGACGCCCGTCGTCCCAGCCGCAGCGAAGTCGCCGCTCTGCGACACCGTCACGCTCACCGTGAGCGGGGCCGTGGGCGCGGGGTTGGCGGTGACGGTGAAGACGGCGTTGCCGCCCTCGGTGACGCCCGCCCCCGCCGTGACGCTGATCACCGGCTCCGTCGGCGTCTGCGGCGTCTGCTGCGCCGAGCCGTCGGTGGTCACCGTGATGGTCTGGCTGGACTTGGCCGCCACCACGCTGCCCTGCTTCACCACCATCACCCGCAGCTGGTACGTCGTGCCGGCGGTGAGGCCGGTGATGACGTGGGAGGTGCCGCTGCGACGCAGTGTCTGCGGCTGCGACTGGCCGCCGGCCTGCCACCGCACCTCGTAGCCGTCCGCGCCGTCGGCCGCGTTCCAACTCACGGCGATGCTGGTCTCCGTGATCTCGGAGATGATCACCATGTTGATGCGGTCCGCGGACGGCGCGCCGTCGTTGGCGTAGAGGATGTCCACCGCCAGGTTGTCGGGCGCGCTCCGCGATCCCAGCGGTCGCGCGGTGGCGGCCGGCACCTCGGCGGCCAGATCGACCACCTCGATGCCGTCACCGAGCTCGATCCAGTCCCCGGCCAGCGGGAAGCCCTCGGGCAGCTCGAGCACGATGCCCCGGTAGAGGTTCAGGTTGTCGCCCAGCGGAATGTACCTGGCTCTCCTCAACTTCCGCTCGAGCTCGGCCTCCGCGATCGTCTGGTCGACGGCCGGGTACTCATGCCTGTTCGCAGGGTTGAGGGCAGGATCGGTCCTGAGGCCGTGCACCGTGATCGGGAACTCGGTCTGGCGGTTCAGGGCGAGGAAGTAGCCCATCACCTCGTTGTGGTGCACGTGGGCTCGCAGCTGGTCGTCGTCCTTGTGCGTCAGCGTGAGGTTGTAGTGGTCGACGTCCGCCGAGATGAGCGGCGGCGGCTCGTAAACCGCGGTACCAGCCTCATTGAATACCTCAAGCCGGCCGCGTATCAGCGCATCGCGCTCCACCAGGTTGTCGTCCTTCGCATGGAGCATGACCTGGCTTATCGTCGCGCCCGTCTTCATAACGGGGAACGTGATCCGGCTCCCATCCGCGTTCAGGCATCCATCGCACTCCACGTCCTTGTCGGAGAAGTCCGCGCCGATGGTGACGGTGCGGAGATTGATGACCGGCGTCACGGGGACGGGAAGCGGCCGCGATGCCGTCACCGTCAGCCGCACGGCGCCGCTGGCGCCCTCCGTCAGCGTCTCCCTGTCCTGCGCCAGGCTGAGCTCGACGGGACTGTCGTTGTCCACGATCTGGAAGTCGAGCGTCATCTCCTTGCCGTTGTAGAACGGGTCATTCGACACGAACCGTATCGTGACCTCCACCGGGTCCAGCGTCCGGGTGGCGTCGTCCTCCAGCCCGGTCACAGTCAGCGACTTGTCCCACCAGTTGGAGGTCGTAAAAGCGAGCCTGTTGGTGCCCGTCGACGCGTCGGCGGAGCCACTGGTGATGCTGACGTCCCCACCCACCCAGTGGGTTGGCGGCCCCTGCGGCAGCGAGAAGTAGATCTGCCGCGTCTTGCCCTCGCCGATGGAGATGGGGCTCGGCTCACAGCGACCGGCTGTGGTGTCGCACTTGAAGGTGGCCGGCGGCGCAACGTACTCGTCGTCCTCGATGATGATGCTGACGCTGGCGCCCCCATCCTTCACGCCGCTGGGCAGGCGCCTAACCCTCACGGTGAAGTGCTCATGATCGGCGTCGTCGTCCTGGTTGGCCCTGAGGGTCGCCGTCCCCGTCATCGACCGCGCGTTGATGCGGATGCTGGACGGGACGCTGACGTCGCCCGCCTCCGCCGTATGCCGCACAATCTCCAGCGGAATCGTGACGGACCGTGTCAGCGCTGACGCCAGCTCCGCCGTTATCGTCGTCGTCTCGCCCTCAGCCACCCGCGTCGTTGACGCTTCCAGGGTCAGCCGCGGCTCCGGATCATCGTCCGTGACATTCACCGTCACCGGGTCGACGGTGACGCGCCGGTATTCGGCGTCGGACGTCGATATACGGTGCGTGATTGTGGTGGAGCGGCGGTCATTCGGATTGTCGAAGTCGTCGTCGCTCGCCCGCACCGTGACCTCCTGCGGCCGGTTCCATGTGCCGGTGGTGAAGACGAACGTCCTCTCTGTCAAGAAGGTGTTTCCGAATCTGCTCACCATCGCGATGCTCGTATCGCTTGACCTGGCCGTGACCAGAACCGTCCGTGACGGCTGCTTGCTCAACACAATCGTGTAGGTGTCCGTGTTGCCCGGCTTCGCCTCGTTCACCTGCGTCGATCCGCCGGACTCCGTGATGGTCACCGCCAGCCTGTCGTTGTCCGTCACCGTCACCTTCAGGTTGGCGCTGTCGGCCGCCATGTAGTCGCCGCCGGAGGTAGCGTGGAGCAGCGTCAGCACATCGTCCTTCGTGTCGCGGTCGTCCTCCCCAGCCGTGACCCTGACCGTCTGCGGCGTGTTCCACGTGCCGTTGGTCCCGCCGGTGAAGGTCAGCGTGTTCTGGTTGCCGGCGGTGTCGGGGTCGGTGTCAACCGTCAGCCCGTTGCCGCTGATGGTGACGGTCACCGTGCCGGTGGGCTGCGAGGACAGTTTCGCCGTGTAGTCGGCCTGCCCGCCCTCGCGCACCGTCATCGGGTCGGGGTCGAACACCAGCCCGCGCACGTCGTCGTCGTCGATGGTGATCTGCGCCTCGGTGTGGGCCATCAGCCTGTAGGCGGTGCGGGTCTCCAGCGTGATGACGGCCGACTCGGCGCCCTCGGCGAGATTGTCGTTGGTGATGGGCACGTCGAAGTTGACCCACAGCGCGCCTGCCGGGACGCTGACGCTGCCCACTGCGGGCAGGTCCACGCCCCTCGTCGCATCGGGGTGGCTCCCAAAGGACGGGCCAAGGCCGCCGCCGGCGATGGTGTACTCGACCACGAACGGGGTCGCCGGCGCCGGGTTTTCCGTCGCGGGCAGCACCGCCAGGGTCAGGCGCACCGACCCTGCGTCCTCATCGACCCGGTAGTTCTGGCTCGTCAACCCCACCGCCGGGGGAATGCCCGGCTGGTCGCTGGCGCCGATGGTCAGCGTGTGCGCGCTGGGCGTCCCCAGCGTGTAGCCGGTTCCGGCGGTCAGCGTCAGGATGATGGTCTCGGCGACCTCCTCCACGGCGTCGTTTGTGATGACCACCCGGATGAAGGCGCCGGTCTGACCGCGTGGCACGACGATGGCGCCGCTGTTGCCTGTGAGGCCCGTGATGTCGTAGTCCGTGCCGCGCGTGGCCGTGCCGGAGAGCGTGTAGCCCACGGTGACGGCCGACGCCTGCGCCTGGTTCAGGATCACCGCCACGCCCACCGTGCCCGCGTCCTCGTTGGCGCCCTGCGCGCTCGCCTCGAAGGAGGCAGTCAGGGCATCGCCGCCCACGACGAACACGGGCGACATGGCGTAGAAGGTGTTCGAGCTCGAGGCAGCCTGTGTATCGGTGTTCAACGGCCCCCAAACCCGGCCGTCCGCGTGACCGCCGCGCGCCACCTGCCCCGACGCGCCCAGGTACTGGGAGGAGTGCTTGGTGCAGTCGTTGTCGCTGCCGGTCCAGGGGAAGTTGTCGCTCGCGTGGGCGGTGCCGGACTCGTTCCGCTGGTCGGCCAGATCGTCGTTCTTCCACCAGCGCTCCCTGGGGTTGGTGTCGTGCGTGGAATCGCGGGTGCAGAAGTCCTGGTAGTCCTCAGCCACTTCGTCGCCGTTCAGCCAGTGGATGGGGACGCCCGCGATCCAGCTGCCGCCGGAGCGCATGCCCAGGTGGTCCCGGAGCGCCACCGCGTTGGTGGAGCCCACCACCTTGAACTCGCCGCTGTAGGGACGAATGGCGCTGTGGCCCGCAGCCGCCCGGCCCTGCACGAAGCCGTCATAGACCGCGATGTCAGACGACGTGGCGTCCCGCGTGGTCGAAGTCTTGAACATCAGGCGGAACTTCTGGCCGACCAGGCGCAGGCCGTCCGGGATCAGCGCCCAGTCGTTGGGCACCGTGTAGGAGCCGTCATCGTTGGCCGTGACGCCCTGTGTTTGATCATTGATGGCGATGGTCAGCGTGTGCGTGGTCGTCGTCCCCAGCGTGTAGCCGTCGCCGGCGGTCAGCGTCAGGATGATCGTCTCCGGCTGCTCGGCGATGCTGTCATCGGTGACGGCCACGGGGATGTTCACGCTCGTCGCGCCCGCCGGGATGGTCACCGTGCCGCTAGTGCCGGTGACGCCGGTGATGGCGTAGTCCGTTCCGCTCGTCGCCGTGCCGGAGAGGGTGTAGCTCACGGCGATGGGCCCGCCCGCCGCCGGGCTCACGTTCACCGCCACGTTCACCGTGCCCGCGTCCTCCTCCGCGCTCTGGGCCGCCTGCGCGAACTGCGTCTCCCCCGTCGCGATGAACACCGGCGACAGCACGTAGAAGTTGCGCCTCTCGGTGGCGGCGTTCGTCGATGTGCCTCTGTTCAGCGGAGTGCGCCCGGAGCCAAGCGGGGAGAGCGCGGCGTACTGCACCTGGGAGGCCCCCAGCTCATAGCCGTCCCTCCCGGTGCCGTCCGCGTTGCTGCCCGTGAAGATGAAGGCGTTGCCGCCGCGTCCGTTGCCGGTGTGGCAGCGGTCGTAGGCGGTCTGGTTGGCGTCCGTGTTGCCGACCCACTGCCCGTCGTAGAAGTCGAAGTAGTTGTTGGCGACGCGGTCGTTGCCGCCCATCCAGTAGACCAGGACGCCGCTGCTGCCCTGCGCGGTGGAGCCGTCCGCGTAGGCGCCGCCGCTCCACATGCCCGTGTTCACCCGCGCGTCCACCGCGGCCGTGCTACCGACGATGCGCAGCAGACCCGCGTAGGGATGCAGCGAGGCGTGCCCATGCTCCAGGTGGGCCTGCCACGCGTAGGTGTTGTAGTCCCTGATGTTCGTGGACGTCCCGTCCTGATCCGTGCGGCACATGACGTACAGGAGGCGGAAGGGCTGGCCCGGGCCGAGGCCGGAGGGCTTCAGCGCCCAGTTGTTCGGCACGTTGATGGCGCCCGTCTCATCGTCCGTGATGGCGAAGATGATGGGCGAGCCCGCCGGCGTCCCAAGCGAGACGCCCGTGGCGCTGGGCAGCCGCGATCCCGTGCCGTAGCCGATCACCACGGCCGGGTTCGTCCGATCGTTGTTGTCGACGGGCGTGAAGCGCAGCGTCGCGCTCGTCGCGCCCGCGCTGAGGCGCACCGCCGGGTTCTGCGCGCTGTTGCCGCCGCCGCTGGTCAGCAGCGTCACGCCCGTCTGCGTCGCCGGCTGGAGCGCGAAGGTGTAGTCGGTGGTGACCGTCACGCCGCTCACCGCCAGCGGCACGGTCACCGTTTGGCTGCCCGTCAGCGCGCTCCCCAGCGTGATGGTGACGTCCTTGTAGCCCGCCGCGCCGGACGCGCCCTCGGTCACGTCGCCCGCCGTCGCAGACATCGTCAGGCTCAGCGACGTTGCCGAATCGTCGTCCGTCAGCGTGAGGGTTCCGCTGTTGATGACCGCCCCGGTCTCGGTGGCCGACAGGGTGATCACCTCGTTGCTCTCGATATCGGTGTCGTCCGTGGGCGTCACCGTGAAGTTGGCGGTGCCCGAGGCGGCGTTGGCGTTGATGGTCAGCGTCACGGAGGAGGGCGCGGTGAAGTCCACGACGTTGGCAGCGCCGGAGCCGGCGATGCCAACCGTCAGGCTCGTGTTCTCCTCAAAACGCGTAGTCCCCTGCATCGCGCCCGTCACCGTGATCGGCGTCGCCCCCGCGAACTCCGCCACCGTCGCCGGGCTGGCGGACAGCGTCACCTCAGGCGCGGCGTCGTTGTCGGTGATGGTGATGGTGGTCGAGGGGTTCGCGCCCAGGTCCCAGTTGGCGCCGTCCGACAGCGTGATGATGATGGTCTCGCCGTCGTCGTCATATACGTCGTCATTGATGGTGAAGGTGATGGTGCTGTAGCTATCGCCCCCGTCCGGGCTCAGCTGGTTGGTGCTGTGGGTCTTGGTGTAGTCGCTGGTCACCGTGGCTGTTCCCGTCACGGTGAAGGGGATGGTCAGGTCTATCAGCGCGCTGGGCGTGTAGTTGACCCGCACCGTCACCGTGCGGCCGGACCCCGTCGCCTCCGTCGCCGTGTACGTGGCGTGCTCGAAGGAGGCCAGGGTGATCTGCGAGCGGTTCACGATGGTGAACTGCGGCGCGTTGTCCGTCGGCGCGCCGACGCCCCCGCCCAGCCCCATGGACGTCGGCGTTCCCATGCCGATGTTCACCGTCTCGTTGGCCTCCACGGGGTCGGTGTTGGCGTCCAGCACGGCCATCATGACGATGGCGGCGGTCTGCGCGCCGTTGGCGAACACCACGCGCGGGTTGGCGGTTCCCGAGGTGTCGTCGAGGTCGTGGCAGGTCACGCCCGACCCCGAGCAGGTGAAGGTGTAGTCCGCGCCGCGCGTCGCCGTGCCCGCGAAGGTGAGCGGGACGGTGACCGTCTCGCCCGAGACCAGCCGCCGTCCCAGCGACAGCGTGAAGCTCTTGTTGAGGCCCTCCGTCACGTTGGCGGATGTTCCCGTCAGCGTCAGGGACGTGGGCTCGCCGTCCGTCACCCGCACCGTCGCCACGTCGTTATCTGAGCCGGCGGGCGCGTATTGCGCCGTGCCGCTCACGCGCACCTCCACGCCGCCGTCCGGCTCGTCGTCGCTGTCGTTGATCGTCGGCACCGAGTAGTCGGCGGAGGTGGTCGTGGCGGTGAGCGTCACGGCGTTCATGATGGGGTTCTGGCGATCGGCGGGGGCGACGTAGGCGGGCTTGCCGGACTCGTTGAAGACAAACAGCGTCACGCCAATCGACTGCGTAGGCGTGGGAGTGATGCTGATGGTGAAGACGGCGGGCGAGCCCTCCGCCACCGACTCTCCGCCGGTCTTGGGGACGATGGACACCGTTGGCCGCCGGTCCGCCTTGAGGATCGGCGACAGGCCGTAGAAGGGGCGCGTGTCGGTTTTGGCCGTCGTCACGCCGCTGCCCAGCGGCGCGCGGCCCGAGCCGCTGTCGCTCAGATAGCCCAGCGTCACCGTCGCGGCGCCCAAGGGGTTGCTCGACTTCGCGCCGGCGCTGGTCGAGCCCGTGAAGTAGCCGTTCGCGCTCGCGGTCGCCGCCGCCCCGCTCTCATCGTAGGGCGTCTGGTTCAGCCACTCGCCGCGGAAGCCCGGATCGTTGTTGGCCACGCGCTGCGCGTACATGTTGTTGCCCAGCCAGAAGAACGGCGCACTGCTCAATGTGCCGAAGCTCGCGTGGGCCGTTGCGTCAACCGCCGACGTGCTGCCGACCACCTTGAAGAAGCCGGCGTAGGGGATGATGTCCTCGTGTCCCTCCGCCAGCGCCGACTGGATGAAGGCGTCATAGTCGGCGATGTTCGTGGACGAGGCGTCACGCGCTCCCGAGGTCACGAACACGAGCCGGAACGAGTAGCCCGGTATGATCGAGTGGTCGCCGGTCGGCATCAGATCCGAGTCGAACGGGAACAGGATGTCGCCCGTCTCGTCGTCCGTGATGATGAAGCCCACCGGCCCGCCCACGGGCGTGCCGAAGTCGATGTTGGCGCCCGACGGCGCGGGCACGGGCGTGCCGCTGCCGTAACGAATGATGGCGTAGGGCTGCGTGCGCTTGCTGTTGGGCTGCGCCGTGAACCGAAGCGTCGCGCTGGACGCCCCGGCGGCGAACTTCAGCGCCGGGTTCTGCGCGCTGAAGGGGCTGGTGGTCGTGTCGATGGTCACGCCCGTGTTCGTCCCGTGCAGCCCCAGGGTGTAGTCCGATTGCGCTAGGCCCACCACCTCGAGCGGCACGGTGATCGCCTCCGTGCCGCGCAGCGCGCGGCTCAGCGTGAAGGTGAGGTCCTTGGTCCCGCTCGCCTCCGCGACCGCCCCCGTCGGCGCGGTCATCGTGACCGTCGTGTCCTCGTCGTCGGTGAGCGTGATCTCGATGGGCGCCATCTGAATGGCGTTGCCGTGCACGTCCGTCGCCGTCGCGGATACCGTCACCGTCTCGTCGTATTCGTCGTCCGTGTCGTCGGTTGGCGTCAGCGTGAAGCTGCCCGTGACCTGCGCCGACGTGCCCTTCGGGATGGTGCTCGTCTGGTCGGCGACCGCTGTGAAGTCGACCACGTTCGCGCCGCCGGAGCCCTCCACCTCGACGGTCACCACGATGTCCTCGCCGTAGGTCGTGCCGCCCGTCCCCGTCTGCACATCCAGCGTGTAGTTGACGGTGGCCGCGCCGCCGTCCTCGGCGACGGTCGTCGGGCTCAGGCCGAAGGTGATGCCCGCCGGCGAGGCGTCGTCGTCGGTGACGCTCACCGTCGCGCTGTTGAGCGTGGTCACGCTCGACGCCGTGCCGCTCACCGTCGCGGTCGCGGTCTGTTCGTCGAAGGTGTTGGCGGTCGGCGTCAGCGTGAACGTCGCCGTCCCCGTGGCCGATTCGGCGGCGATGTTGATGTTGGAGACGCTCGCGGTGGTGAACTTCACCTTGTTCGTCTCGTTCTGTCCGCCGACCGCCACGGTGACGGTCTTGGCCAAGCCGAAGGTTTTGCCGCCGTGCACCGTCGCCGTGACGGTCACCGTCGTCGCTCCGGCCGCCTCCGCGATGGTGGTCGGGTTGACGCTCAGATCGATCCGCGTCGGCGCATTGTCGTCGTTGGTGACGCCGATCGTGTCGGCGGTGATCGTGACGCCTGTGGCGGGCGCGATGGCGCCGCCCACGGTCACGGTCTGATCCGTCTCGTGCACGTTGTCGTTCTGCGGCGTCAGCGTGAAGGTGCCGGTGGCGGTCTGCGCCCCAATGGGGATGGTGATGCTGAGCGCCGACGTCGTGACGTCCACGTAGTTGGTGGACGAGGTGTCTGCGTTGCTCGAGATGTCCCCGGTGATCGTCTGCGCGGCGCCGAAGCGCGTTGCGCCCTGCACCGTCGCCGTCACCGTGACGGTCTGCGCCCCGCCGTTCTCCGTCGCGGTCGAGATGGACGCCTCCAGCTCGACCGCCGTCGGCTGCGCGTCGTCATCGATGACCTCCACCTCCACGTCATGGTCGCTCAGGTCCATGCTGGTGGTGTACTGACCGTTGGGCGACGTGTCGCCGACCTGCACCGTGTGGGAGATGTCCACCGTGCGCTTGTCGTTCGGGTCGTCGATGACGTTCTGGACGCCCTGCACGGTGACCGTCTGCGCCGTGTTCCAGTTGGTTGGCGTGAAGATCAGGTCTTCCGTCGTGGTGTACGCCGTCGCGGAGTCGGGGCCGTCGACCTTGGCGACCGAGCCGTCGCCCGCCGTCACGCGGATCGTCACGTTGGACAGCGGCTTGGAGTCCAGCACGACCGTGTAGGTGTCGGTGGCGGTCGGCGTGCCGTCCTCGTCCACGACGGTGTTCACTGGCGTGCCCGTCTCGGTAACCGTGATCCCCGCCGTGTCGTTGTCGGTGATGGTGATTGTCACGTGGGTTGGGTCGGTCTCGTGCGGGACGACCTCCTCCGGCAGGGTGCCGAACTCCAGCACCAGCGTCTCCATGTTCACGGGCTCGTCGATGTCGTCCGCCGTGGCCGTGAAGGTGAGCGTGCCGCTGTTCTGCCCCATGGCGATGC
>WTGW01000030.1 GCA_011523395.1 Acidimicrobiia bacterium
GAACTCCGGGTACAGGTCCTTCAGGGGCGTGAACTTCCCGTCCACGATCCGGCCCTCCCTGAAGGCCTGGTAGTAGGTGGAGTGGGCTCCGAAGCTGATGAACCTGGCGCCATCGCCGTACCCGATCGCCGTCTTGACAGCCCGAGGGTTCAGGCCGCCGTACGCGGTATTGAGGATCAGGCCGCCGTAGACGGTGAAGTCGGGGACGGCCCGGTTCACGATCCAGGCGATCCCGTTGGTCATCTGGAAGACATCCATCAGCACGATGGCCCTCATACCTGCGTCCCGGGCCTCGATGGCCGCCTCGATGGGGTCCAGCCGTCGCGGGCTGCTGGGCAGGTGCGGGGTGGCGTGGACGTGGATGTCTATGGCGCCTTCGAGAAGCTGCCGGGACAATTCGAAGGAACGGTTCTCGGGCAACATCATGCGACAGTCCCAGTCCCGGTCAAGCGCCGGGCTGGTTGATCAGGTGGGTGGCGGCGTTGTCGAAGTGGTCGAACATGGCGGCCCGGACCTCGGCAGGGAGGGGGCGGCCGGTGCCGTCGGCCAGGGTTGCGACATCGAGAGAGGCGGCCATGTGCGCCATCCAGGCGTCACGCTCGGCAGGGCCGATGGCAAAGGGCATGTGGCGCATCCGCAGGCGGGGATGGCCCCGCTCCTCGCTGTAGCGCGGCGGCCCGCCCCAGTACTGGGCCAGGAAACCGGCCAGGCGCTCGCGGGATCTCCGCAGGTCCCGCGGGTACATGGGCCGCAGCAGCGGGTCTCCCTCCACGGCATCGTAGAAACGGTCGACGAGGTCGTCGAAGAATCGCTGGCCTCCAACCGTCTTGTAGACGGTGGGAGGAGCCTTCGTCGCCTCTCGTAGTGATCCTCGGAGGATCACCCTCGTCGGCTGACCAAAGTCGCCTGCCACGTTGCCCGGCTCGCTCACCTTCCCAGCCTAGATAATCGGGTGCTCATCAGCCCTATGCAGCTGCCGAGGCCCCGGGCACCGGTGTCGAACGCGCGACTTACCGGCAGGGTGCCGGGCGCGCAGGCTCAGATGGGGAAGAAGACCGGTACCAGGGCGACGACTATGCCCAGGACGACCACGGTCAGCGGAGTACCGACGCGGGCATAGTCGATGGCCCGGTAACCACCCGCTCCCATGACGAGGAGGTTGGCCTTGTGGCTGAACGGAGTCATGAAGGCGGCCGACGCGGCCAGGCTCACCCCCATCATGGCCGCGTAGGGGTTCATGCCCAGTTGAGCAGCCGTTTCGAGGGCGACCGGCGCCAGGAGGACCACCGCCGGTGCCCCGTCCAGGGCCTGGCTGAGAAGGCTGGCCAGCACCACCAGGGCGATGAGGATGGCGAGGTGGCCCATCGGTCCCAGCCATTCCCTGACCCTGCTGACCAGGAGCAACGCTGCGCCGGTGCTCTCCATGGCGATCCCCACCGGCAGGACCGCCGCCACCAGGAAGATGGTGCGCCATTCGATGGCCCGGTATGCCTCCTCCATGGTGACGGTACCGAACAGCAAGACCAGGCTGGCGGCGATGAAGGCGGCCACGTGGATGGGCTGGATGCCCAGAACCACCATGGCGACCATCAGCAGCAACGCTCCCAGCGCGATAGGGGCCTTCTTGGGACGGCGAGGCCGCATCCCCGCCGGTGAGAGCACCACGAAGTTGGGGTCGGAACCGAGCAGGCTGATCCGCTCCCAAGGACCCTGCACCAGCAATCCATCACCGAAACGGAACGCCAGATCGGCCAGGTCCTCGTAGATGGAGCGGCCGTCCCTCCAGACCGCCAGCAACTGGAGGCCGTAGCGATCCCGGAACTGTAGCTCGCGTGAGGTTTTGCCCTCGATCGCCGAACGGGGCGCCAGCGCCACCTCGACGATGCCGAAGTTCTCCGATTCGAGCTCTCCCTCACCCACCCGAGAATCCACCTCTACGTCACCCAGCCGGACCAACCTCTCGAACCGGGCCGGCTCGCACGCCACCAGCAAACCATCGCCGGCCTCGAGCACGTCGTCGGGATGCACGTCGAGACGGGTGACGTCATCACGGATGATCCCTCCGACCGTGACTCCCACCAGTTCGCTCAGCCGGCTCGACCCCACCGTCGATCCCGCCAGCGAGGAACCCTCCGGGACGCGGAGCACCGAGAGATGGCCCTCGAAGGCCTGCATCGCCGACAACCCCAGGTCCTTCACCAGGAAGTTCGGGTCGGGTTGCATCTCCAGCAGCTGGGAGCGGGGCCCGATAGCGATCACATGATCCCCGGCGTGGATGGTCCGGGATGCCAGGTTCTCCCGCACGACCTCCCCATCCCGTTCCACGCCTACGATCACCGCCTCGTAACGGTCCCTGAAGCGCGCTTCGCGCGGGCTCGTTCCCGCCAGGCTCGACGAGGCGGGAACCTCGAACCTGATGGCGGTGAAACCTCGTCTCGGCCTGGGGAGTTGGCGGGTCGAGGTCGGCTGGAGTTCCACTTCCCCTACCCGCAGCAGGTCCTCGAGGTCCGACAGCCTGCCTTCCACGAGAAGAACGTCACCCCCCCTCAGAAGGGTGTCGGCCGTCGGCGAGAGGTGCTTGGCGCCCCGGTGTATGGCTACCACCTTGATGCCCAGGGCGCCGGACAAATGGGCGTCGGACAGCGTGACGCCGTCCATGGCGGACGGCTCGGGAATGCGGATCGTGAACAGGCGCTCCTCGAGTTGGTAGATGTGGGTCAACTCATCCGCCTCCGACTCGGCAGGACCCACCTGGCGGTCGGGAAGGAGCCGCCGGCCGACCGTGATCATGAACAGGATTCCGGCGGCGAGGAGCACCAACCCGATGGGAGTGAAGTCGAACAGGCCGAACGGCGTCATGTCCCGCTCGGCGATGATGGTGGCGGCGACGATGTTGGGCGGGGTGCCCACCATGGTGGTCGTGCCACCCAGGATCGACCCGAACGCGAGGGGCATCATCAGGCGCGAAGCCGGCAGCCCCGCCCTCCGGGCGATTCCCGCCACCGCCGGCATCAGGACCGCGGTGGCGGCGATGTTGTTCATGAACGCGGAGAGGATGCCCGACACCAGCATGAGGGTGATGATCAGCGGGACCTCCTTGCTGCCCACCAGGGTGTAGACCTTGGACGCCACGACGTCGGCTATCCCCGTGTAGAGCAGAGCGGCGCTGATGATGAAGATGGCCAGCATTGTTATCACGGCCGGCGAGGCGAAGCCGCTGAAGGCTTCCGTAGGCCCCACGTAGCCTCCGACGATCAGCACCGCCAGGCCCAGGAAGGCAGTCAGGTCCACCGGAAGCTTGGCGGTCAGGAACAGGTAGGCCATCACCACCAGCAGCAGGATCAGGAACCCGATCTCCCAGGTCACGAGGCTGCCCCGTCGACAGGAGCCGCCCACCCGTTGGATCTGCCTGCGAAGTAATCCATCGTGCCGTCCCTGGTTCCAGCGCTCCGGTTCACCGTGCGATCAGAACGACCAGAGACGGGGGATGAAGATCACCGACAGGATCCAGAAGATGATGCTGAGGGGCACGCCGGTACGCAGGAAGTCCGTGTACCTGTAGCCACCCGCGTTGTAGATCATCGTGTTCGTCTGGTAACCCACCGGCGTGGAGAAGCCGGTCGAGGCGGCGAAGGTGATCGCCATCAGGAAGGGCCGTGGGTCGACGCCGATCTGCTCAGCGGTGGAGATGGCTATGGGCGCGAGGAGCACCGCGGCCGCGGCGTTGCTCATCGTGTCGGTCATCACCGAGGTCATCAGGTAGATCACCGCGAGCACCGCCACGGGCCCCATGTCGCCCACCACTCCCACTGCCCGCTCCGCCAGGAACCCGGCCGCGCCGCTGCTCTGCATGGCGATACCGAGCGGGAGGATCCCGGCGAGGAGGAATATGACCTGCCAGTTGATGGCCTGGTACGCCTCGTCCAGTCTCAGCACGCGGGTCAGCAACAACGCCAGGCAACCGAGCAGCGCCGTCACGAGGATCGGGAAGACGTTGAAGGCGGCCAACCCGACGACAGCAACGAGGATCCCTATCACCAAGGGGGCGCGGTGTCGTAGGGCCGTACCCGGGACCTCGTCGAGCACGATGAAGCCTCTGTTGCGCCGCAGCGCCCTGATCTCCGCCTCGTGTGCCTGGATCAGGATCACGTCGCCGAGGCTGAGGGTGACGGTGCTGAGCCGGTCGTGGATCGTCTCGCCCCGGCGCTGCATGGCCAGGACCAGCGCCTTGTAGCGGTTACGGAAGTCCAATTCCTTGAGGGTGTGGCCGATGAGTTCGGACCCCGGCGCGACCAGAGCCTGCACCAGGCGCAGGTCCTCGGTCTGCAGCGTCTCGTCCCGCAGTTTGAAGTCGACATTGAGCTCCAGGCCCATGGAGTCGCGCAGGCGGATCAACTCGTTGATCTCGCCGCGCACGAGGAGCACCTGATCCGGTTCGAGGACCTGCCGGAGCGGCGCCCACCCGGCATCCCCGATGTGCAGAACGCGTAGCACCGTGACGTCGTGCTCCTCACCGAGGCGGCTCTCGAGCACGGTCTGGCCGACCAGCGGCGAGTTACTCCGCACCCGCATCTCGGTGACGTACTCACCGAGGTTGTAGGTGCTGGCGAGCTCGCTCACCTGGCGGTCTGGTAGCAGCCAGCGCCCGAACACAAGGAAGAAGGTGACTCCTGCGGCGAAGAGGATCAGGCCCATCCGGCTGAACTCGAACATGCTGAACGACCCGTACCCGGCCTGCTCTGAGATGGAACTGACCAGCAGGTTGGTGGAGGTGCCGATCAGCGTGCAGACGCCCCCGAACTGCGAGGCGTAGGAGAGCGGGATGAGCAGCTTGGAGGCGGAGACTCTGCGCCGGTTGGCGAGAATCGTGACCAGCGGGATGAAGACCGCCACCGCCGCCGTGTTGTTGACGAACGCCGACATCACCGTGATCGTGCTCATCACGACCACCAGCGCGGTGTAGTGGTCCTTGCCGAAACGCACCATGACCCGGCCCACCGCAGCCGTGGCGCCGGTCTTCTGGAGGCCCGCGCTCAGGACGAACATGGCAGCCACCGTGAGGGTCGCCGGATTGCTGAAACCGGAGAACCCCTCCTGCGGCGTGACCAGACCCAGACCGAGCAGGGCGCCCAGACCGAGCAATGCCACCATGTCGAGGGGGTACTTCTCGGCGACGAACAGGGCGACCGTTCCGACGAGAATGGCAAGGACGAGCACCGCGTCCAGCGACATATCCGTACTACTCGGGAGATCGAACGGATGGGAGTGGGGTCATGACTCCTCCCCAGGTTCCAGCTCTCGCGATACTGAGCCGGCGGCTCGCTTCGGCGCCTGGTATCCGACTCCGGATACCTTATCACGGGCTCCCGCTGCCGAACGCGCCCGCCCATATGTCAGAATCCGGGGTCAGCCACGGCGAGGACAGGTATGCCCGGTGACAACGCTCCCACCCTCAGAATCGGATTGCTGGCCGTCTACTTCGGGTTGTTCGATGCGGCCATGCCGCCCGAGTTCCGCCAGGAGCGCACGGCATTCGCCGACGCTTTGCGGACCCGGCTCAAGCAGTTCGGATCGGTCGTCTACCCCGGTGTGGTGGACAATGACGAAGCGGGACGGGAGGCCGGGCTGCTGTTCGCCCGCTCCGACGTCGATGTGATCGTCTTCGCACCCACCATGGCCGCCCCGCCCAGCTACGGATGGGAGGCGATCCGGAATCTTCCCCGGGTGCCGGTGGTGGCGGTCGGGGCACAGGAAATCATCGAGGTCCCGGACGACTACGCCACCGAGGAGGCCACCCGCAGGAGCCTGCCGGTCGGTCTGGTCATGTTCACGAACGTGCTCGTCCGGATGGGCCGGCAGTTCACCACGCTGGTCTCCTCGGTCCTCGGGAGTGAGCTCGACACCGTCCTCGGCGAGACGCTGAGGGCAGCGGATGCGGCCGCCACGGTCACCAAGTCCCGGCTGCTCACGATCGGCAAGCCCATCCCCGGCTACATGGACGTAGAGGTCAGCGGCGAGCAACTGGTCGATCTGGGGGTCGAGGTCATCGACGTCGACCCGCCGGGGATCGCGGCGGCGTTCCGGGCGGTGGGCGACGGCGAGGTGTCCGCTCTCGTAGGTGAACTACGGGATCGTTTCGAGGCCGACCGGGTCGACGATCAGGTCCTTGCCCGCTCTGCCCGGCTCGCTCTGGCCATGAGGGAGTTGTGCCACCAGAACGATGCCAACGCCGGGGCGGTCAACTGCCACGGCGACGCTCTCCGCTGGAACCCCGAGGTGGGCGTGACCGCCTGCCTGGGAGTGGCCCTTTGCGCCGAGGCCGGGCTGCCGTTCGCCTGTACGGGGGACATACCCACCGCGATCGCTCTGGCCATCGGGAAGCGCCTCGCCGGATCGGCCCTTTACTGCGAGCTGTATCAGGTCGATTTCCCGGGGAACTGGATACTGGTGGCCAACGGCGGAGAGGGCGATCTCACCATCCGGGCGGCGTCGTCCGGCGTGACGCTGCTCCCCGAGGACCACTACATGGGCGATCACGGACCGGGGACCGCGGTGGCGTTCGCGCTCCCGGAAGGACCGGCCACGCTGATCAGCCTCACTCCGATCGATCACAACGACGGATGGGTTCTGGTGGGCGCCGAGGGCCGGATCCTCGACTCGAAGCACCACGCCATGGAGGGGCCCAACGGGATGTTCCGGTTCGACTCGGGGGAGGTGGCCGAGGCCTACGCCCGATGGTGCGAGGCGGGCGCCACCCACCACGCCGCCGTGCTACCGGGCCACCAGGGGGATGTGCTGCGCCGGACCGCCGCAATGCTGCGAATAACCTATACCGCGGTGTAGCGGAACGCTAGAAGTAGGCAGACGTGTGTTTCGACCAGGACTCCGCTCCTCCCATCCCGAAGGGGGATCGACCGGCACAGGGTCGCGACCTGGTGCTGACCGCGCGGGACGGCAACCGCTTCTCCGCATTCGAGGCCGCCGGAGGCACGCCTTCGACGGCCGCGGTGGTGGTCCTGCCCGACGTGCGGGGCTTGTTCCGGTTCTACAAGGAACTGGCCCTACTGCTAGCCCATGCCGGCCACGATGCGGTGGCCGTCGACTACTTCGGACGCACCGCCGGGCTCGGTGAGCGACCCCACGAGTGGGACTTCTGGCCCCATGTTCACGACACCACGTTCGCCGGCATCAGGGACGACGTGGCCGCAGCCGTCTCCCATCTCCGGGCACGCGATCCGGAGCGCGTGGTCTTCACCATGGGTTTCTGCTTCGGCGGATCCGCCTCCTGGCACCAGGCCGCCAACGGCCTCGCGCTATCCGGCGCCATCGGCTTCTACGGCAGACCCCGCCGCCCGGAGGAGACCGCCGGGGCCGTAGACCGGGTGGCCGGCATGGCATGCCCGATCCTCGCCCTCATGGGCGGAGACGATCCCAGCATCCCGCTCGAAGAAGTCAAGGAGTTGGAGGATGCCCTGGCGGGAGCCGGGGTTCCCCACGAGGTCGTGATTTACCCGGGCGCTCCTCACTCCTTCTTCGACCGCCGTTACGGCGAGTTCGCGCAGGACTCGGTCGACGCCTGGGAGCGGGTACTGGCCTTCATCGCCGCCAATTCGTCCCGGGAAGGAAGGTGAGGCATGTCAGAAGCGATCGAAACCCGAGGTCTCACCAAGTACTACGGTGACGCCGCCGGCATCGTCGACCTGGACCTCGCCGTCGACGTGGGCGAGGTATTCGGGTTTATCGGTCCCAACGGCGCGGGCAAGACCACCACCATCCGCCTGCTCCTCAACTTCCTGCAGCCGACCAGGGGCTCGGGAACCGTGTTCGGCATGGACATCACGGCCGACTCGGTGGCAATCCGGAGCCGCGTCGGATACCTGCCCGGGGATCTGGCCCTCTACCCGTCGATGACCGGACGGGAGTTCCTCCTCTACTTCAGCCGGCTCCGGGGTGTCGACACCGCCGCAGCCACGACCCTGCTGGCCGACCGGTTCGAGCTGGACCTGGACCGGCGTATCAAGGAGTACTCGAAGGGCAACCGCCAGAAGGTGGGACTGGTCAACGCATTCATGCACGAGCCCGAGCTGTTGATACTTGACGAGCCGACCGGCGGCCTCGATCCGCTCATGCAGCAGGAGTTCGCCACACTCCTCGGCGAGGTGCGGGCCGAGGGCCGCACCGTGTTCCTGTCCTCGCATTACCTGCCCGAGGTGGAACGGATGGCCGACCGGGTGGGGATCATCCGCCAAGGTCATCTGATCGCCGTGGACACCCTCGACGGGTTCCGCAGCAAGGTCCAGTCCAACCTGTCGATCGAGTTCGCCGCGCCGGCCGACCCGTCCGGCTTCGCCGGTCTCCGGGGAGTCATGTCGGTCGAGGCCCGTGACGGCGGCAGGCTGTTGAGCCTGAGCGTCTCGGGGCCTCAGGACGCGGTGATCCGGGCCGCGGCAGACGCCGGGGCGATCGCCATCCACACCGAAGAAGCCGACCTCGATGACGTCTTCCTCTCCTACTACGGGTCGGGGGATAGCACGTCCGGACCGGAAGGCTGAGCGCCTTGACCACCGCCATCCTGGTCAAGAGCCTCAGGGACCGGCGCCGGGCCCTGATCGGTAACAGCCTCGGCCTGGTTGCGCTGGTCGTCTGGCTGGGAGCCCTGTTCCCGATCCTGCGGGACAACCAGGGCTTCAACGACATCATGGAACAGGTCCCGCCGGAAATGTTCGCTGCCGTCGGAACCGATCTGGCCACATTCCTGACGGCGGCGGGGTTCCTGTCGGCCGAGTTCTTCGCGCTGTTCGCACCGCTCCTGATCCTCATCTTCGTGATAAGCGCGATGGTCGCCGAGACGTCCACCGAAGAACGAGAAGGTCTGATGGACATGCTGCTGTCCAATCCGGTATCCCGGCGCCGGGTCTTCCTTGAGAAGGCAGGCGGCGTGGCGGCGGCCACCCTGCTGATGGTGACAGTGATCACGGCGGCCCTCCTTGCCGTGAATCCCGTCTTCGGACTGGACCTGCCTGTGATGGGTGTGGTGGCGGCCGGCCTGTCGCTCTGGCTACTCGGTACGTCCTTCGGCGCGGTCGCCTTGCTGGTAGGGGCGTTTACGGGTCGGTCGGCCACCGCCGGCGGTATGGCGGGGTTGCTGGCGCTCCTGGCGTGGTTCGTGACCAGCTTCTCCGGCCTGTTCCCCTGGCTGGAGGGTACGGGAGGGCTGAGCCCGTTCACCTGGTACCGGGAGCCCAACCCGCTGATCACAGGCTTCGGCGCCGGTCACCTGTGGCTGCTCATAACCACCGCCGTCCTGCTGGTCGTCGCGGTGCTGTTGTTCGACCGGAGGGACATCGCCACGGAGCGGGCAGCCCTGCCTGATGTCAAGGTCCGGCGGCGAGCGCGGCGCCGGGCTCGGCAACCACGGGCGGCGTGGCTCCTCACCGATCCGTTCCGCAAGGTGATCTGGGATCGTCGCCGGTCCGTCTGGGCGTGGGGAGGGGGCCTCGGCTTGCTGTCCCTCGCCATGTTCTCGGCGTGGCCGGCCCTCGCTCAGGATGCCGAGGCGCTGGCAGCGCTGGTCACCTCCATGCCCAGGGAAGTGTTCGTCATGTTCGGTATGACCAATCCGGATGCGATCGTCACCCCGGCCGGGTTCGTCTCATCGCGCAGTTACCAATCGATCGGCCCGATCGTGGTGATCTTCTTCTGCGTTCGCGGCGTGTCGATGGCTCTGGTCCGCCAGGAGGACTCCGGTGTGCTCGACCTGGTGCTGGCCCAGCCGTCGTCCCGTAGTCGGGTCGTCGCCTCCAAGCTGGCGGCCGTCGCTCTCTCGGCCGGGTTGGTGGTGCTGATCCCGACAGTCGTCGCTTTGCTGGCTGACCGCCGGTGGGAGACCGGACTCGGGTTCGGGCCGATCCTGGCGGCCGGCGCCGGGCTCTACCTGCTCGGTTTGTTCTTCGCCGGATTGGCGCTCCTGCTGTGGGGGATCAAAGGGACGTCCCTTCCGGCCGTCCGGATCGCCGGTATCGCAGCCCTGGCCACCTTCCTGATGAACGGCCTGGGCGCCTTGGCGGACGGCCTCCAACCGATCCGGTTCGTCTCGCCCTTCTACTGGTACTTCGGAGACGATCCACCGCTCGCCAAAGGGTTCGAGCCGGCCTACTTCCTGTTGTTGGCCGGGACGGTCGCCATGGCTTGGCTGGCCATGGTCCGTTTCCGGCGGCGGGACACCAGCGTCTGACCGCCGCTCACACACCTCTTTGGAGCAGGGCCTCGAGCCTGGCAAGCCTCTCGCCGTGATCTTTGAGGGTTGCGACCACCTCGGACACGTCTGAGCGGAGCGCCTTGATATCGGACCGCAGCCAGAGGAACATGAGTCCCAACAGGACCCCGACAACGCTTATGACCGAGGAGAGCAACGCTTCCATATAGGACAATATATCACAACGTTACTCCAAATGTCAATATCCAGTTTTCGCGTTCTCTTCGTTTCCTACTCGATCCGGGACCGATGTCCTCGGCCCCGTGAGTTGAACGATCAGGGCTAGTGGTCTAGACCCGGGCGAATCCGATCCCGAGGTAGCGGGCTACCACACCCACTTCGTCGGCCAGGGATCCCGGAGCGGCCGCGCTGTGATGGTTGGCGCCGGCCAGCACCCAGCGCCGCCACGCCTCGTCCACCGGCTGCCCGCCAGCGAACCGGAAGGCGCCTCCCACCGTGGGGCTGTCCGGAAACGACCTGCCGGTGATCTCCCCCTCGGCGGCTATCAGCCGGAAGCCGCTCGGCTCGTCGTGGTGGGGGGTGAATCCCACCAGGGTGGCCGGGCCGGGCGGCAACTCGAACCAGGCGCTGAGGCCGGTCATAGGGTCCGACCGGAACCACGGGTTCGGCTGCAGCCGGGGACGGGTGCCGTCACCGCACCAGCCGAGATCGTGCTCCCCTGAGTTGGCGATGGCCGCCTCGCCGGTCTCGAAGTCGATCGCCTCGATCTCGTGGTACAGGGCCGCGCCACCCAGCCGCTTGGCGACCAGCATGGCCACCGCGGTGAGCACGTCGCCGGCGCAGG
>WTGW01000103.1 GCA_011523395.1 Acidimicrobiia bacterium
GCAGCGTGCACCTCGACAGCCACGAACCCGGCAGCCCACGCCTTCCTGGCCGCGGCCGCGAACGCGGTGACGAGATCCTCGACCTGGCCGGTCTCCAGGGACCGCGGTTGGCGGCTGACGTGGACGAGCGGCGCTATCGCGGACGGGGCCACGGGGTCGCCGCCTATCACCTTCGGGCTCACCTGGCGGCCGCCATGGCCGAGCTGGAGGCACGGCGCAGCGCCGTTGGCCGCTACGGCAGCGGCCAGTGGGGTAAGAGCTCGGGCCGCGCCGTCGAGCCACATCCACGGAATCTGCCGCTCGACTCGACCCTCCGGCGCGACCGCCCCGAACGCCACCACCGCCATCCCCACATCGTGGGTGCGAGCTGCGAAGTACTCGATCAGCTGCTCCGTGGGAAGCCCGGCCTCGAACCCGAATCCGGTCGTCATGGGCGACAGCAGTATCCGGTTCGAGAGCTCAAGCGGTCCGAGGCGCCAGGACGAGAAAAGGGTTGGATACGAGTTCCGAGCTGCCTTCACCGGCGCGAGTGTACGGGCCGGGGCCGGAAGGCGCGAGGTACGGTCCAGGAGGGTGCCCAGAGAACGCGGATGGGACCTCTAATGGTCGGCCGAGACGCTTCTACCTGGGGGTTCGATTCCGGCTACCGGGCCAACCGGACGCTTGTCAGTACCCTCCTAGCCATGGCCGTCGAGGTCCAGATCGTGCGAGCTGCCGAAACGGCACTCGGGCGTTCGCTCCGAGCGGCGCGCGTCGAGCCGATGACGGGTGGGCACTCATGGGATACCTACCTCGTGTCAACCGCTTCAGGTCCCGAGGCAGTGGTGAGAGTCGCTCCGCGAGGCGGAACCCTCGCTCCCTATGACGTCGAGGTGGAACGGCGAGCGCTCCGGGCCGCGCGTGGGGCGGTGCCCGCTCCGGACGTGTTGCTCGTCGCCGCGCACCCTTCCGAGTTCGGGGCGCCCCTGCAGGTCCAGACCGTTGCCCCCGGGGAGAGACTGCGCAGCTCCCAGGACATCCCACTCCAGGAGAGAAAGCGCTATCGGGCAGCGATGGCTGTCGCTCTCGGCGATCTCCATCGTTCGGGTGATCCCTCCCGGCTCTCCGCGGTCAAGACGACGGCAGAGGCGATCCGAACGATCATCGACGTCGAGGTGGAGCACTACTGCCGGGCCGCCGCCGTGCGACACCCGGGGTTCGAGATCGGCCTTCGGTGGCTGCTGAGCAACCTTCCGGAAGGCAACGACGAACCCGTCGTATGTCACGGTGATTACCGCATCGGCAACATCCTGTGGGATGACGGCGGCGAGATCAGCGCAGTGCTCGATTGGGAGCGGGCCTGGGCGGGCGACCCGATGTGCGACATCGCATTCACCCGCCAGTTCTCCGCCTGGGGAGGAATCGACGGGGAGGCGGTCGCTCTCTACGAGCGGGCATCGGGGCGGGTGGTCGACGAGTCCCTGATGGACTTCTACCTCAGGCTCGAGCGCTGGAGGTCCTACACGGCCTCGATGCGCGGGATCTCAGCCCTGGCTTCGGGGAAGTCCGACCGCGTGGCGCTGGCGGCGATCGGAGAGGCCGGAAACTCGGGCATGTGGGATCTGGCGAGCTGGCTCGAGGACGGTCTCGTTCCCCTTCCCCCCGGGCTCGCCCAGCGGCCGAGTCACTACGCGCCCATGCTGAGCGCTGCCAGACGTATCGAGATCGCCCGCCACCCCGGTACCGGCGGACCGCTGCGCTCGCACCTGCTCGACGACCAGGAGGCAACCCGCGCGCTGCGCCGGTCCGTGGATCGATTGCGAGCCATCGGCGGCATGCCGGATCTGGCGAGAGCGCTCGACGTGTCAGACTTGGAGGCGGCATGGGAGGCGGCGTTCGAAGTCCTTACCGCGGCGGCGGCAGACGGCGGGCGTAACCTACAGGGAGCATTGCTAGCGCTGGGGCTCCGTTTCACGGGGCGCCCGACGTTTCTCCAGGAGATGGCATGGCGCTGAAGGAACGAGATGAGTACCTCCACGCCCCTCATGCCGACGCCCCGGACGAGCACCTCTGGAGCGACAACTTCTGGTTTTCCGTGGTCGATCGCGAGGCGGACGTCTTCGGCATCAACCACATCCATGCCTCGCTGAGTCACGGCTACGTGCGAGCGAGCGCTTTCTACGTCATCGACGGCGTCCACCAGCAATGGGCCTCACGCCAACCCCTCGAGGTCGATCCGGTGTTCGAGACGATCGGGGATCAACGGCTCACGTTTCGAGTCGACAAGCCTTTCGAGGAGTACCTCTGGAGTTTCGACGGCCCCAAGTTCGGATTCGATCTCACCTATCGCAGCCGTTTCGCGGTCTTCGACTACGACGACTGCCTGGGGGGCAACCCGCTTGCCGCCTACGAAGACTACGGAGGCCACTACGAGCAGGCGCTCTCCTGCCAGGGCTCCTTCGAGACGTTCGGAGGTCCCCGCAAGGGCGAACGACGGGCCATCGACTCATGGGCCCACCGCGATCACTCCTGGACCCACCGATTCGTGCGCTCCAGCTCCTGGGAGCCGCGCAATCACCGGACGCTGCAACGATCTCTCGGTCACTTCTGGCCGTCGATCCAGCTCGAGAACCGTCACCTCAATGCGTTCGGCTGGATGAA
>WTGW01000015.1 GCA_011523395.1 Acidimicrobiia bacterium
GCTGGGCAGGGGGACCAACCTCGGCTTCGACCTGATGGGCTTCGACCACTCGCTGGTCGGCCTGGGCAAGTACCCGCCCAGCGACTTCGACGTGGTGGCGCGGATCGCCGCTCTGTCCGAGCGGGGCTTCGCCGACCAGTTGTTCGTCTCCCAGGACATGGGCGGGGTGAAGACCCGCCTGCTCGCCTACGGGGGTTGGGGATACGCCCACATCCTCGATCACGTGGTGCCGCTACTCCGGAGCGCAGGCTGGGGCGATGGAGAGGTGGAGACCCTGATGGTGACCAACCCGGCTCGCCTGCTGGCGGTTCCGGGCCTGGCCTCGCCTACCACCGACGACCAGCCATGACCGTCACCCCGTCTACCGGGGACGGCCCGGACCTCTCGGGCGGAGCCTGGCACCTGGGCGCCGGGTTGGAGGGCCGCGGCGTGATCGTCACCGGCGCCGCTAGCGGGATCGGGCGCGCCATCGCCATCTCCATGGCCGCGGCCGGCGCCCGCGTGGCGGCCATCGACCGGGACGAGCCGGGTCTCCGATCCACCCTGTCGGAGCTCCTTGGAGACGGTCACCTGCCGGTGGTGTTCGACCTCTCCGACTCATCGGCCATCCCGCAGTTGGTCGCGTCCTTGGTGGAGCGTCTCGGCGACCTGTGGGCGCTGGCCAACGTAGCCGCGGTGCTCCGCCGGCGCAGCCTCGACGAGGTCGACGATGAGGACTGGGACCTGCAGATGGACGTGAACGTGAAAGCGTCATTCCTGCTGAGTCGCGAGGCGGGTAACGCGATGGTGGCAGCCGGCGGCGGCGGACGCATCATCAACTTCGCCTCGATGGCCTGGCTGACCGGGCCGTTCCTGGGGAGCGACGCCTACGTGATCGGCAAAGCCGGGATCGTCGCCATGACCCGTGGCCTGGCCCGCTCCTTCGGTCCGCACGGAATCCTGGTCAACACCATCTCGCCCGGCCAGATCGACACCCCGATGCAACACCTGGACAACCCTCCCGAGTTGTCCGAGCGCACGGCCGCCCAGTGCCCCCTGGGCCGGATGGGCCGCCCCGAGGAGGTGGCGGCGGTGGCGGTGTTCCTAGCCTCCCGGCACGCCAGCTTCGTGAACGGCGCCACCATCAACGTCAGCGGCGGCCTGGTGATGTACTAGGAAAAGCATCGAAGACATCCCGCTGACCTGTGAGGCGGCAACGACGGCCCGGAACACATCCGGGGAAAACGTCGCTCAACCGACCGTCACGCCCGCCCCGCGTAGCTGCTCGACCGCCGCCTTCCCGTCGCCGGGGTTCAGGTTGACCGCCGCGGTGGCAGCGAGGAGCACGGTGGTGTCGAACCCTTCCCTGGCTGCATCGAGGGCCGTGTCCTTCACGCAGTAGTCGAGGGCCAGCCCCACCACCACGACCCGGCGGCAACCCGCCTCCCTGATCATGGAAGCCAGCTCGGTGGGAATCTCCTCGCCCGACCTCGGATCACGCATCGTGAATCCCGAGTAGCCGTCCTCACCCCCGGCGCCCTTGTGGACGCTGGGGCCTTCGACCCGGAGGTCGGGGTGGAAGTCGGCGCCGGCGGTCCCGGCCACGCAATGGACCGGCCAAATACCCCCGTCGATGGCGAAGTGCGGGGTCCGCTCCGGGTGCCAGTCCTGGGTGTAGAAGACGGAGGCGCCCGCCTCCAACGCCAGGGAGATCTGGTGGTTCACCGCCGGGACTACCTGAGTGTCCCCGCCCGGAACGTACAGGCTTCCATCCGGATCGGCGAAGTCGTTCTGGACGTCCACCACGACCAGCGCGGTGTCCGGCGCATAGGCAGTCACGTCTTGAGAGTACCTGCTCGGGTAACGTGGCGGCGTGCTCACCGAGGGCATCCTGGCCACCGATCATTACCAGCTGACCATGGCTCAGCTCTACCACAGCTATGGCTTGGCCGACCGGACCGCCCAGTTCGACTACCACTTCCGTCACTATCCCGACTACGGCGACCACCAGGCCGGATACTGCATCACCGCCGGCCTGGGACCGCTGATCGACTGGATGGAGAACACCTGGTTCGGGCCCGCGGAGGCGGACGCCCTGCGCACAGTGCAGACCAGTTCCGGCAAGCGCCTCTTCGGCGACCCCTTCATCGAATGGCTGACCCGATCGGACGGGTTCGCGTCCCTCTCGATGTGGGCGATTCCGGAAGGCCGGGTGGTGCATCCCAAGACGCCGGTCGTGACCGTCGAGGCGCCGCTGGCCGTGGCCCAGTTGCTGGAGACCCCCCTACTGAACCGGATCAATTACGCCACGCTGGTGGCCACCAAGACCTCCCGGGCGGTGGAGGCGGCCGGAGGGACCGCGGTGCTGGAGTTCGGGATGCGACGGGCGCCCGGCCCTGCCGCCGATTCGGCCACCCGGGCGGCTCTCATCGGCGGCGCGGCGGGATCCTCCAACTTCGCCACCTCCCACCGGCTGGGCTTCGAGTCGCGCGGCACCCATGCCCATTCGCTGGTCCAGGTGTTCATCGCCGAGTCGGGGAGCGAGCTCGAGGCCTTCAGGGCCTATGCCGACCTGTATCCCGATGACTGCCTGCTCCTCGTCGACACGATCAACACCCTCGAGTCGGGCCTGCCAAACGCCATCAAGGTATTCGAGGAGTTGAGCCGAAGAGGCCACCGACCAGTGGGGATCCGGCTCGATTCGGGCGACCTGGCCTACCTGGCGGTCCGGTCCGCGGCCATGCTCGACCAGGCCGGCTTCGAGGACGTGGCGATCGTGCTCTCCTCCGATCTGGACGAGCTCACCATCTGGCAGGTGCGAAACCAGATCCTGGAGGAGGCCGGGGACTACGGGGTGGATGCGGCAAGCCTGCTGGACCGGCTCGTCTACGGAGTGGGTACCCGCCTGGTCACCTCGGACGGTTGCCCGAGCCCCAACGGTGTCTTCAAGCTGGTCGCGGTCAAGGACTCGAGCAGCGAGTGGACCGCGGCGATCAAGATCTCGGAGACGCCCTCCAAGGTGCTGGATCCGGGCCGCAAGCGGCTGTGGAGGATCTACAACCACCGAGGAACGGCCACGGCCGACCTGATCACCCTCGACGGCTTCGATCCGGGTGCCCGGCCCATCCAGTTGGTCCATCCCGGCCATCCCGAGGTGAGCCGGACCCTGACCGCCCGGCAGGTATCGGAGGTGGAACCGCTCCGGGTGACGGTGCTGAAGGCCGGCCGGCGGGTTGCCGGCGATTTCGGCGATCTCGAAGCCGCGAGAGCACGACGGTCAGCGGATCTCTCCCGCCTGGATCCCGGAGTACGGCGGCTGGTCAACCCCCACACCTACCACGTGTCGCTGAGCCCGGAGCTGTCCAGCCTCAAGCAGGATCTGATCGCCGGCCTCCAGATGTGATCGGTACTCCGCCGCTTTGAGGAGTCCGCCGACCGAACGTGTTCGAGAGCGCTGCGGGTGGCTGGACGCCGGCACCCGCTTCCGGCCGCGCCGTCCCCAAACCGCACCGAGCCCGGATACACCAAGAAACCGCGAAAACCGTGCCTCCGGCCAAGGGCCCGCCCCCACCACCACCTTTCCGGGCTGGAGCGTGGTCGGCCACGCCCGGCTGGCTGCCGGGAGATCGGCCCTCGCTCCATGAAGCTCTGTCCCCTTCCGCTGACCGTTCCGATCGGTTCCGTGCTGTCGGTCAGTTTCGGTGCTTGGCGCTAACCAACATATATCGGAGCTGTGACAAACCAACCCCGATCGGAGAGAACGCGAAATTTTCTCCTAGCCGGGACGAGTCACTGCGAGTAAGGCTTCCCTCACGGGTAGTGATCGGGCAGGTCGTTCTCGTAGAGGACGGCATCGCCCGGACCCAGGTGCTCCCGGACCCAGGCCACCGCCTGCTCCCGGTTGTCGACCAGGACCACTTCGACCGGGCCTCCTCGTGCACCGCGGAGCAGTGCCCTACGGTTGGCCCTGCCCACGATCACCAGATGATCCGCCACCTCCGCGGCTGCCGCGGCGAACCGCAGGTTGGCGTCATACTGCCGGGGACCGAGTTCCACCATCCCGGGAGTCACCACCACCAGGCGGCCGGACGGCTCTCCGGCACCCACCAGGACTTCGAGGGCTCGGGCGGCGCCGGCGGGATTGGAGTTGAAGGTGTCGTCGACGATCTCGAACCCGGCCTCCGACCGGCCGGTCGTCTGGCGGTGGTCCGTGGGGGCGAGACGGCGGGCCCGATCGGACACCACTGCGGTAGGAACCCCCATCTCCAGGGCCACCGCGACCGCACAGGCCAGGTTGGCGGGAAACGGGCCGGTCGGGATCGGCTCGCCGAGCGCCCGGCCGTGCGCCACGATGGTCAGGACGTCGCCGTCCTGGCGGACCCGCACGTCGGTAGCCGCCTCGGATGTCCCGCATCGCCACACCTTCCGGTCACCCAGGCGGCCGGCCAACTCCGCCAGCGCCGGATGGTCCACGTTGACAATCGCCACCTCGGCATGCTCGAAGATCTCGGACTTGGCCTCGACGATGCGCTGCTCCGACTTGAACCGTTGCAGGTGAACCGGTCCGATGGCGGTCAGGACGGCGATGCTCGGAGGTATCCAGGAGCAGGTGTCGGCGATCTCCCCGGGCTGGTAGGCGCCCATCTCCGCCACGAACACCTCGGCGTCATCGGTCAGGGTCTCGTTGATCGCCCGGGCCAGGCCGAGGCGGTTGTTGAAGCTGGCCGGGCTGGCCACCACCCGCCTGGTCCCGGATACGATGTCCCGGACGTACCACTTGGTACTGGTCTTGCCGTAGCTCCCGGTGATACCCACCACCACCGGAGCCACCCGGTCGAGCGTACCGGCCGCTCGGACCACGAACTTCTCCGACAGGCGCCTCTCGACAGGGGCGGCTATCCACAGCACGAGATCCGGGATGGCGTACCACGAGACCACGGCGGCCATGGCGAGAGCGCCGGGCCATCCCCCGTCGAGCACGATGGTGATCATCCAGCCGAGCAGGGCGGTAGCTAGGGCGAGGAGGATCGCCCCGACCGAGGCGGTGCGCCTGAGCCGCGTGGTCCAGTTGAGCGGGGACGTCCGGCCGCGGTAGCCGAGGCCGATCGGGAAGATCACCATCCCCAAGCAGCCCAACAAGGGCCAGAGCGAATCGGGCACCAGGGCATAGCCGGCCAGGGCGCCAGCCAGCATCACCTCCTCGAGGACGTTCACGGGCCGGGCGGCGATCCAGACCCGGCGCATGAAGAGGATCGAACCGGCCAGGTAGTGCTCCCGCTGGGCCACCCGGAGCCATTTGACGGCCGCGACGGCAATGCCCGCCAGGCTCAGCACCGGCACCAGCCAGGAGGTCCAACTCATATCAGGGTCTCTATGGCCGTCCGGATCCGCTCCGGAGCCTCTCGGGGAAGGTCATGCCCACAACCCTCGACCACCTCGATGTCCACGTTCCTGAGAAGCGCTGCGGCTCGATGCGCCACCTCCGCTGGAACCTCCGAGTCGGCCGCTCCCCACACCAGCCGCACCGGACAGGCCACGTCGGGCAGGCGGTCCTCGTAGCTCTCGTTCACCACCCTCACCAGGGTGTCGCGCATCACCCCGGTCACCGCCCGGTAGTCGGCCGAGCCCCGGCGGCGCTTCTCGCGTTCGAGACGCTCGTCGCTGATCAGACCGGCCCGGTGGGCCAGGCGCACCAGGCGGTAGGTGATAGGAGGCCGGCGGGCGGCTCGATCCAGGCGGTGGAGCAGGGGTACTCCCACCAGGACCAGGCCGGCTACCAACTCCGGCCGGGTCGCGGCCAGGACCACGGCGACCCGACCCCCGAACGAATGCCCCACCAGGACCTGGGGCCCGGATAGCTGCTCCAACCAGGCGGCCACCATCCCGGCATATCCGGCCGCGCCGGCGGCTGCGGCCGGCGGAGGCGTGGCACCGAACCCGGGCAGGTCGACCGCCACCGCATCGAGGCCCTCCAGAACGAGCCGGAAGTCTCGCCGGTCCCGACCCCAGCCATGGAGGGCCACTACCCGGACCGAGCCCGATCCGTAGCGCTCGCCGAACAGTCCATCCGCAAGGCTGGTCAAGGGCATCGGGGGTGTCTCCAAGGTCTAGTCCCGGATCGTTCCGGACTGAACGCGCCACCGGGTTCTCACGCCAGGTTACCGAGCGAGCCATCTGGCCTGGTCGTTTACGTCCGCAGCGAATCCCAGGGCTCTACCGCAGGACAGGACTTGATATACTTACGCTTAGATTTTCTGGGCATAATCCACGCGCCACCGGCGTTGGAACAGGTGGAAGGTAGTCCGGCCCCGGAGAGGCGGAGTAACGATGGACGCAGGAAGGTTCACCCAGAAGGCACAGGCGGCCCTGGTAACAGCCCGCGACGACGCCACCGCTCGCCATCATCAGGCGGTCGAGCCGGCCCATCTGCTGCTGGCGCTCCTCGGGCAGCCCGACACCGTCACCCTTCCCCTGCTGGCCCGCCTCGATGCGGCGCCGGCCCTCCTCCGCCAGGGCGCCGAGGCCCTGGTGGAGTCACTCCCGCAGGTGTACGGCGGCGCCGAGACCGGCTACGCCCGCTCCACCATCCGCACCCTGGAGGATGCCCAGACTGCGATGGCCGCGGCCGGAGACAGCTACACCTCCGTAGAGCACATGCTGGCGGCCCTGGCCGGTTCCGACACCCGGGCCGGAAGTCTCCTGCGGGACTCCGGCGTCACCCGCCAGGCCATCTCCGACGTGCTGGCGGACGTCCGCGGCGCCCGGCGGGTCACCACCGACAACCCCGAGGACACGATGGACGCCCTGGAGCGGTACGGGCGTGATCTGGTCGCCGAGGCCGGGGCGGGCAAGCTCGACCCGGTGATCGGGCGGGACGATGAGATACGCCGGATTATCCAGGTGCTGAGCCGGCGCACCAAGAACAACCCGGTCCTCATCGGCGAGCCCGGCGTCGGCAAGACCGCCATCGCCGAAGGACTGGCCCTGCGCATCCTGGACGGCGACGTCCCCGAGGGCCTCAAGAACAAGCGGATCGTGGCGCTCGACCTGGCCGCCATGGTGGCGGGAGCCAAGTACCGGGGGGAGTTCGAGGAGCGCCTCAAGGCCACGCTCGACGAGATCAAGGCCGCCGAGGGCCGGATCGTCACCTTCATCGACGAGATGCACACGCTGGTGGGCGCCGGCGCCGCCGAGGGGGCGATGGACGCCTCCAACATGCTCAAGCCGCTGCTCGCCCGGGGCGAGCTTCGCATGATCGGCGCCACCACCCTGGACGAGTACCGTAAGCATGTCGAGAAGGACGCCGCCTTGGAACGGCGCTTCCAGCCGGTGATGGTGGCGCCTCCCAGCACCGACGAGACGGTGGGGATCCTGCGCGGTCTGAAGGAACGCTACGAGGTCCACCACGGGGTGCGGATCACCGACGGCGCCCTGATCGCGGCGGCCGTGCTGTCCGACCGCTACATCACCTCCCGGCACCTGCCCGACAAGGCCATCGACCTGATGGACGAAGCCGCCTCCCGACTCCGCATCGAGATCGACTCCATGCCGGAGGAGATCGACACCCTGACCCGCCGGCTGCGCCAGCTGGAGATCGAGGCCAGCGCGCTGGGCAAGGAGCCCGACCAGGGTTCGAGGGCTCGGATGGAGGCTGTCCGACAGGAGATGGCCGAGATCACCGAGGAGTTGGACCGGCTGACCACCCATTGGCAGCACGAGAAGGACGAGATCGAGGCGATCCGGTCGGTCAAGCAGCAGATCGAGGATGCTCGCATGCAGTCGGACCAGGCCACCCGGGCCGGAGACCTGCAGCGTGCCGCAGAGCTGCAGTACGGGGAACTCCCCCGCCTGGGCACGGAGCTGGCAACCCGGGAGGAGGCCCTCGCCGATCTGCAGGCCGACATGTCCATGCTCAGCGAGGAGGTCACGGAGGAGGATGTGGCGGCGGTGGTGAGCCGCTGGACCGGGATCCCAGTCTCGCGCCTCATGGAGAGCGAGATGGCCAGGCTGGTCCATCTCGAGGATCACCTCCACGAACGGGTCATAGGCCAGGACGCCGGGGTGTCGGCGGTGGCCGGCGCAATCCGTCGGAGCCGCTCCGGTCTGGCCGACCCCAACCGCCCGATCGGTTCCTTCCTCTTCCTCGGTCCCTCCGGGGTGGGCAAGACGGAGTTGGCCAAGACCCTGGCCGCGTTCATGTTCGATGACGAGCGGGCCATGGTGCGGATCGACATGTCCGAGTACATGGAGAAGCACTCGGTGAGCCGGCTGGTCGGCGCGCCGCCCGGCTACGTGGGCTACGAGGAGGGAGGTCAACTGACGGAGGCGGTTCGGCGACGCCCCTACTCGGTGGTCCTGCTGGACGAGGTGGAGAAGGCCCATCCCGAAGTGTTCGGGGCGCTCCTCCAAGTGCTCGACGACGGGCGGCTCACCGACGGCCAGGGCCGGACCGTGGACTTCACCAACGCGGTGCTGATCATGACCTCCAACCTGGGCTCGGAGCTGATCACCCCGGATCTTCCCTGGGAGGCGGTCCACAGCCGGGTGATGGAACGGGTGCGGGGCCACTTCCGTCCCGAGTTCCTCAACCGGATCGACGACATCGTGGTGTTCTCCCGGCTATCCGAAGAGGACCTGCGCCGGATCGTGGATCTCCAGTTCGCCCGGCTCGCCGAGCGGATCGAGGACCGGGGCATCACCGTGAACCTGTCCGACGAGGGGGCCGACTGGCTGGCCGGCGAGGGCTACGACCCCGCCTACGGCGCCCGGCCGCTCAAGCGCCTCCTCCAGACCGCCCTGGTCGACCCGCTCGCCCTGGGCCTGCTGGAAGGACGCTTCCGCTCCGGCGACACCGTGACCACGAGCGTCGACGGCGAGGGTCTGGTCCTCTCCGTGGACAAGTCGCCGACCGGTGGCTCGGGTGTGCGGGCATAGGTCGTCTCGCGCGGCGCCGTCCCGACCGGGGCGGGGAGGATGACCACTAGCGTGAGCCGGATTGCGATGCGATGGAACCGAATCCGCGGCCGCACGAACACCGGCTTACGGCGCTGGTCGCTGTTCCTGATGGCGGCGGTGCTCGTCGGCGCGTCCTGCGGGAACGAGCCACCCCGGGACGACCTCGACTACCTGGCCTGGGAGGTGTGCCGGCAGGTGAGGATCGAGGGCATGACGGCCGACGAGGTGAGCGGGATCCTGGTCGACGCTACCCGCCACGGCGCGGTCATGGACCGGATCGAAGCGGAGTGCGGGGACGAAATCGCCGCCGTCTACCGGGACAACGGTTAGGGCGGATAACGGCTAGGCCGGGCTCGGAGCGGTCGCCAGCCGGTTCCTGATCCAGTCCAGGTCGGCGTTGTGCTCGGCAACGCCCCCCGGGGTCTCGATGATGGTGGGCGCCCCGGCCTGGCGGACGATCTCGGTCAGCAGGTCTTCGGGGATGTGTCCCTGACCCAGGTTGGCGTGGCGGTCTCGCCGGGAGTCGAACCCGTCCCGCGAGTCGTTCAGATGGACGAGGTCGATCCGGCCGGTCGCCTCGAGCACCCGCTCGACCACCCCTTCCATGGGCTCTCCCCCGGCCCAGACATGGCAGGTATCCAGGCAGAATCCGGGCCCTAGGTCACCGATCACTTCCCAGAGCCGGGCCAGGTCATCGATCCGCCGAGCCTGGGCGTTGTCGCCCGAAGCAGTGTTCTCGATAAGGATGGGAAGGTCGGTCTCGAAGCTCTCCAGGGCCTTGCGCCAGCGCGGGAACCCGTCCTCGACCGGCTCGCCACCGGTCACGTGGCCACCGTGCACGACCACGCCGGCCGCGCCGATCTGCTCGGCGGCATCCACGATGTTGGCGAGGGTCTTGCGGCTGGGGATGCGGATCCGGTTGTTGGGGCTGGCCAGGTTGAGCCGGTAGGGGGCGTGGACGTAGATTCTCACGGGGGAATCCCTCAGTTCCCCGGCGTCGGGTCGCGGCGGGGGCTTCTTCCACGATTGCGGCGGGCCGAGGAAGATCTGCACCAGGTCCACACTCCGTGACAGGGCCTCGTTGAGCGGATCCTCGCCCGACACATGGGCGCCGACGGCGATCACGGGTCCCCATCCTCGGAAGGAGCGTCGGCAACCGGATCGGCGGCCATCGCCGGCGGCGCCGGGTCGGGTCCGGCCTCTCCCGACGGTGGCCGGGTGGCCGCTGTGACGTCCCGTAGCCGGTCGGCAACGGTCTGGGGATGCCGTCTCCAGTCCGGGGCGGTCATGGCGAGAGTGGAAGCGTCGATCCATCTGGCGCCCCAGGGGTTGGGGCCGATCCGGCTCGGGTCGGCCAGGTGGACCAGCAAGGCGGGAACGTCTCCGTAGTCGTCCGACGCCGTCGTCGCCGAGACTCCATCCACCTCGCTCCATGGGACGGTGACCGCCCGCCGGAAAGGCCCCCCTACCGCGAGCGCCAAGCCGGATCGGTCTGCCCGGAGGACCGGTCTCCGGCTGACAAGCCGGACGGACACCCATACGATCAGCAGCACACCCACGATCAGGAATATCGCCGCCCACCCCATATCCCGCGTTTCGATCCCTGGAAGGTCGTCCTCGTTCGGGTAGATCAGACCGAGCACCGTGCTGGTGGGCGACCACCCGAACAGCAGACCGCCGCCGTGAAGGATCAGGAGCGCTCCGACCAGCCCGAGGGACCACCTCCCGCCCAGCCTCCTCCTTACGACCAGAACGGCGTGCCAGGGCGGCTCGGTCTGGAGAGGGGGCGCAAGAGGCTCGGAAACGGACACCCGGCCAGGTTACCGGCTCCAGGTGTGCAGATGGATGAGCGACCGTCGGGACGGCCCCGGCGGCTCGGCGCGGAGCCGAGATTTGGCGACCTGCCGAATCCTCGGGGTTCTTAGGACTGAGGAGTTCACACATGACGCCCTGAACCCGAGGTTGCAGCCGACTGGGAACTTCTAGTGGTCTGTCTGTGGAATGGCGGTGTGGTATGGCGTCGGCAGCGGTGTT
>WTGW01000142.1:0-2311 GCA_011523395.1 Acidimicrobiia bacterium
AGACCCTTCCGGCTCGGTCGAGGGCCACCGCTCTAGCCGCGCCGGTCCCGATGTCCACCCCGACTACAACCTGGCCCGCCATCAGCCCGGCTCGTTCTCGACAAACACCCGGTAGGTGGGCTGGGAGGTGACGAGAGTGAGGGCATCGTGTGCCCGGGTCAACGGGAACCGGGCCGTCACCATACGGTCGAGGTCGTGGGCGATGACGCCCGAGCGGATGACGGCCGCCGCCCGCTTCCAATCCTCGGGCTCCTGGCTATACACCCCCACGATCGATATCTCGTCGCGGTGAGCCCGCTCAGCGGCCACGCCGACCCTGGCCTCCGGGTCGAAGGTGCTGTACAGGACGACCGAACCGCCCGGCGCCACCATCTCGACCGCGAGGTCCAGACCCCCCATGGCGGTCACGAACACCACGTCCTGGAGACCACCGACCTGGCGGGCCGCCCGGGGCCGCGCCACCCAGTCGGCGCCGGCATCCCCCGCTTCCCGGCGCCTCTCCTCCGATATGTCCACCACCCCGACGGTCGAGGCGCCCTCGATACGAACCAGGGCCATATGGAGCCGTCCCATGAACCCCCCGCCGATGATGGCCACCCGCTCCCCTGCCTTGAAACCGGCCCTCCGCAAGGAGTGGACCGTGCAGGCGATGGGCTCGCCCATGGCGGCATGGAGCATGGGAGCGTTCCCGACCGGGTAGGTCGACTTGGCGTCGACCGAGATGGTCTCGACCAACCCTCCGAAGCTGAAGGTCCCGTCCGACAGGGAACGACCCTGGCGGTACCGGCAGAGGGCGGTCCTGCCCCGCCGGCAGGGCCCGCAGGTCAGGCACCGGGTGAGCAGATCAACCGTCACCGCCTCCCCGACCTGCGGGGAGCCCTCCAGGCCGTCCACGGCGGAGCCCACCTCCACCACCGACCCGGATATCTCGTGACCAGGAGAAACGGGGTACCAACGCTTGTCGCCGGCGAACAGCCTCCTCTCGAAGGTGCAGACACCGCAGGCGGCCAGCTCGACCAGTACCTGATCGGGACCAGGGGTAGGGCATGGCTCGGTGCGAAGCTCCACCTGGCCGGGTCCTGTGATGACTGCCGCTTTCACCGGGACCTTTCCGGTTGCCGGGACGGAGGGCGCCTGGCTAGCGCCTGGACGGGATACCGGCCGGATGGTAGCCCTGACCATTCATGTCCCCAGCACACCGACGCGGATAACGCCACCCAACCACACCATTTGCGAAACGGCCACCATCGCCCGGCGGTCGACTTCGCGCCCGGCCCGAAGATGGGGCTGTCAGATGGCTATGACCCCAGATCAGGAGTACGGAGCATCCATGGGCCTCACCCGTACGAACCCCCATCCATGAATGATCGGGGCTAACCGGAGAGGCCCGGAGTCACGCCCCCTGCCGACGCGCTTCCCGGATGCGGACCAGGTCGGTCACCACCACCCCCGACAGCACCAGCGCCCCGCCCAACAGGATGCCCGGCTGGAGCTGCTCGTCGAGGACCAGAACTCCGGCAATGACGGCCACCAGTGGGATCAGATAGGAGATGACCGACGAGAAAACCACCGGAACGTGGCGGATCAGGAAGTAGTAGAAGCTGAGCGGGAGGAACACCCCGATAGTGCCGACGTAGAGAATCGCCAGGAGGCCGGCGGTGCTGTGGCCGAGCGGAAACCCTTCGATCGTCAATGCCACCGCCAACTGGGCCAGGCTGCCCACCCCCAACTGGACCCCCGTTACGCCGAGCACCGAGTACTGCCCGGCATAGCGCTTTGCATAGACGCTGGCGAGCGAGATGAACACCACGGCGGCTAGGGCCATCACGCCCGCCGTCCTCGGATCGCCGCCCCCGATGATTCCCGAGTCACCGATCAGGATGAGAGCAGCCGTACCCGCCAGACCGAGCAGCAGGCCGAACGTGGTCCAAGGGTTGAGGCGCTCGTCTGCCAGCATGAAGTGGGCGAACAGGGCGGTTCCCAGCGGGATCAGAGCACTGATCAGGGTGACGAAACCGGCAGAAGCGTTGGCCAGCGCCAGGTATCGGGCCTGCTGGGGCAGCAACACGGCCAGGAAGGCCAGCACCAGACCGATGCGAAGCTCGGCCGGACCTACGAGGTTCCTGCGGCGCATGAGGCCGATCATCAGCCAGACCGCCACCGCGGCGACCAGCGACCCTCCGGCAGCCATGGTCGACGGGCCGATGCCCTCGGCGAGGCCGATCCTTCCGGCGATCGGGGCGGTGCCCCATGACAGGCTGATGATCCCGATGATCACCCAGATCCGTTGGTTGGTGATCCGCAGGCTCAC
>WTGW01000142.1:2411-41351 GCA_011523395.1 Acidimicrobiia bacterium
GGCTGATGATCCCGATGATCACCCAGATCCGTTGGTTGGTGATCCGCAGGCTCACGTCGCAATCCTAAGAGCCTCGTCCGTTCCGGCCGCTCCCGGTCACCGCCGAGCATGCGCACATGGACGCCATGTGCAGGCTGATACAGTGAAACCGCGACGAATTCGTGTACTGCAAGGAGCCCGAATGCCCGATCCGGCCTATGCCAGCGGCGACCGGTCGACACCGCTGTTGCAGGAGACTATCGGCCAGAACCTGGAATCGACCGTTGCCCGGTTCCCCGACCGGGATGCGCTCATCTCGGTGCACCAGGGCATCCGCCAGACCTACCGGGCCTTCAACGACTCGGTGGACCTACTTGCCATGGGGTTGCTCCGGCTCGGTCTCGAGACCGGCGACCGGGTCGGTATCTGGAGTCCCAACTGCGCGGAGTGGGTTTGGCTCCAGTACGCCACCGCGAAGGCCGGGGTGATCCTCGTCAACATCAACCCCGCCTACCGGACCCACGAGCTCCGCTACGCAATGGCACAGTCCGGCTGCCGGGTGCTGGTCTCCGCGCAGACCCATCTGTCCTCGAATTACCGGGAGATGGTGGCCGAGGTGGAGGACGAGTTGCCCGACCTGGAGCGGGTGATCTTCTTCGGCACGCCCGAATGGGACGACCTCATGGCCCCGTCGGAAGACGGTATGGACGGCGCCCTGGCCGATCGGAAGGCCGGGCTGCATCATGACGACGCCATCAACATCCAGTACACGTCGGGCACCACCGGGTTCCCGAAGGGCGCCACCCTCAGCCACGCCAACATCCTCAACAACGGTTTCTTCGTGGGCCAGTCCTGCGCCTACACGGAAGAGGACCGGGTCTGCATCCCCGTCCCCCTCTATCACTGCTTCGGCATGGTGCTCGGAACGCTGGCATGCACGACCCACGGCGCCGCCATCGTGCTGCCGGGCGCCGGTTTCGATCCGGACCAGGTCCTCACCGCGATCCAGCAGGAGCGCTGCACCAGCGTCTACGGGGTACCGACGATGTTCATCGCAGAACTCGCCCATCCCGACCTGGAGACCTTCGACCTGTCCTCGCTCCGCACCGGGATCATGGCCGGGTCACCCTGCCCGGTGGAGGTGATGAAGCAGGTGATCTCCGACATGAACATGACCGACGTCACGATCGCCTACGGCATGACCGAGACCTCCCCGACGTCCACCCAGACGAAGACCACCGACTCGATAGAGAGACGGGTGTCCACCGTGGGCCGGGTGCATCCCCACGTAGAGATCAAGATCATCGACCCCGAGACCGGCGATACCGTGGAACGGGGACAGGACGGCGAGCTCTGTACCCGCGGTTACTCGATCATGTTGGGGTACTGGAACGACCCGCAGCGGACCGAGGAGTCCATCGACGCCGACGGGTGGATGCACTCCGGTGACCTCGCCACGATGGACCCGGACGGTTACGTGAACATCGTGGGACGGATCAAGGACATGATCATCCGCGGTGGCGAGAACATCTACCCGAGGGAGATCGAGGAGTACCTGTACGGCCATCCGGCCATAGAGGACGTGCAGGTGATCGGCGTCCCGGACGAGAAGTACGGCGAGCAGGTCATGGCGTGGGTGAAGCTACGGGAGGGCGCCGAGGCGACCAGCGAGGACGTCAAGGGCTTCTGCCGGGGCCGGATCGCCCACTTCAAGGTCCCCCGATACGTGAAGTTCGTGGACGGCTTCCCGATGACGGTCACCGGCAAGATCCGCAAGGTCGAGATGCGCGAGGTGTCCATCGCCGAACTAGAGCTGGAGGGCGCGGCCCGGATCGAGTCCGCCTGAGCCACGGGTCATCCCGTGCCGATCCGGCTGTAGACACAGACAGGTAGCCTGCGGGGTACGGCCCCGGCCTCGCCGCCGATCGCCGCTCCGGGGTCATCCGCCGTGGGCGACCCCTACGAAACCAAGCACACGGAACAGGATCGTTCGACCGGTGAACCCAACCACCAAGGGGATGTTGTGGGCTGTGTCCGCGGTCCTGACCGGCTCGTGGCTGCCGCTGTTCTACCTGTACACCCATGTCAGCAACGACCCGTTCGTGTGGCGCTCCTGGCTGCTGGTCTTCCAGGTCCTCATGTTGCTCCCGGTGTTCTTCCTGGTCCCGGCGCAGAACAAACGCTGGCTGGAGAACACCCGGCGGCTCCTGTTCTACTGGGGAGACGGCGGGGAGCCCGTCCGGGTACGGAACGCGCTGGACATACTTCGAACCCCGGTCCTGTGGATGGCGATCTGCTTCGCCCTCGACCTGGCCTTCTGGGTGTGGGCCGCCACGCTGATCGATCCGCTGGTGGTGACCATCATCTTCCAGCTGATGCTGATCGGGATGGTCTGGATGGCGGCCCGGCTGGGCAGGAAGATCTCCGGCGGGCAGAGATCGTCCCCGCACGTCATCGGTGGCAAGCACTGGACGCTCATGTTCTTCTCGTTCCTGGGCGCCGCGCTGGTCATCTGGTCGGAGACGGCCGCGGTAAGCACCCTGAACTGGCTGGGTATAGCTGTGGCGTTCATGGGCACCGCGACCGCAGTCGGAAGCCTATGGGGAACCGTTTCGATCGGACGCATGATGGGGTGGCCGACCCGCAATCCCCACGACCTGGTCTGGAACGCCACATTCGCGGCGGTGGCCGGACGGGCTCTCGCCCTACCACTGACCCTGGTGGGGAGCTTCCTGTTCTTCCCGCCGTCCGGCGACAGCTTCGACGTCACATGGAACATGGTGGGCCTCCTGACCGCGACCGGTGTGTTCAACGCGGCCGGTGCCCTCAGCCACCGGTACTCCCTTTACGTGACCTCGAGCCTGAGCGTCCAGAGGATCATGTTCTTCTCGCCCGTGTTCCAGATGCTCTGGTTGTGGCTGTTCGCCGATGTCTCCATAGCCAACCCCCAGGCCCTCCTGGTCGGGACCGGGATCGTGCTCCTCTCCAACCTGGGCTGGCAGCGAGAGCAACTGTGATCCGGACCGGATGAATCCGGCCATCCCGCCGTTCAGTCGGCAGCAGACTCTGTCTCGGCTTCTTCAGGCTCATCATCCCGGAGCGTTCCGTCGGTAGCCGCTACCGGGTCGGGCTCGGCCTCGGTCTCGCCGCGGCGGAAGAGAGAGCTGAGCATCGAGACTCCCACCAGCACCAGGGCCAAGGGCAGGAGCCACCGGGCAGTGGCGATACTGCTGAACTCATCGCTGAGGTCGTTGGGGACCACCAGCCCGACCGCGAGCAGGATCAGCACCATCCCGAACCCGAACGAGAAAACGTTGAAGGGGTGGCGTTTCATCGGCTGTCCCCCACGCTCACCGTTGTCGACGGCCTTGTCACTCCGGGAAGCGTCCGGACCTTGATCTCACCCAACCCCACGCTGGCATCGAGGATGATCATTCCGTGGGCGCCATCCCAGACATAGTCGGACGTTATTCCGATCCCTTGCCTGGAGGTGCTGCCGCGATGGTCCCAGGTGCGTATCGATCCGATCCCGACCCGTCCGGACACGTCGGCGGCGACGTCCTGGGGCAGGAGGACGGTCAGTTCACCGATGCCGACCTCGGCCTCGACCTGGACCATCCTGCCCGTGAAGTCGACCTGCCTCAGGTCGACCAGCAGGCTCCCCAAACCGAGACGGTAGGCATCAGGGATCTCGTCTACTCCGGCCGGACGGTGGTAGCCGTCTCCGGCGGACGTGCTGAACCCAGCCGAATCCGATGGGAACGACACCAGCACCACCGGTCCGTTATCGATCGTGCTGAACTCAACCTTGTCCGACACGAGCGACACCACCACCACCGGCACGAGCACGATGCCCAAGGCAACGAGACCGCCGATTCGGCCGAACCAGGCGCCTATCACCAGCCCGAGACCCACCACCGCTACCAGCAACGCCATGTAGTGGCGGAAGGTCGGATTGAACCCGGGCACCACTCCGTCCAGGAACCCGAGTATTCCCAACGAGATCAGGGCGGCTCCGACCGTCACGCGACCGAGGTGGGACTTATCCCGCGGCGGCGCCGGCGCGGGACCGGCGGGCAAGGAGGAGGAGGGAGGGCCGGCCCCAGGCTCTTCGACCTGGTCGGCAGGCGCCGCCTGCGGGACATTTTCGGCATCCGGACTCTGTCGTTCCGGCGAACTCAGGTCGCCGCGGTACAGCAACACTCCGATCCCCAGGAGGACGAGGGCGAACACAAGCTCACCCCTCACCCACCTGGTCTCGGCGAGCAGCACGATCGCCGCGAGAGCGATGAGGATGACGCCCACCCACCGGCGCGCCGAGGGCCTGCCGGACCATCCCCGGACGATCGACTCCGTCTCGCCTTCATCCGGGATCAGGATCCAGCCTGCCGCGTAGAGGAAGATGCCGACACCACCGACGGTCACGAGGACGATGAAGGCCACCCGGACGATCCAAGCCTCGATGCCCAGGCGGTGAGCGATTCCGAGCGCCACCCCTGCAATCCAGCGACCCTCGCCGGGTCTGTGGAGCGATGCGTGTCTGCTGTTCGTCATACCCGTATCATCCATCATTCCGGACCCTGAGTCTGTGGGGTATCACCCTGAAACATCCCCCAGACCGGCCGCCGGCCGGGGGTATATCTCCGGTTCCGGGCCCGAACGGCAACCGGACGATGCCAACATAAGCCTCATGCGAAGCCATACCGCACTGGAGGGCACGGCACTGCCGGCACGCCGGGAACGGAGCCGACTGGTGGCCGGCGTGGCCGGAGGGATCGCCGATCGACTCGGCATCCTCGACCTCTACGTCCGCGCCGCCTTCCTGGTTCTCGCGCTCGTATGGGGACTGGGGATACTCCTCTACCTGGTGCTCTGGGCGCTGACCCTGGACAAGACCGACCAACGGGACCCTGCACCCGCGGCGGACGGGGAGAGGCGGGCGGCATACGTCCTGATGTTCATCGGCTCGTTGCTGCTGCTGCGCAGCCTGGGAATCTGGAGCGGAGACGGTTGGGTCTGGCCGGGCCTGGCTCTGAGCTTCGGCATCGCCTTCCTGATGGACAGGGGTGACATCGATCCCCGCTCGGCCATCCTCGGACTGTTCGATCCGCAGAGCGGAAGGTTCCGGGCGCGCACGGTGATCGGGATCTTGCTGGCGCTGGCCGGGGTGTCGATCCTTGCCAATGTGGCCGCTCCCGCCGTCGGAACCGTACTGCTGGCGGTGCTGATCACCGGAGTCGGCATGGTCGTGCTCTTCGGACCGTGGGTATGGAAACTGGGGGCAGATCTGGGGGCGGAGCGCCGGAAGCGCATCCGCCAGGAGGAACGGGCCGACATGGCCGCCCACCTCCACGACTCGGTACTCCAGACGCTGGCCCTCATCCAGCGGACCGACGACTCGCGAAGGATGGTGACGCTGGCCCGGGTCCAGGAGAGGGAGCTACGACGCTGGCTCTACGACACGAGGCCTGCGGACGATCCGGAACTGCTCTCCGCCGCCCTGCAGGAGGAGGCCGACAGAGTCGAACACACCTTCGACGTCCGGGTCCAACTGGTCACGGTGGGTGACCGCACCGTGGATGACGACGTCAGGGCGATCATCGCGGCCACGGGTGAGTCGCTGAACAACGCCGCCCGGCACTCGGGCACCGATCGAATCTCCGTCTACTCCGAGGTGGGTAGGGATGCAACGGACGTCTGGATCTCCGACCACGGCGTCGGGTTCGACCCCACCGCGGTGGCCGGAGACCGGCACGGAATCGCCGCGTCCATTGTCGGCCGGATGGAGAGCAAGGGCGGCACCGCCACCATCTCGTCGACGCCGGGGGAAGGTACCGAAGTCCATCTGTATCTGGGAGGAGAGCCCCGATGATCCGCGTCTTTCTGGTGGATGACCACCGGCTGTTCCTCTCCGGAGTCAGGACGGAACTGTCCGATCCGCACGACATAGAGCTCATCGGCTCCGCCGGCGATGTGGACGACGCCATCGACGCCCTGCGGCTCGATCCCCCCGACGTGGCCCTGGTGGACGTCCACATGCCGGGAGGCGGAGGCCTCGCGATCCTGGAGAACGTGCTCCAGACCCACCCCCAGGTGAAGTTCCTCGCCCTGTCCGTGTCGGACGCTGCCGAGGACGTCATCGCCATGATCAGGGCCGGGGCCCGTGGATACGTCACCAAGTCGATACGCCCGGAGGCTCTGGTAGACGCGATCAGGCGGGTCCATGCCGGCGATGCGGTCTTCTCGCCGATGCTGGCCGGATTCGTGCTGGACACCTTCGCCGCCACCATCCCGGCCCCGGAGGACCCCGAACTGGACCAGCTGACCAGCCGCGAGCAGGAGGTACTGCGCCTGATCGCCCGCGGCTTCTCCTACAAGCAGGTGGCGCACCGGCTGTACATCAGCCACAAGACGGTCGAGTCTCACGTTTCGGCGGTGCTCAGGAAGCTCCAGCTGAGCAACCGCTACGAGCTCGCCAACTGGGCGAGCCGGAGGCGGATCGTCTAGCCGGGGCCAGGTCCCATACCACGGTCCGTCATGGTGGGTGCCGCACCCCCGCCCATCGCGGTAACGTTGCGGTCTCGAATCCCCTGGATGTGACCGCGTACCGGGAGCCTTTGGCCGATGACCGATATCCCTTCAGAAGCACCCGCCGAGGTACTGGCTTTCAACGAATGGGTAGCCGACCAGACCCGGCACGCGCCACCTGTATGGGAAGTGGGCGCCGCGGCGGGCCGCCAGGCCAGGGAGGAGGGCAGGTCGTTGATCGGTCCTCCCCGTCTCTCGCCGCGAGCCTCGGTGCGCACCATCGACGGGCCCGGCGGCCCCATCCGGCTGCGGGTAATCCGCCCGGAGGGAAGGGCGGCCCGGGGAGTTTTCCTGCATATCCACGGGGGAGGCTGGGTGTGGGGAGGACCCCACCATCACGACCCTCAGATGACGGCTCTCGCGGACGCAACCGGTCTGATCTCCGTGTCCACCTCCTACCGCCTCGCGCCCGAGCACCCCTACCCGGCCGGTCCGGACGACTGCGAGGCCGCGGCCCTCTGGCTGCACCGGAACGCCCTTGACGCCTTCGGGCACAAACTGGTCGCGATCGGCGGGGAGTCGGCGGGCGGGCACCTCACGGCCGTCACCTGCGTGCGGATGCGGGACCGCCACGGCCTGACCCCCTTCCGGGCGGCGCTTCTCACCTACGGGGCCTTCGACCTGCGCGGAACACCGTCGATGAGAGCCTTCGGTGACCAGCCACTGATCCTGAACACGTCCTCCATCGACTGGTTCGTGGAGTTGTTCGCCGGAGACCGGGACCTCGCGGACCCCGACATCTCCCCCATCTGGGCCGATCTCGGTGGAATGCCGCCGGCGCTGTTCACCGTGGGAACCCTCGACCCGCTGCTGGACGACTCGCTGTTCATGGCCGCCCGCTGGAAGGCCGCCGGCAACCCCGCCCGGCTCGACCTCTGGCCCGGCGGCCTGCACGCCTTCGACCTGTACGACAACGCCTACGGGAACGCCGCCCGGGACAGGATGCACGAATACCTCAACGCGGTTCTCGATGAGGCTCCATAGCCGCCTCTACGGATCTTCACCCGGCCACACTCCCAACCTAAGGCTCCCGGCGCGCTGGACCTCACTCTCAACCTAAGGTTGCGGGTGCTGGGGGCGTCGAGCGACCGAGAGGAGGAATACGTGGACGTATTAGAGGCGATGCGGACGCAGCGCAGCGTCAAGCGCTTCAATCCGGACCCGGTGTCCGACGATGACATCCGCACCATCCTGACCGCGGCCACCTGGGCACCCAACGGCCACAACGCTCAGCCGTGGGAGTTCATCGTGGTCAAGGACCCGGAACTCAAGAAGCGACTCGCCGACCTCTACCGGGAGGGCCTGCAGTTCCTGCTGGACCACCCTCTCCGCCAGGGTCGTACGGAGGTCGATGAGCGCACCTTCGAGAAGACCATGATCAGGAAGTCGGTCTACCTGCGCGACCACCTTGAGGAGAGCCCGGTGCTCATCGTCGTGGCCATGAACCTCGACAAGCACAACCTGCCCCGATACGGCGTCCTCAAGGCCATCCGCACCGAGGCGGTCTACACATCCATCATGCCCTGCGTCCAGAACCTGATGCTGGCGGCCCGCGACCTCGGCCTCGGTACCTGCCTCACCACGGCCCTCAACATCCTCGAGGAGGACGCCAAGATCGCGCTCGGGATGCCGGAGGAGACCCAGATCATCGCCCTGATCCCGCTCGGGTATCCCGCCGACGACTTCAAGCCCGTCACCAGGATTCCTGCCGCGGAGTTCACGCACTGGGACGGCTGGCAAGGACGGGACGACTAGAAGGTCACTCCTCACGCCTCGCGGCGGCTGGCTAGCCAGGCGCCGAACAGCACCACCCCCGTACCGGCCCATTGGACCGGGAGCACCACCTCCGAGCGGAAGGCCACTCCCAGCACTATGGCGACGATCGGCAGGAAGTAGATCGCCACTCCCCCACGGGTAGGACCCACTCGTCCCACGAACGAGGCCATGATCACGTACGCCGCACCGGTGTTGAGCACCCCCAGCACGATCACCGCGATCACCGGCCCCATGCTCCAGTGCGAGCCGGCCAGGCCGGCCACGCCGAAGGGCACGGTGGCGACCGCCCCCACTCCGATCGCCCTCATCATCACGGCGGGAGCCCCGTAGCGCTGCTGGAGCGGTACCGCCAGGTTGATGGATATGCCGTACAGGAACGTGGCGAGAACCACCAGTAACACCCCCCACGCGCCTACGGTCGATCCACGGATAGCGGGGACGCTGATGACGATCGCCCCGGCGAAGCCGAGGATGATGCCGACCGCAATGCGGCGCCGGGGCAGGGACCGCATCAGCACGATGGCGGTACAGGTGCTGAAGATGGGCACGAGGGCGTTCAGCATGCCCGCCAGGGCCGAGTCGATGTGCTGCTGGGCGATCGGGAACAGCAGGAAGGGCACGGTGACCCAGGTGAACCCCAGTATCACCACGCGGGGATAGTCGCTCCGGTCGACCCTCCTCCGGGCCACAGGAACGGCCACCAGCACCAGGAAGCCCAGCGTCACCCTCACCCAACCGATAGTCGGCGGCGCCAGCGACTCCAGGCCGATCTCGATGAGAAGGTAGGAGGAACCCCATATGAGGGCCACCCCGGTGAGCAGGGCCCATTCGACCAGGCCGAAGGGTCCGAGTTGGGATCCCTGGCTGGTGGACAGTACGGGTCTACGACCGGGACTACGGGAAGGCGGGGACGGCATGGGAGGGACGAGGGTACCGGGCGATCCCTGTCAGGACTCGCCGCGGCTGGTGAGCCAAGCGCCGAACAGCACCACCGCCGTTCCGATCCATTGGATCGGGAGCACGGTCTCGGAGCGGAAGACCGTGCCGAGCAGGATGGCGACGATCGGCAGGAAGTAGATCGCCACTCCCCCTCGAGTCGGGCCCACCCGCCCCGCGAACAGCACCATCAGCAGGAAGCCCACCCCGGTGTTCACGAGCCCGAGCATCGTGACCGCCACCACGGGTCCCGCCTGCCAGGTGGACTCCCCCAAGCCGGCCAGGGCAAAGGGCGCGATGACAGCCGACGATATCCCCATGGCCCGCGACATCACCGCCGCAGCCCCGTACCGCTGCTGCAGGGGCACCGCCTGGGTGAGTCCCAGCCCGTAGAAGGCCGCCGCCACCACGGCCAGGAAGACCCCCCAGGCCGCCGCCGGCGATTCCGACGCGGCGGGAAGAGCGAGGCTGATCGCTCCCACCAGCCCGAGGAGGAGTCCCGACACCTGGCGGATGCCGGGCAGGGTACGCAGGAACACCATGGCGATCAATGCGGCGAAGATCGGTATGAGAGAGTTGATCATTCCCGCCAGGGCCGAGTCGATGTGTTGCTGCGAGATGGGGCTGAGTAGGAACGGGAAGCTGGTCCACACCAGCGCGAGCGCCGTGATCCGCGGCCAATCCGCCCGGTCTACGGGGCGACGAGCGGCCGGGAAGGCGGTCATCACCAGGAACCCGAGCGTGACCCTCACCCAGGTGACCACTGCCGGTTCGAGGGCGTCGAGCCCGATGTCGATGAGCAGGTATGACGAACCCCAGATGAGGGCTACTCCGGCGAGCAGTGCCCACTCGACCGGTCCGAAGGCGCCGGGCTGCGATCCCCGGGCCGTGGAGAAGATGGGAGACCGGCCCGATCGGCCGGGAGAGGAGGGCATCGAAGAGCGAGGGTAGCCTTGCCTTCCGGCGCGGCTAGTGGTCTGTCTGTGTAATGGCGGTGTGGTATGGCGTCGGCAGCGGTGTTCCTCGCAAGGCCCGCTGACGAAGGCGTACCCGCAGCGGTACGTTGAGGAAGCGGAACGCAGCGACGGGACGCCGATGGCCGCCAGAGCACCCGGTTGTTTCGCAGACAGACCACTAGCTTCCGTGTGCGCTCAGTCGAGGAGGAGGGCCCGATGACCGACTCCCGGGACGGCTCCGCCAGGTTCGCTACCGAGGACTGGGTCTCGGTCTGGCAGGGCTGCGCCCTCATACTCGTGGTCCTGGTGGGGATCAGGCCGGCCATCCCGGACTTCTCGTGGTCCGCCGGACAGCTAGTGGATGCCTTCTCGTGGTCCGCCGCGGCCGCCGCCGTGCTGACCGGACTCCTGCTGCTAGCGGTATCGGCTGCGGGGATCCGCCTGATGGGAGGGAGCACGCGGGAGTATCTGATCGGCTTCCCGGCCGTTTTCGCCGTTGCCTGGGCCGTCCGCCTCGTCGCCGGGAACGGTGCTCTGAGGGAATGGGGGATCAGCTACGTGATCGTGGCTCTGGCCGCCGGGCTGCTCATCTCCAACCTGGGATCCGTTCCTACCTGGATGCGGGAGGCGATCCGCACGGAGTACTACATCAAGACGGGGCTGGTGATCCTGGGCACCGGCATCGTCTTCGGTGAGATCCTCCAGGCCGGTCTGCTCGGCGTGGCCCAGGCCCTGCTCGTGGTCGTGGTGGTGTGGTACCTCTGTTACCGCATAGCGAGGCGGCTGCGGGTGGACGACGAGTTCGCGACCATGCTGGCGTCGGCGGTCTCGATCTGCGGGGTGTCCGCAGCCATCGCCACGTGCGGCGCCATCGCCGGAGACCGGAAGAAACTCTCCTACGTCACCTCGCTGGTGCTCATCGTGGCGGTGCCGATGACGGTTGTCATGCCGTGGGTCGTGGAGCTTCTGGGTATCCCCGCCATCGTGGGCGGGGCCTGGCTGGGCGGGACCATCGACACTTCGGGAGCGGTTGTCGCGGCGGGCGAGATTCTGGGGGACTCGGCTCTGAACGCAGCCGTGATCGTCAAGTTCTCCCAGAACGCCCTGCTCGGCTTGGCAGCCTTCGCCATCTCGCTCTGGTGGGCATTCCGGGGCAGTGAGGAGAGCGACACGAGACCGACGGCGCGGGTGATCTGGGATCGGTTCCCCAAGTTCGTGCTCGGGTTCATCGCTGCGTCGCTGCTGTTCTCGTTCGTCCTCGGCCCCGACCTGGTGGACTCGACCGGTGCTCTAATGAAGGAGTTGCGCACCTGGTGGTTCGCTCTCGCGTTCACCTGCATCGGCCTCGAGACCCGCTTCCGCGACCTGGTGTCGATGGACCAGGGCCGCCCTGCCGCCGCATTCCTGCTCGGGCAGGGCGCCAACATCGTCTGGACGTTGCTGGTGGCCACCATCCTGTTCGGGGGAGCGATCTTCGCCGTTCCAGACCTGTGACCTTCACTCACAGTCGAGGAGTTGATTGCCTCTCGCCCTGGCTCCGCCGGCATGAACGGTTTGGCGGAGTTCCGCCACTTCCGTGCCTTCGTGGAGACGTCGTGCGATTCCCTACGCCATAGTTCGAGTACTAGGCGATCCGTCGTACATCGCCGGAGATGTGGCCAAAGTCACGCGCCAGGGCACCCGGAGATGTATCGACTTCGATGAACTCCGCGATCGCGGACGACTCGAGAATGCTGTTCTCCGGCTGTTCATCGGACTCTTCGTGACAGCGACGATAATCCTCGATGGCCTCACCTACTGACGTCATGGGTTGGGGAAGAGGCTCGCCGTGCTCCCGGATGAGATCCAAGTGAAGGGTCATCGCTTCGCGCATGTTCTGTCTGATCTTGTCAAGACTCCCGCCGGTAGCAACACATCCTGGCAGGTCAGGGGCGTATGCCGAGAGGTTGCGCGTGCCGGCCTCGTACACCACCGCATACCGCAACTTCATAGGGGCTCCTGTTCGAGTCCTGCCTGCTTGAGAATACTCTTCCATGTCTTCGGATGTAATTGATCGTTCATATGGCCGGGAATGGTGACGGTTCCTGGTTTCACGGGATGCCGGTACTGTCTGTGGCTGCCACGCGTCCGCGCCAGTACCCAGCCATCCCCCTCAACAATCCGAAGGGCTTGACGGACCCTAACCCGTCGAGGCATGTCCGACTTCAGTCAAGGACTCGCTCATCTTGGTGCCCGTTGGTCCCGTGCCGTTCCGCTGTACATAAAAGAGCAGAGGCTTCGTCACCGCCTAATACGCCGAGCACCTCCGAGCCTCGTACTCATTGACAGGTATAACGGGCCTGAACCAGGCATTCCAGCCCCTTCCGCCCCAGGAGATCGGCACCGGGCTGGACCACGCACGAGGATGGGCCCGGGTCAAATGCCGCCCGTTACGTAGACGATCTGGCCGGTCATGTAGCTGCTGTCCGGGCTCGCCAGGAAGTCGACGACCGAGGCCACCTCCTCGGGTTGGCCGATCCGTCCCAGTGCCGATGCGGCCGCAGCAGGCCCAGCGAACTCCTCCCAGCTGAGGCCTCTGTGTCCGGCCCCGTCCCGGGTCATGCGGGTGTCGATGAAGCCGGGCGCCACTGCGTTGACCCGGATGCCCTCCGGCCCTAGCTCCCTGGCCAGGGAACGGGTGAGACCCATGATGCCCGCCTTGGCCGCTCCGTAGTTGGCATGTCCGACTATCCCGCGGGCGGCGACCGAGGAGACCAGCACCACGCTCGGGCTGGACGACCGTCGCAAGGCGGGAAGGGAGGCTCTGACCATGGCGAAGGATCCGGTCAGGTGGACATCCAGGACGGAGGACCAGACCGCCACGGACATATCCGCCATCTCTGCGCCGACCTGGTTCCCGGCTGCCGCCACCACGGTGTCCAGACCCCCCATTGCGGTCACGAGGCTATCCACTGCTTCCTGGACGGCCGCCACGTCTGTGACGTCGACGGCCCGTACCTCGGCGACTCTCCCGGCGGCCCGCAGATCCGTGGCTACCCGCTCGGCCGGACCCCGGTCAAGGTCGATCACTCCGATGGCCCGGAACCGGTCGGCGAGCCTCACGCAGACGGCGGCCCCGATCCCGCGGCCTCCCCCCGAGACGATGGCAACCCCGCTCAACGGAGCAACAACCATTCTGCGACCAGGTGGTCGTTGAGATGTCCGGTCATCTGTCCTCCCTCTGCTGTTCGTCACGCGGGGTGGCAGGAGGGTACCGAACGATCACGCTCCCACCGCACCCACAGCGAGGGGCAGGTGCCCTCCGCTCCACCAGCCGGTTACGGGTGCTTAGCCGAGGCCGAGAGATCGGGCGAGGAACGTTGCCATCTCGGCTCGGGTGACCGCTTGGGCGGGGCAGTAGCGGAGGGGACTCGCCTGGCATCCGGTGGTGATTTCGGCCGCCCATAGGGCGTCGATGTCTGCCCGGTGGACGCTTCCACCGGTGTCACCGAATCCTGCCGGCGGGGCGGCTCCGAGGTCAAGGGCGCGCACCAGGAACGACGCCATCTCACCCCGTGTAACCGGGCGGTCAGGGCAGAAACGTCGTGGCGGCCCGACTTCGCATCCCCGGGTGATGCGGAGTTCCGCCATCCGCGCCACGTAGGGAAGCCACCACTCATCCGTGTCCACATCGGCGAACCTCGACGTGGAGACCGCGAGTGGCTCGCGGCCGTCGATCGCCCGCACCAGCCACACCGCCATGGCCCATCGCTCGATCGCGTCGTTGGGACAGATCCGGTCGTCAGCGCATTCGGTGCCGTCCAGGATCCCCCTCTCGGCCAGGGCTTCCAGCGCGGCCTCATGAGTGTTCCCCATCGCGTCTACGAACACTGCACAGGTCCCGACCCCGGTGCTCGGCAGGCTCTCGACCATGGACCGGGGCACGCACACTTCGTTGCCGGAGAGATCGAGGCGGACGAGTTCGCTCAGCCGGCCGACCTCCTCAGGTACCGACCCCGTTAAGCCGTTGCCGAACGGGCCGCTCAGGTCGATTCCGGTGACCCGTCCCTCGGAGTCCGTGGCCACACCGTGCCATCTGCTCGGGTGCGCGCCGGTCTTCCAGCCCCACGCGTTGAACCAGCCGTCCCCGCCCGTGCCGTTGAACAACGCTACGAGCGCGGCGCGATCTGCCGCATGGACGGGAATGCCCGGCCCGGCGGGACCGTAGGTGTAGTTGGCGGCGGCGTTCAGGAGCGTCCTGCGGAGACGGTTGCAGGATCCGAGGAGGATGATGTCGGATCTGTTGGCGATCATCGAGAACGTGATCATCTCGCCGCCGGCCGCCACGGCCGTCCCGGCCAGGGCGATCACATGGTCCAGGCTGCCCGTCTTGGCCTTCACTGTGAGGAGTTGGTCCTCGTTTCCCCTGGACCGGACCGGGTGGCAGTTCCTCAGAGTTCCCGTCTCGCCCGCCACAGCCAGGCCCTCCACCAGCGGCGAGCCAGGACCCGCATCCACCAGCAATCCGGCGACAGCCTCGCACGTGAGGCGGTTGGAGTAGGACAGGCCCGAGCCATCGGCGATCAGCAACCTGTCCGCCGCCGAGCCGAGCTTGCCACGCAGGATGGCGTCAACGGTGGCCACGGCAGAGGCGCGGTCCGAGCCCCCGCCCCGACGGCCGATCTCCTTGAGCAGCATCTCGGCGATGGTGTTGTCGGAACGGGTCAGCATGCGAGCCACGATCTCGGAGAGGGGCGGAGAATCGACCGCCCCGAGCATGGTCCGCTCGCTCGGAACCGGCGCCACGCCCGCTACAGGCCGCCGCGTGATCACCATCCCCCGTGCCTCGAGGAAGTCGTCGAACACGGAAGCGGCGTGCTGGGCGGGCTGTGCCGCTCGCACGCTCTGGCGGCGGCCCGCGGAGAATACCGAGCTGGAATATCGCGAGAACCCGCTGTTGAGGAGCAGGGCCGACAGTGGTCCGGAGTGGTTGGCGGTCACGAAGGAGCGTTTCCACACCGGGTCCGCCTCGCCGGCCAGGACCTCCCCGGAGTAGTCGCGTTCCCTGTCGGGGTACCAGGACTCGTCCCCCACCAGCCGGCCCTCGATCCGCCTGATACCACGGGCGGAGAGGGCGTCCATCACCTGGTTGGCCAGGCCCGTTATGTCGGTGTGGGCCACCGGCACCTCGTAGCGGTTGACGTAACGGGGCGTGGACAGCACGGGATCGCCCTGCCCGACCAGGTACACGTCGCCCGTCAGGACTCCGTCGGCGATCGACTCGAGGTCCTCGGTCCGGACGAACACTTCCGTGGTGAAGACCTCGTCCGGGCTCATCACCTCGAAAGCGGCCGCGGCAGTGGCCACCTTCATCAAGGACGCGGGGGTGAAAGCCGTCCCGGACCGCGACTCGAAGATCGGATCGCCATCCAGCATCACCGAGAGGCACATCGAGTCGGGAGCCTCTCGCAGGGAGAGCACGGCCGCGAACTCCCTCGCCAGCCGATCCCTCTCCGCCTGGGCCACCGGTGCTGACCCATCCGCCGGCGCGCCGTACGCGGCCCCAGGTGGTATGACCAGAGTGACGGCCAGCACCAGCGCGACGGCGCCCAAGCCTCCGGCCCGTCGATCCCCCCACCGCCGGACGCCCCGAGCCGCAATAGTCCGCTTCATCATGAACGCGCCGCCTCGATGGGCGATCAGCGCCTCACTTCTTGCGCCGTTTCTGGATCATGGACCAGATACCGAACAACATGACCCCGATCAGAACAACTATCCATACCGCCAGCAGGATCCCCAGTATCCATCCGATCATGGGCAAGGCCCATCCGGTACCGACGCGGCACCACCTTGAGACAGCAGGGATGGCCGGTCACTTCGCCGGTGGTACAGAGCATCGAACACAGGGACGGACCCTACTCGGCTGTGCCTCGGCCCTGCGGTACCTGGTGCCAACACCCCAATGACTCCATCTCCCCGCCCCGCCAGGAGCCGAACGGAGATGAATGATATAAGGGTACCCTAATATTCTAATTTTGGGAGCCTTGATATCTATCCTATAGTCTACCTACTCTCCCATGGGTTGGTCGATCGTATGCTCTCGACAGCCCCCGAAGACCGAAAGGACAGGAGTGAGACGATCTGCAGTTGCGGCAGTGGTGATGGTCCTTGGATTGGTGGGGGTCTCCTGTGGGGGTGGGGACGAGACGATCACGGTGTACTCGGGTCGGACCGAGAACCTGATCGGGCCGATCCTCGAGGACTTCACCGAAGCTACCGGCATCGAGGTCGCGGTCCGGTACGGAGAGTCGGCCGACCTGGCTCTGCTCATCAACCAGGAAGGGGATCGGAACCCGGCGGACGTGTTCATTTCCCAGAGCCCGGGCGCGGTGGGTTACCTGGCCGGGGAGGGCCGCCTCCGGCCCATCAACCAGCACGCTCTCCAGGCGGTCCCCGGGGAGTTCCGGAATGCCGGAGGTCTCTGGGTGGGGATGTCGGGCCGGGTCCGCGTCATCGTCTACAACCGCGATCTCGTGGATCCCGCCGAGCTTCCCGCCTCCGTCTTCGATTTGACCGACGAGCGGTTCCGCGGGCGAGTCGGGGTGGCGCCCGCCAACGGTTCGTTCCAGGACTTCGTGACCGCCATGCGGGAGGTCCACAGCGATGGAGTGGCTCTGGAGTGGCTCACGGCGTTGGAGGCCAACGATGCCCGCGCCTACGCCAACAACACAGCCATCGTGCAGGCCGTGGGCCGGGGTGATGTCCCCATGGGCCTCGTCAACCACTACTACAACCTTCGCGCCAAGGCCGAGGATCCGGGCGTAGCCTCGGAGAACTACTACTTCCCCGACCGCGACATCGGCTCCCTGCTGATCGTCACGGCGATCGGGGTGCTCTCTACCACCGATGTCCCCGAACTGGCCGATCAACTCGTGGAGTTCATGCTCAGCGAGGAGGCCCAGCGTTTCCTCAGCGAGCAGGCTTTCGAGTACCCATTGGCGGCCGGTGTGGCACCATCCTCCGTACTGCCCCCTCTTTCGAGCTTGGGTGTCGCCACCTACGATTTCGATCGGCTCGGAGGCGGGCTGGAGCGGACCAAGGAACTGATCGATGAAAGCGGGCTCGAGTCCTTCTGACACCGCGGCTCCGGCCATAGCCCGGCGCCGGAACCAGCACCCCGGCCTCTTGGTGGCGGTGGCGTTATCGGGCCTTCTCTTCCTCTTCCCCATCGGCTATTTGGCGTGGGAAACGCTGCACCTCGGGGGGGACTTCTGGACGACCGTCCTCGGCGAGCGCACCCTGCGGCCACTTCGCAACTCGCTGCTGATCGCCTCGGCTACCGCCGTGTCCTGCATGATCCTCGGAACCACGCTTGCCTGGCTCGTAGCCCGCACGGACCTGGTGGCGCGGCGGTTCTGGCGGGTGGTGCTGCCGCTACCGCTGGTCATTCCCTCTTTCGTGGGCGCCACCGCCCTGCTGTCGGCCTTCGGTCGGGGAGGACTGGTGCCCTTCATCCCCAGGATCGAAGGGTTCTGGGGTGCGTTCATCGTCCTGACAGCGCTCAGCTATCCCTACGTCTACCTCCCCGTCCTGGCGCGTCTCTCCACCACGGTCGCCACGCAGGAGGAAGCGGCGCGGCTCCTGGGCAGCCGCCCCGGACGTACGTTGATCCGGGTGGTCCTGCCGAACATCCGCGACACGGTGGTGGCCGGAACCATGCTGGTGTTCCTCTACGGGCTGAGCGACTTCGGTGCGGTGGCGCTGATGCGCTACGACACCATCGCCAGGGCCATCTTCTCCTCCCGCCTGTTCGACCGAGCCACCTCCCTGACGTTCGGGCTGGTGCTGGCCGTCCTAGCGCTGATCGTGGCGCTGATCGAGCGGAGAGCCTCACCTGACCGACAACCCGGCACGGGAGTCGGGAGGGAGCAGGTGCGGTACCGGCTCCGCAGGTCGGCGGCCCCGGCCGCAGTGCTCGCCGGCGGGGTGGTCGGCGTGGCCCTGGTGGCCCCCGTCGCCGTGTTCACGCTCTGGGTGTTACGGGGCTCGACCACGATCGGGGTCGGCTATTCGGGCATCGGAGACGGGCTCGGCTTTCTCGTCCGGCCCATTCTCAACTCGGCTGTCGCCTCGGTTATCGCCGGGCTGTGCGCGGTGGCCGTCACGCTGCCAGTGGCCTACGCGGCCGCAAGGCGTAGAAACTGGGTGTCGAGTTCGGCCGCCGCGTCGGTGACCTCCGTCTTCGCCCTACCGGGACTGGTGGTCGCGCTGGCGATCGTCTTCTGGGCCATCCGGGCGCCCGGCCCGCTGGCGGCCCTGTACCAGACGTTCCCCTTGCTCGTGCTGGGCTACGTGCTGCATTTCGGCGCCCAGTCGATGAGAGCGACCCAGGCGGCGATAAGAGACGTGCCCTTGCGCTACGAAGACGCCGCCCGCACCCTCGGGGTATCCGCCCGCCGCCGTTTCTTTTCCGTCGACCTACCGCTGGTGACGCCGGGTCTGGTTACAGGAGGAGGCCTGGTCCTGCTGTCCACCCTCAAGGAACTACCGGCCACACTGCTACTCGCCCCGATCGGATTCGAGACTCTGGCCACGAGGATATGGAGTGCCGCAGAGGACGGATTCTTCGCCGAGGTGGGCATTACCTCGTTGGTCCTCATCCTGCTGTCGGGCCTCCTGACATGGATGTTCGTGCTCCGTCGCGAGTCGAAGGTGTGAGGACCGGTCTCCGGGGCTGAGACAGATCCGGCCCCGCCTTGACACCAGCAGGGGTGGGTGCAAACATCCCGTCAACAACGCGCTTATCAAGAGCGGTGGAGGGACAGGCCCTGTGAAACCGCGGCAACCGATCCGTTCGGTGCCAATGCCTGATCGATGAGGCAGCCTGCGGCGGACTCCGCTGTCGGCGCTCACTACGGAGCGCGTAACGACAAAGGAGAGCCGCTGACCATGTCCCTTCACCGAACCCCCTTCGGCCCGATGCCGGCCCGCGCCTTCCCCGTCTGGGCCATGCGCGCCTGTCCGTGCTCTCGGGTGAGTAGCCCGGGACAGCCTGGCCTGTCCCGCTGATCGCCACCACCCGAGAGCGAACACCGGCATCACGAACCAGCCCTTCCGGAGTGTCGACCCGCACCCGGACGGGGGCACGACAAACGAAAGGACATCGATGACTACCACAACCGAACAGCAACTCAACGACGTAGATCTGCAGGCGGTCGGCGCCCTCGTCGCCGCCGTGGCGGAGGACCCGGAGCAGGGCCAGACGGAGTGGCAGGCCACCGTGAACTGGACGGGCGCCTTCCGCTCCGAGGTCTCGATCCGGGACTTCGAGCCGATCCCGTCCGACGAGCCCGCCGGCCTCGGCGGCACCGACACCGCCCCCAATCCGGCGGAGCAGGTGCTCGGAGCGCTGGGCAACTGCCTGGCGGTCGGATACGCCGCCAACGCCTCGGCGGCCGGAGTCGAGATCAACGACCTCAAGATCGAAGTCAGCGGCGATCTGGACCTGCATACGTTCCTGGGCCTGAAGCCCGGCCACGCCGGCTACGGGGGCCTGTCGGTGAAGGTCCACCTGGACTCCGACGCCACGGAGGAGCAACTTGCCGCCCTTCACGACAAGGTCGTCAACAGCTCCCCGGTCGGGCACACGCTCAGCAACCCGGTACCGCTGAACGTAGAACTGGCCTGATCGACCTATCGTCGCGGCGGACCCGCTCCGGCTTCCCTGACTTCCTGGCAGCATGGAACCTGCAGGATCCGGAAGCGGGTCCCCGCGCCGATCGACCCCGGGTCACCGGAGATCGGTGATCCATCCGCAATCCTGGGAACACTTCGCGCCACCACGGACGGTGTCGTGTGAACTCCGATACCCGTGCCGGGATCCGGGGGAGGAAGGTCGGAAACCGGTCGCAGGCTGCACCCCTATGCAGCTAACTTAGATGGCCGAGCCATGGCGCGATCGGCCTGGACGGTAGGTCCGTGGCGCGGTAGAGGACTCACGTCAGCAGCACGTACGGAGGTCAGCAGCATGCCAACGATGAAGGCCGCGCAGGTTCACGAAGACCTGAGCCTGAACGTGAACGATGTGGAGAGACGATCTCCGGGATCCGGCGAGGCCCTGGTCCGGCTCCATGCGGCGGGGGTGTGCGCCACCGATCTGCATGTTCTCGAAGGGATGATCCAGCCCGACGAGTACCCCATGACCGTGGGGCATGAGGCGGCCGGAGTGGTGGTCGAGGTCGGGGACGGATCGACCGTGTCGGTCGGCGACCGGGTGGCTGTCTACAACAAGATCTTCTGCGGCGCCTGCGAGCAGTGCCTGGTCGGACGCCAGAACATCTGCGACAACGAGCCCGGGCAGTTCGGCTTCAACCTCGACGGAGGGTATGCGGAGTACATCAGCGCTCCCGCCCGCAACCTGGTGGCGCTTCCCGACAACGTGGACTTCGGAACCGCCTCCGTCCTGGCTTGCGCCGGTATGACCGCAGTCCATGCGGCCCGGCTCTCGAACATGAGCGTGGGCGACACGGCCGTGGTGAACGGCATAGGCGGGGTCGGCTCGATGATCCTCCAGGTCGCCGTACTGGCCGGCGCCCGGGTCCTCGCCGTCGCCGACACCGAGGACAAGCTGGAGATGGCGAAGTCGTACGGCGCCTCCGGAGGGGTCGTGGTGCCCGATGCCGCCGGTTATGACGACCTGCCCGACCGGATCCGTGAGTTGACGGAAGGCCGCGGTACCGACCTGTTCTTCGAGCTGGTCGGAACGACCAAGACCATGCTGGCCGGCCTCCGCTCCCTGGCCAAGCACGGCCGGTTCGTGTCCACCGGTTACACCGGCGAGTCGCTGGAGGTACATCCGATCGAGTTCATCCTGCCGGAGACGGTCTGGGTCTCCACGGTCGCCGCCACCGTTCGCGATCTGGCCGACGCCATCCGCCTGGCCGCGGGCGGGCACATCTCGGTGCCGGTGGCCGCCACTTACCCGCTCGACGGAGCGGCCGATGCACTGGAGAACCTGAGACAACGGCGGGTGCTCGGCCGCCAGATTCTCACCCTGGCCTAGGAGGGTACTGAAAAATGTCCAGTTGGCCCGATATCCGGAAACGAAGCCCCAGGTCAAAACGTCACGGACCAACCCACCCTCGTCTTTTTCAGCACCCGCCTAAGAGGGGAGCAACCGGAACATGACCGTCATAGAACGCCCCAGCCTCGACTTCCTGACCCGACCCAAGCGTCTGTTCATCGGCGGCGAATGGGTGGACGGAGTCGATACATTCCAGACCACCGACCCCGCCACCGGGGAGGTTCTCGCCGAGATACCGGTCGCCGGGCCTGACCAGGTGGACCAGGCCGTGGAGGCGGCGACACATGCCTTCGAGAACGGTTGGCGCGACATGGCGCCCACGGAGCGCCAGCGGCTCATCTGGGGTCTGGGCGACCTGCTGGACGAGCACAAGGACGAGTTCGCCGTTCTCGAAGTCCTCGACAACGGAAAGCCCCTGTGGGAGGCGGAACTGGTCGACATCGCCCTGTCGATCGAGATACTCCGCTACTACGCGGGCTGGGCCACCAAGATCCATGGCGACCTACTCCCGAACAGCATTCCCGGGTTCGTCAGCATTCGTAAGCGGGAGCCGATCGGCGTCGTGGCGGCCATAGCACCATGGAACTTCCCGCTGCTGGAAATCATCTACAAGCTCGGGCCGGCGCTGGCAGCCGGCTGCACCGTCGTGGGGAAGCCCGCCACCTGGACGCCGCTCACCACGCTCCGTTTCGCGGAGTTGGTGAACGAGGCCGGGATCCCGCCTGGGGTGATCAACATCGTGACCGGTCCCGGTCCCGAGGTCGGAGGGGCGCTCGTGTCCCATCCGGGGATCGACAAGGTGGCCTTCACCGGTCAGACCAGTACCGGCCAGGAGATCCTCAGGCAGGCCATTCCCTCCCTCAAACGTGTCTCGCTGGAGCTGGGAGGGAAGAGCCCCAACGTGGTCTTCGCGGACGCCCACCGGGAAGCCGCCATGGCGGGCGCGTTCGGAGGAGCCTTCTTCAACCAGGGGCAGGCGTGCGTGGCCGGATCCCGGCTGTTCGTGGAGGACTCGATCGCCGACGACTTCGCCGAGGAACTGACCGAGAAGGCAAAGGGCGTGCGCCTCGGCCAGGGCCTGAACCCCGACTCCCAGATGGGTCCCCTGGTGTCGGCGTCCCACCGGGAGACGGTGAGGGGTTTCGTAACCGTCGCCGGCGACGAGGGCGCCGACATCGTGGCCGGCGGTCGCTACGCCACCGTGGAGGGTCTCGAGAGCGGGTACTTCCTGGAGCCCACGGTGATCGACCGGGTGACCAACGACATGACCGTGGCCCAGGAGGAGATCTTCGGACCCGTGGTGTCGATCCTGCGGTTCTCCGATTGGGACGAACTCATCTCGCTGGCCAACGACGTCAGCTATGGCCTCGCCTCCGGGGTGTGGACATCCGACGTCAACAAAGCGCTGAAGTTCGCCGACGCGGTGCGAGCCGGCACGGTGTGGATCAACACCTACGGCATGTTCGACGTCGCCGTCCCGTTCGGCGGCCAGAAGATGTCGGGCTTCGGGGGCCGTGAGCTGGGCGAGGAGGCCCTGGACGCATACCTTCAGGCCAAGTCGATCTGGATAGACACCGAGGCCGTGATCCCCACCCAGGGACAGGGCATCTCGCGCTGACGCCGAGACCGCGCGACCGGTTGGTTCGACAGACTGAGGACGCGATACGCCTTAACGGGTGATCATCTATCGTTCCGGACGACCGCGGATAAGGAGGCTCGGGGTGGAGAAGCTCGTACAACCTGGCTGGCTCGAAGAGAACCTGGCGGCCCCCGATCTACGCATCCTCGATTGCTCGGTGGTCTTCGAGAGACCGGGCGGCGTGCTCAACATCGAGAGCGGCCGGGAGCGATGGGATCAGGAGCACATACCTGGAAGTGTCCATGTCGATCTCATGACCGAACTAGCCGACCAGACCGCGGAACTCCAGTTCATGATGCCGTCCACCGATCAGTTCGTGTCGGTCATGGAGTCTGTCGGGGTCGGCGAGGGCACCAGGGTCGTCCTCTACGACTTCGACATGAACATGTGGGCCGCCAGGGTGTGGTGGATGCTCCACTCCATGGGCTTCGACGAGGCCGGGGTTCTCGATGGCGGGCTGAGGCGCTGGAAGGCGGAAGGCCGGCGCGTGACCACTGACCCGGCACCGCGCCATCCGAAGGCCGCGTTCACCGTTCGACCCCGACCGGGTACCTTCGTCGGCAAAGAAGAGGTGCTCGCCGCGATCGAGGAGGAAGACACCGCCCTCGTCGACGCGCTGCCCGCGGCCCACTACGACGGAGCGTTGCAGTTCTACAGGCGTCGCGGCCACATCCCTACCGCCGTCAACGTGCCGGCAGGTTCCCTCGTGGATGGCGACACCCACGCCTATGCCGGCATCGATGAGTTGCGAAGCCGGGCTGCCCCCGCACTCGAGACCGGGTCCAGCCGGAAGATCGCCTACTGCGGAGGAGGCATCTCCGCCGCCAGCACGGCCTTCGCTCTCTCGCTCCTGGGTGTCGAGCAGGTTTCGATCTACGACGCCTCGATGGGCGAATGGGCGAATGACCCTTCACTGCCCCTCGAGGACCCATCGTCCGGATGATCCAGAGCGGTCTCGCCGGCGGGAGAGGAGACGGATGGGCACCGACGCGATAGCCCGGACGGCGATCGAATCGGTGGACCTCGATCTGGCCGTCGATCTCTGCCGGGAGGTGTCGCGCATCCCGAGCGTCCTGGGCGAGGAGGGACCCTTGGCGGAGTTCATCGCCGGCACGCTCCGGGATCTCGGGTTCGAGCAGGTAGAACTCCAGCCCGTCCTGGCCGACCGCCCCAACGCGATCGGGGAGCTCTCGTTCGGTCCGGGCCGGAGGGTGGTGCTCACCGGCCACCTCGACACCAAGCCGGTTTCGCATGGCTGGACGGTCGCTGAACCGTACTCCGGCGATCTCGTCAACGACCGCGTCTACGGCCACGGCATCATGGACATGAAGGGTGCCCTGGCCTGCCAGATCGCGGCGCTGTCAGGGCTCACGGAGGCCGGCCTTCCGCTCTCCGGAACAGCCGCGTTCGCGGCGGTGTCGGACCACATGGGGGACCAGCGGGGGTCGATCGCATACTTCGAGGCCCACCCGGCCGACCTGTGCGTTCTGGGAGAGCTGAGCGAGAGCACCATCTGCCTGGGCCACCGCGGCCGGTACTACTTCGACATCCATGTCTACGGGCGCTCCGCCCACACCTGCCACAAGTACGACGCCGTGAACGCCAACTACCTGGCCGCGCTGGCGGTCATCGAGTTGGACGCCTCCCGGCTGGAGCCTCGGTTGGAGCCCTGGGTGGCGGAGATGTTCGGAAGCGAAACGTTCATGTCCCCCGGCCGGATCTACGGCGGGCTACCCCCGGGCGGCCCGTCGATGATCCCCGACGAGTGCGTGATCCGGGTCGACTGCCGGCCCCAGCCGGGTGTCAGCAAGGCGACGGTCCGGGCCGAGATCGACCGGGCCCTGGCCGCCGCGGTGGAAAGGGATCCCCGGTTCAGAGCCGAGGTGGTGCTCGCCGACGAGAAGCCCGGCCATCTCGTGGATCGGCATTCGGAGGTGGTGACCCTGATTCGGGAGGCTGTCCGCGCCGCCCGGCCGGGGCAGGAGCCGTCGATGCGGGTCGAGGGCTGGCTGGGCGACACCTCCAGCTTCGGGCCTCTGGTCGAGACGGTGATCTTCGGTCCCGGAGGCGAACCTGTCTACGCGGCCGACGAGAACCTCTCCGTCGCCGACATACATGACGCCGCCAAGGTCTACGCCGCGTTCGCAGCATTGGCTCTCTCGGCATGAAGTACCCGGGTTTCGACACCGTGCTCGACTCGTGCCTCCGGGTACGGCCCGGTGAGGAGGTTTTGCTGCTGACCGACGAGGGCACGGACGCGCAGGTCGTGGCCGGGCTCGTGGATGGGGTGTCGTCCCGGAGGGCCGTTCCTGTCATTGCCGCCATGCCGATGCCCTTCATCCCGGGTGCCGAGCCACCCGCGGCGGTGGCTGCCGCCCTTCTGTCGGCCGGCGCCGCTATCGAGCTGACCAGCCTTTTCATCGGATCGAGCCGGGCCCGCCAACGTGCCTCGGCGGCCGGGGTCAGGTACCTGGCGATGCCCGGCGTCGAGCTGGGCACCTTCCGCTCGGGAGGCCCCATGACCGTCGACTTCGACTCCCAGCGAGCCGTCGCCGTCAAGGTCGGAAACGCCTGGGATCGCGGGTCCGGGTTCAGGCTCACCAGCTTCGCCGGGACCGACCTGCGAGGCTCGATCCAGAACAGGGCCGGACGCGTGCTGGACGGGATCGCCAGGGCCGACGGCCAGTACATGGCGCCACCCGACATAGAGGCCGGCACCGCGCCGGTCGAGGAGACCACGTCCGGAGTCGCCGTCATCGACGGTGACCTGCTCTTCATGGGAAAGGGACCCCTCCCCGAGCCGGTAGTGATGCACTTCGAGAACGGACGGATGGTGGGCGTGGAAGGCACCCACCGGAAGCGGCTCCTCGAGATGATCGCTCGATGCGACGACCACCGGATGAGCAACCTCGCCGAGGTGTCCATGGGCCTCAACCCGCTCGGAACCATCTGCGGGGTCCCCATGGAGACCGAGTCGGCGCTGGGGACGGCCCACATAGCCCTCGGTAACTCCATCGCCTACGGGGGGACGGTCGACGCAACCGCCCATCTCGACTGCGTGATGGCGGCCGCCACCCTCGAGATCGACGGCGAGGTGGTGATCAGCGACGGGGAGTTAACGGAGTGAGGAGGCCCCGGATCCTCCTGGCCAAGCCCGGTCTCGACGGCCATGACCGCGGCGTGAAGGTCATCGCGATGGCCCTCCGGGATGCCGGCGCCGAAGTGATCTTTCTCGGCCTCCGGCAATCACCGGAGCAGATCATCACCGCGGCGATCGAGGAGAGCGCCGACGTGATCGGCATCTCGGTGCTGTCCGGCGCCCACCTCGCCCTGGGCCGCCAACTGGTGGAGGAACGAGGCAAGGCGGGAATCGCCGACGTTCCGATCGTCATCGGCGGAACAATTCCCGAGGCGGACGCCGACACGCTGCGCGGGATCGGGATCTCCCGAGTGTTCCCGGTCGGATCCCCCCTGGATGAGGTGGTGGACGGGATGATCCGCGAGGCCTCCGCCGGCGTCGCCCCATGACCGGCGAGCGTCGTACCGACTCGGGCATCCCGGTCGCTCCCCTCTACACGCAGGACGATGTCGAGGGATTCCGGCCCGGTGAACATCTGGGCCTCCCCGGCCATCCGCCCTTCACCAGGGGTCCGTACGAGACGATGTACCGCGGGCGCCTCTGGACGATGCGCCAGTTCGCCGGGTACGGCAGCGCCGAGGACGCCAACGATCGTTTCCGCTTCCTGCTGGAACAGGGCCAGACGGCGCTCTCGGTGGCCTTCGACCTGCCCACCCAACTCGGCTACGACTCCTCGCATCCCATGGCCCGGGCCGAAGTCGGCCGCGTGGGGGTGGCTGTCGATACCGCCGACGACATGGCAGCGTTGTTCGACGGTCTGCCCCTCGACAAGCTCTCGGTGAACTTCACCATCAATGCCACGGCGCCGATCATCCTGGCCTTCTATCTGGTGACCGCCGAGCGCCAGGGCGCCTCCTACGCGGACCTGTCTGGAACGCTCCAGAACGACCTGCTCAAGGAGTTCCTGGCCCGCAAGGCGTTCATCTTTCCTCCGGCCGCGTCCATGCGGCTCGTGGCGGACATCGTCGAGTGGTCGTCCGAACACCTGCCCCGATTCAACCCGATCTCCATAACCGGGTACCACGCCAGGGAGGCCGGTTGCAATGCGGTCCAGGAGCTCGGCCTGACCATGTCATCCGCCATCGCCTACGCGGAGGAACTGCTGGCCCGAGGACTCCCGTTCGACTCCTTCGCGCCCCGGTTCTCCTTCCACTTCGCCACCACGATGAACCTGTTCGAGGAGGTCGCCAAGCTGAGGGCGGCCCGGAGACTCTGGCACGACACGGCCACCACCCGCTTCGGCGCCAAGGACCCCCGCTCCGCACGGCTTCGCTTCTTCTCCGGGAACTCGGGAACCACCCTCACCGCCGCGCAGCCTCTCAACAACATCATCCGCTCGACCATCCAGTGCCTGGGCGCGGTGCTGGGCGGCGCGCAGTCCGTACACGTGATGGGCTATGACGAGGCCTACGAACTACCCACCGAGGAGGCCGTCACGCTCTCCCTGCGGACGCAGCAGATCGTGGCGCACGAGTCCGGGGTCGCCGACACGGTCGACGCCCTGGCGGGCTCCTACTACGTCGAGTGGCTCACCGGCGAGGTGGAGCGCCGGGCCCGCGAGGTCATGAAGGCCGTGGACGAGCTGGGAGGAGCGGTCAAGGCGCTCGAGTCGGGAACACCCCAGCGATGGATAGCGGCGGAGGCCTACCGCACTGAGAGGGAGATCGCCGATGGATCGAGGGTGCGGGTGGGCGTGAACCGCTACGTGGACGACGCGCAGGCACAGCATGAGCCCCGCCTGTTCACCCTGGATCCCGAGATCGGAGAACTCCAGATCACTCGCACGGAACGGAGAAAGGCCGCCCGGAACGAGCCGGCGGCCGAGACGACGCTCGCGGACTTGCGGGATGCCTTGCGCACGGGAACCAACATCATGCCCCCGATCATGGACTGCGCGAGGGCCGGAGTGACGCTGGGCGAGATGAGCGACGTCATGAGGGACGAGTTCGGAGAGTTCCGGGAACCGAGTCCCTGGTGACCGGTCGCGGCATGCTGGACGGCATCCGGGTGGTCGATCTGACCAGGTTCGTATCGGGGGCGTACGCCTCCTTCATCCTGGCAACCCTGGGCGCGGAGGTTCTCAAGATCGAGGGCCCGGCCGGCGGGGACCCCTACCGGAACCAGGGCACCGCCCGCGTGGGGGATCAATCGGTGCTGTTCATGACCCTCAACAGCGCCAAGAAAAGCGTGGCTCTCGACTTCCGCGCGGAGGGTGCCCGCCCCGCGATGGACGGGCTCCTGGCCTCCGCGGATGTCCTGCTGGAGAACGGACGGCCCGGAAGCCTCGCCAAGTACGGGCTCGACTACCCCTCGGTCCACGCCCGTTTTCCCTCTCTGGTCTACGGGTCGGTCTCCGGCTTCGGGGACGTGGGCCCCGACGCCGGGAAGGGCGGGTTCGATCTCATCCTCCAAGCCTCGGGCGGCCTGATGAGCGTCACGGGCCATGAAGCGACCGGGCCCGCCAAGATCGGGGTCCCGGTCACCGACATCGGAGCCGGGCTCGCCTGCGTGGTCGGGGTCCTCGCCTCGCTGGCCGAGCGCGAACGAACCGGCCTCGGGCGACAGGTCTCCACCTCGCTGCTCGAGTTCTCGCTCGCCGCGCTGGCCACGGTTGCGACGCCTTACCTCGTGAACGGCGAACTGCCCGGCCTGCTGGGCAGCCACTCCCCCACCTTCGCCCCCTACGGAGCATTCCGCGCCCGCGACGGGCACTTCGTGGCCGCCGGCGCCGGATCGGAGGCAATCTGGCGGCGTTTCTGCGAGACGCTCGGAGCATCCCACCTGGTAGAAGACCCGCGCTTCGCGGACAACGCCTCCCGGGTGGCGGCTCGCGACGAACTGACCGCCGAGATCGAGTCGATCACCACCCGGAAGGACGTCGCCGAGTGGCTGACCCTCTTCGCAGAGGCTCAGGTGCCCGCCGACCGTATCAACGACATCGGCGGGGTACTGGACGGGTCCCAGGCGCGGGCGCTCGGCTCGGTACAGACGCTGCTACACGACACCGCGGGCGCCTACCCCGCCATCGGGTTACCGCTCCGCATCGACCGTGAACCCTTGCCTATCCCCCGGCCTGCGCCCCTCCTGGGCCAGCACACGCGGGAGTCACTCCTCCAGGCCGGAGTGGAGCCGGCCTATATCGATGAACTCTTCGCAAGCGGGATGGCGGCCGAGCCGGGATGACCGAAGATGCGGCCGCGGTCGTGCTCGCACGCACCGTCGAGTTGGCGGCAGTCCCGGGGCCGCCGCTTGACGAGTCCGACCGGGCGGCGGTCGTGGCCCGATGGTGGCAGGCCGACGGGCTACGGCCGCAGGTTGACCTGGTGGGCAACGTGGTCGCCCGACTCCGCACGGGAGAAGGTCCGGCAACCTTCGTAGCCGCCCACCTCGACACGGTCTTCGGCCGGGACATCCCCCACGGGACCGAGCAGCGGGACGGCCGGCTCTACGGAGTGGGGGTCGGCGACAACAGCGTTGCCGTCGCAGCCCTGGCCCTGCTCGACCGCCTCCTACCGCAGGACCTGTCGCGGCCGGTGTGGATAGCTGCCACCACCGCCGAGGAGGGCCTGGGCAACCTCGCCGGAGCGCTCCACCTCGTGGAGCATCCTCCCGCCGGGATGGGCGTTCTCATCGCCCTCGAGGGTAACTACCTCGGCAGGGTGGCGACGGTGGGTGTCGGGTCGATCCGATGGCTGGTCGAACTCGAGGGTCCGGGAGGGCACTCCTGGGAGGCCGCCGACGCCCCCAGCGCCATCCACGACCTGGCGAGGATCATCGTGGGTCTGGAAGGCCTACTCCCGGACGCCAGGGCCCGAGCGCGGTCTTCTCTCAACGTAGGGCAGATCGAGGGTGGCGAGTCGATCAACGCCCGCGCCCGCCGCGCCGCCCTTCGGGTCGACATCCGCTCCGCCGACCCGACGGTCCTGGTCGATCTCGACTCCGCGGCGCGCCGCGTGGTGGACTCTGAAACACAGCTGGCGACCACGTACGAGGAACTGGGCAGGCGACCGGCGGGATCGATCGCGGAGACGCATCCTCTGGTGGCGGCCGCCGACGCCGCCCTGACCGCCGTCGAGATCGATCCGGAACACGTCGCAGCCAGCACCGACGCCAACGCCGCCTACGCGGCCGGGATCCCGGCGGTCACCATCGGCATCACGTTCGGATCCGGCGAGCACACCCCCGGGGAATGGATCGAGACCGGGCCGATCGGAACCGGGCTCGCCGCCCTGGCCGATACCATCGTCCGGTACGACAGGAAGGCAGGATGATCGTATGCAGACCGGTGTAGCCCTACAGGGTCGTTACCCTCCGCACGTATTCGAGGACATGGTCCGGGTGGTGGACCGGTGCGGGTACGACTACCTCTGGCTCACCGACTCCTCCCTCCACACCCGGAACCCCTACATGCACCTCACGCTGGCCGCCCGGTTGACAACCCGCATGGTGCTGGGCACCGCAGTGACCAACCCGCAGACCCGCCATCCCGGCATCGTCGCCGTCAATGCAGCCAGCCTCGAGGAACTGGCGCCCGGAAGGACGGTCCTCGGTATCGGCGCCGGTGACCGCCCGCTCCGCTCGCTAGGCCTGCGGCCGGCCCGGCTCCTTGAGATGCGCCAGTCGATCGAGGCGATCCGCCGACTCCTTGCCGGTGAACACGTCACCTACGAGGGCGCGGGTTTCACGATGGACGACGCCCACCTTCGCTTCGACGCCTCCTACCAGATCCCGGTATTCATCTCGGCGAGCGGGCCCAAGACCCTCGAGTTGGCTGGCGAGATCGCCGACGGGGTCATCTTCCTGGGCGGCCTGTTCCGGGATGGGGTCGCCTACGGGTTGGAGCACATCGACCGGGGCGCCGAGCGAGCAGGGCGGTCCCGACCCCACGTGTCCGTCTTCGGCTACGGAGCGATAGACGACGACGATCCCGCCGGGGCCCTCCAGGCGGCCCGCTCGATCGCCGCCTGGTTTCCCCAGACCGCGCCGGTCTACTGCGAGCTGGCCGGCCTGGACCCCGCCATCGCGGCCGAAGTCAAGGCTCGGTACGCAGGAGGCGAGTTCCAGGAAGCACTCGCCGCGGCTTCGATCATGCCCCGGGAGTTCGTCGAGAAGATGGCCTTCGCCGGCGACAGCGACCAGGCGCTGGCGCATCTCCGGACCCTGGCCGATCTGGGAGTGGATTCGGTGACGGTGTTCCCGCTCGGCTCCCGGCGCCGGGAAACGGTCGAGGCGTTCTCCAGAGTCTTCTCCCGTCTGTAATGGCCCGGGAACCGAGACCTTCCGCATGGCCACCCCCGCTCAGGATCCACCACGTCGCCTTCGCGCACACCCCTACGTCCGCTCCACACGACCGGTTCGCTGAGCTGCTGGGCGTCCCGGTCTGCCACGAGGAAGACGGGCCGGGATTCACCGAGAGGATGCTCGCGGTCGGGGACGGCTTCGTCCAGACCCTCGAAGCGACCGGACCCGGCGTGGTCGGCAAGTTCGTGGACAAGCGCGGCTCGGCCCTACACCACATCGCATTCGAGGTGGAGGACATCGGGGAGTATCTCGGGTGGCTCCGCAGCCTGGGCGTTCAACTCATCGACGAGCAGCCCCGTCCCGGCGGGATGGACACGATGATCGCATTCGTCCATCCCCGCGAGTTCGACGGCCTACTGGTGGAATTGGTGGAAACCCGTCGCTAGATGGCTAGTTCCAAGGGTTAGTGGCCAGTCGTCAGTGGTTGTCCAAGACAACTAGCAACGAGCAACCAATGAGCTAGCGATCGAGAAGCCCGGCGTATTCCTCGGGGACCTCCATCCGGTCGGTGCAGGTGAAGAAGCTCTCGGTCGCCTTGGCCAGCACTTCCTCCTCGTCGAAGGCCAGGAACTCGCGCCCTTCCATCACGACCGTGCCGTCCACGATGGTGGTGTCGACCGCGGCGCTCTCCGCGCTGTAGACCAGGTGTGACATGAGATGGATCTTGTTGCCCGGCACGAAAGGAGTGAAGTGGTGGTTCCGAAGGTTCACCAGGATCACGTCCGCCACCTTGCCGACGCTCAACTCGCCCATCTCGTGGCCGAGGGCACGCGCCCCGTTCCTGGTCGCCATCCGCAGGATGGTTGGTGCCTGCAGGATCGTGGCATCCTTGCGCTCGGCCCGATGGACCAGCGACGCCCACTTCATCACCTGGAACAGGTCGCAGCTGTTGGTGCCCTCCGCCGAGTCGTGGCCCAGGCCGACGTTGATCCCCGCCTCCAGCATCTCGGGAAGCCGGGCGATACCGTTGCCGAGCTTGGCGTTGGAGGTGGGATTGTGGGAGATGTGGGTTCCTGTCTCGCTCATCAGCCCGATCTCCCGGTCCGAAAGATGGACGCAGTGGGCGGCCACGCAATCAGGTCCCAGGATCCCGGTGTCGTACGCCACCTCGGTGGGCCGGCGCCCGCCGAAAGCCTGCTTGGAGATCTCGACCTCGCCGAGGGACTCGTTCAGGTGGATGTGGATACCGGTCCCCAGCTGGTCGGCCAGCGCCCGGCAGTCCACGAGCAGTTGCTCGGAGGCGAGGGGTAGCCACTCGATACCCACGTAGACCTCCACCCGCCCGTCGCCCATCCCGTGGCACTCGTGGTAGGCCGATTCGTTGTCCTCGATCGTGTCGAGGTCGTGCTCCGGGTCGGCTATGTCGTTGGAGAGAACCACCCGGATCCCGCTGTCGACCGCCGCCCGCGCCAGGGCCGGGAGCTGGCGGAACATGTCGTTGGCGGTGGTGACGCCGGCCTTCAACGACTCGCTGTAGCTGGCCATGGCCGCCCAGTAGGCCTCTTCGGGATTGAGGGCCCGGATCATCGGATACCAGAACGCCTGCAGGATCTCCCACAGATCCAGATGGTCGCAGTACCCCTTTCCTATGGCGGTGTGGTAGTGGAGGTCCACGAACCCCGGAAGGGCCGCCTTCCCGCCGGCGTCGATGACCTTCGCGCCGGCGCGGTCGTATCCGGACGCCGCCTCGGAACCCCCGACGGCGACGATCCGGTTGCCATCGATGACCATCGACCCGTCGAAGATCACATCGTCCTCTTCGTTCATCGTCACGATGGCGGCGTTCTCGATGATGATCCGATCAGACACTTTCTCCTCGCTTTCGCAGTGGGCGTTTCCAGGTCTCGGGCAATCGGCGGGATGGCGCGGTCGGCGCCAGGGCATCTCCTCCTTCCGGCTACCTGCGCATGGTACGGGCTGTGGGCCCCAGTTGCTCGGGGAGCACGGCATAGGCGTCCTCGATCCACTGGCACAGGACGGGTCTGGTCCGGCGGGGATCGATTATCTCCGGAACCCCGAAAGCCTCCGCCGTCCGGAAGGGTGACGACAGCCCGTCGTATTGCTCCTCCAGCCGGGCAAGGCGCTCCGCCGCCTCGTCGGGCGGCAGGGCGTCGAGTTCCCGGCGGAAGGCCGCTCTCACCCCTCCCTGGATCGGGATTGAACCCCACCGGGCGGACGGCCATGCATAGTGAAGGTTCAGCCCCTGCAGCCGGCCGTAGCTGGTGCCCGCCAGACCGAAGAGCCGCCGCACGATCATGCCGCACCACGGAACCCGCGACTGCTCGATGGCGGAGATGAGGCGGATGGTCCCCCGCACCGCTCCTTCGCGCTCGGCTTCCAGCCCGATCACGGTGCCGGGCTGGTCGACGAAGTTCACGATGGGCACGTGGAAGGTGTCACACAGATCCACGAACGTCTCGACCTTCTCGGCGGCGGCGCGGGTCAGACCGCCCCCGAACCGGTAGGGATCGTTGGCGATCACCCCGACCGGGTAACCGTTGAGGCGGGCCAGCATCGTGATGGATGAGGGACCGTAGGCCGGCGCGATCTCGAAAAGCGTGCCGCGGTCGAAGACCAGCGAGAGGAGCCTCCGCGAGTCGTAGACCCGGCGCTGGTTACGCGGGATGATCGAAGCCAACTCCTCCTCGGCCCGGTCGGGCGCATCGTCGGACGGGCGGTGGGGAGGCAGTTCGAACACGCTCTGCGGGAGATAGGACAGGAACCGGCGCGCCTGGCAGATCGCCTCCTCCTCCGAGTCGGCGGCGTTGTCGATCACTCCGCTCTGCTCGGTGTGGATGTGGGCGCCTCCCAGTTCCTCCTTGTCGATGTCCCGGCCCAAGGCGACCCGCGCCACCGGAGGGCCGGCCGCGAACACCTGGCTGGTGCCGCGGACCATCACCGAGAAGTGGCTGCTGGCGGCCTTCATGGGACCGAGACCTGCTGACGGGCCCAGCACCAGCGCCACCACGGGTACGTAGCCGAGCATCTCGGCGAGGGGCCACATGCGGTATCCGGGGATCTTGGTCCGCCCCATCTTCTCGAGCAGGCGGACACTCCCCCCGACATTCTCCACGAGACGGATCATCGGAATCCTCATCTCCAGGGCGTAACGGTTGACGAACTCCCACTTCTCCGAGATCTGCGCTTCCGTCGAGCCTCCCCTGATCGTGTAGTCGTCGGCTTCGACGGCTATCCGGCGGCCGCGGACCCGACCGGTTCCGATGATGGTGTTGGCCGGCTTCACGCTGACGAGCCGGCCCTCCGCGTCGTAGGTGGCCGCACCGGTGTAGGTCCCGATCTCCTGCCAGGTGCCCTCGTCGAGCAGGAGAGCGATCCTCTCCCTGGCGGTGAGCCGGCCGGCGTCGTGCTGGCGGGCCACGGCCTCCTCCCCGCCCATCGACAGCGCGAACGCCTTCCGGCGCTCCATCTCCTCGAGTTCTGGGTCCCAGGTCATCCCGCATCCATCACGGTAATCAGATCGGGGATGTCCTCGACGCGCTCCGCTATCAGCGCTCCGGCGGCCGCCAGCATGTCCCGCTTCGCCGCCGCGCGGTCGGTCTCCAGCCGCACCATCGCCGACAGATGGCCGAACGAGGATCCGGCCGGGTAAGCATCCTGGAACTGGCCCACGATCATCGCCACGACCGGTTTGGTCACATCCCCGCGCTCCATGGCGGCGGCTAATCGGGCCTCATGCTCCGATCCCGGCTCGCCGAAGACCACGATGCTGCGCGTGGCCTCGTCCGCCTCGAACCAGCGGGCGTACTCGGCCATGGTTCTTCCGGTGATCGACTCCCCTCCCATCGAGACACAGGTCGAGACGCCGCTGCCTGCGCTAGCCAGCGAGCGGGCGATCTCGGCGGACATTCCCCCCGACCGCGAGCAGACACCCACGGTTCCGGCGCGGAACAGGTCGTCGGGCCTCGGCCCGCCGATACCCCCCAGCTTCGTCCTTCCCGGTGAGATGATGCCGTTGGTATTGAACCCGATCAGGACCGAACCGGCGTTCCGGGCGGCGACGGCGGCCCGCCAGGCATCCTGCCGGGGCAGGTTCTCGGCAATGGCCACGATCGGCGACAGGCCGGAGGCGGCCGCCTCGACCACCGCGTCCGCTGCGTGGCGGGCCGGCACGTATTGAACGGCCGCGGTGGCCCCGGTCCGCTCGACTGCTTCGGCCACCGTATCGAAGACCGGCACCCCCGAGACCGATTCACCACCCCGTCCGGGCGTTACGCCGGCCACGATCCGGGATCCGTAGTCGAGGCAGAGCCGGGTATCCACCCGGCCCACGGAGCCGGTTATGCCCTGGACCAGGATCCGGGTCCGTTCGTCGACCAGGATGCTCACCGGCGGCGTTCGATCCGCACCAACGCGTCACCGGCCTCGATGACGTCGCCTTCCGCCACCGGGATGTCCGCCACTATCCCGGCCACCGGAGCAAGGACGGGCATCTCCATCTTCATCGACTCGAGAATGAGGAGCTCCTGCCCGGCTCGCACCCGTTCGCCTTCGGCGACGGTGATCCGCCAGACGATCGACGCCATGTCGGCTCGGACGATCACCGGCTGATCCTGACCAGGGTGTCCACGGCCTCTCCCAGGCTCGCTCCGGACGGAAGGTACCGCAAACCGGCACGTCCTGCCGCCAGCCTCCGGGCCCGATCGGCGTTGAGCCCCTCTAGCCGGACCACCACCGGGATCGGACCGTCTCGGTCTCCGAGCCGGTCCAGCCCCACCAGGAGTCTCTCCATGATGAGGTCGCAAGGGGCCAGCTGGAGGATGTTGAAGCTGACCAGCAGACGCGAGAGGTTGGGGTGGCCGAGCACGGCCTCGATCAGCACGTCCAGCTTCTCGGCCGATACCCCGGCGCCCAGGTCGCTGTGGTTGGCCGGTCGCAAACCCGCTTGGACCAGCAGATCGTGCTGGTAGAGCCCGGCGCCGCCCCCGCCCACCAGCAGCCCCGTATCACCGTCGAGTTCCACGTAACGTACGGAGGCGCCCGGAAGCCGGCGATCGGCCTCTGCCACGACGGCCTCCCGCTTGCTGAGTCCGTCGGGACGCCATCGGAGTTCCGGATGCCTGAAGAGGGCGTTGCCGTCCATCTCGATCAGCGCTCCGACTGCGATGAACAACCCTTCGGCCGACCTGGCCAGCGGGTTCAGTTCCACCAGCAGCGCATCGTCGAAGAAGACGTCGGCTGCGGAGACGGTCAGGTCGACCAGCGCAGGTGGGACCCGGGCGTCGCCCAGCGCCCGCCGCCAGAGACGCTCCGCCCCGTCTCGGGGCAGGTCTGCCGACCCCTCGAGGTCAAGATGGACCAGCCCATCGCCCGAACTCTCGATGTCCACACCTCCTGCGCCGGATGCGGTGACCCGGGGACCGCGAGGACCCCACGAGAAGGCGGCATAGAGCTCTCCGGCCACGGCAACAGCCTCCTCCACGTAGACCGACCGGCACCGATGGCCCAGGACCCGGGTGTCGAGCAACTCATGCGCCGCTCGCGCCACGGCGTCCGGCCCGATGGGGCCTATCACGCCGTTGTTCTTCGAGCGCCGGTTGGCCGGGACCAACGCCTTGACGAAGACCTCGCGGCCCAGAGCCGGTGCGACAGACCCGGCCTGTTCCGGTGTGGTGGCGACGGCCCCCCGTGGAACCCTCACCCCGTCCCTGGCCAGGCGGGCCTTGGATTCGTGCTCCAGCAACTTCACTCCGGTGGCATTATGGTCAGGTCACCCAAGGAGGACCAGGGCGGGAGGACCACGGTGAGCCGGACGCTGGTGATGGGGGATCCCCTCGTCGTCCTCGGCGATGCTTCCCCGGGGTATATCCGGGACGGCGCGCTCGTCGTCGAGGATCGGACCGTCGTACGGATCGGAAAGAGACGCGATCTGGAGGGCCTCGGTCCGTTCGACCGGCGGGTCGGATCGCCCCGCCATGCCGTCCTTCCGGGCTTCATCAACGGGCACTACCACTCGGGTTCGGCCCTGAGCAGGGGCATGGCCCAGTACATCTTCGAGCGGGCCAACGTCCACTTGCATGGCATGTGGACCCCTGTTACTGAGGAAGACCTCTACCACGCGGTGCTGGCCAACGTCATGAACGATGTGCGGGGAGGCCAGACCGGGTTCGTCGACCTCAACTACGGCCGGTCGGGTCTGCCCAACTTCGGGTACGACGCCATCCTGGCCGCCTACCGGGACCTCGGAGTGCGGGTGGCCCTCGGCGTGGTGACGAGGGACCGGAACACCCTGGTCCATGCCGACGACGAGTCGTTCCTCACCATGCTCCCGGAGGATCTGGCTGCTCGCGTGCGCGCATCGGCGATGGGTTACGCATGGCCGATCGGAGAGGTGTTCGCCACCTACCGAGACCTGGTCTCACGGTGGGATCACCGGGACGGCCGCATCCGGATACTGCTCGCCCCGGACTGGACGCCGGCGTGCTCGGACGAACTCTACGTCCGGAACCGGCGCCTGGCCGATGAGTTCGGAACGGGGATCATGACGCACGTGCTCGAGACCCGCTCCGAGATGATGTACGCGCTGGAGAGCGACGGCAAGACCGCCATGCGCCGCCTGGCGGATCTCGGGGTGCTGGGACCCGACGTGTCGTGTTCCCACTTCGTCTGGGCGACCGACGAGGACATCTCGATACTCGCCGACACGGGAGCGGTGGCCGTCAACAATCCGGGCTCCAACCTCCGGCTCAGCACCGGGATAGCCCGAGTGAGAGACATCATGGACCGCGGCGGGCGGGTGTGCTTCGGCACCGACAACATCTCCTTCTCCGACTCCGGCGACTTCTTGCAGGAGCTGCGCCTCGCCGCCTACCTGCAGAGGACCCCTGGATTGCTCGAGGTCGGGCGCCTCGACTCGGAGGCCGTGCTGCGAGCCGCGGCGGAGAACGGCGCCCGGGCGATCCGCTTCGAGTCGGAACTCGGCTCGCTCGGCGTAGGTAAGGAAGCCGACCTGGTGGTGCTCAGTCGCGACCGCTTGTTCTGGCCGGAGGAGCGCTACGCGTCCACCCCGCCCCTTGACGTGATCCTCGACCGAGCCTCCGCCGGCGACGTGGCCTCGGTCATGGTCGCCGGGGACATCGTGTTCGACGATGGCGAGTTCACCCGTATCTCGCACAGCCGGGTGCGGGACTACGTCACCGAGGCGGCTGTTCGCATCATGGGAAGCGACCCCGACCCCGAGTCGGTGCGCCTGGGATGGGAGGTGGACCCCTACGTCCTCGACTTCTACCGCCCGTGGGCCCGGACACCGCTGGAGCCGGCGGCCGTGTACAACGCCAAGCATCCGCCCCTGACGGGGAACGGTTCGAGAGAGGAGTGACCATGCCCTTGGTGGTGGATTGCCACATGCACATCATGGAACCCGACTGGAACCCGATGAACGTGTCCTCGGGGATGGCCGAGTCCTGGGCGCGGCAGGTGCGCTGGTACGACCCGCCCAAGTCCGATCCCGAGTACTTCGCGGAGGCGTGGAAGGTCGCCGCCGACGGCAACGGTGATAAGGCGGTTGCTCGTATGGACGAAGCCGGCGTCGACGCGTCGGTGATGA
>WTGW01000025.1:0-3318 GCA_011523395.1 Acidimicrobiia bacterium
CCCGCCCCATACTGCCCGGCAGTCACAAACACCACCGGTTTCCAGCTATTCGACGTCGAGGGAACCGGAACCGGGATCAATTCGGGAGCGGACCCGCCGGGGGATAGCGGAACGCGTTCGGACCGAAGGAGGTGGTGGCTGGGGGATGGGCCCGCCGGGTCGGGGCGTGTTCCGGCGTTTTTCGCGTTCTCGTCGGGTCGGGATGAGAGCCATTACCGGGGATGAAGGTCACCCGGGAGTAGAATCCGGGCAGTCACACGAAGGCCGTTTCCCGTGACCGTGGAGGCGCTGTTGGGGGTCCCCGTTCTCGACACACCCGTGGAGGTGGAGGGTGCTCCGCGCCCCGGGTGGGGGATATGCGTCCAGACCCGCCCCGGATCGCACAGCCGGAAGTCGACAGCCCCGCACGGCCGGACCGCCGCCCGCACGCCGATGAGTCGCTACGCAACAACCGAACCAACCCACGGAGGTAATCGATGTCAGACCTGATTGACGGTCTTTCGAATGGTCTAGAGAACGCAGGCGAGACCATTCTCTCGTTCCTGCCACGGCTGATCGGGGCTCTGATAATCCTGATTGTCGGCTGGCTGGTGGCCCGGCTGGTCCACCGGGTGTTCCAACGTCTCTTCAAGGCGGTGGGCCTCGACGCCTTGCTGGAACGGGCCGGTCTGGCGGATCGGTTGAACGCGGCCGGCTACACGGCTACCGACCTGGGAGCGCGGGCGATCTACTGGATCGCGCTCTTGGTGGTGTTCCTCCTGACAGCGGAGGCTCTGGACGTCGAGTATCTCAGCGACATCCTCACGGGGTTGATCGGATACCTGCCGCTGGTGGTGGTGGCGATAGTCATCGTGATCGTGGCCGCCGCGTTGGGTGCTTTCTTGGCGGAGTTGGCCACTCCATGGTCGCAGGAACGTCACATCCAGTGGCTCCCCGCCACGGCGCGGTGGGCGGTGATCGCGCTGGGCATCTTCGTTGCTCTCAACACGCTGAACATCGGCGAGGAGATAGTCAACACCCTGTTCATAGCCGTGGTCGGGACCATAGGCGCCATCCTGGTGGTCGCCTTCGGTGTGGGGGGTATCCCGGCCGCCAGGGAATGGTGGGCCAGAGTCCTGCCCGACCGCGACTGACCCGGGCCAGGCCCGTCCATGCCTTGCTCGGTCGACCCTGCTTGCGGCGACGCGTGCAGGTCACCGTTGCCTGAATGATGGTTCCCGTGCTGGCCGCCGGGTCGGGGGGCACCCTGGACGAACACCAGGTGCTCGTCTTCCTGATGCAGCTGGCCCTGCTGGTGGGCGCCGCCCGCCTGCTGGGAGGGATCGCCAACAAGCTGAGACAGCCCCCCGTGGTGGGCCAGATCCTGGCGGGAGTGCTGATCGGCCCGAGCGTGCTGGGCAAGCTCTACCCGGACGTCTTCGACTGGCTCTTCTCCGACTCGACCGCCGGATCGGTGGTGTACGGGGTGGCCTGGCTGGCGGTGATCATGCTGCTGGTGGTGATCGGGTACGAGACCGACCTGGGGATCATCATGCGCTTCCGCCGGGCGGCCGTCAACGTCTCGGCGGGAGGCCTGCTCGTGCCGCTGGCCGTGGTGGGGGTGGTGGCCCTCCTGACGCCGTCCTCGTTCATAGGGGATTCCGGCCGGGGCCTGTACGCCGCCTTCATGGCGCTGGCCCTGTCGGTGGCGGCCCTGCCCGTGGTCGCCAAGATCCTGGCGGACCTGGGGATGCTGCGGCGCAACTTCGGCCAGGTGACCCTGGCGGTGAGCATGACCATGGACTCCGTGGGGTGGCTGATCCTCGCCGGGCTGGCCGGAATAGCCCGGGAAGGCTTCCAGGCCTCCGACCTGCTCGCCTCTCTCGGGGGTCTCGTCCTGTTCCTGGCACTGGCGGCCACCGTCGGGAGGTGGGCGCTGGACCAGGCGATGCGCCTGGCGCTGCGGCGCGGGCGAAACCTGCCGGCCGCCCTCACGGTCAGCCTGGTGGCGGCGATCGGCGGCGGCGCCGTCACCCAGGCCCTGGGCCTCGAGGCCATCCTGGGAGCGTTCATCGTGGGGATCATCCTCGCCACGCTCCGCTACCAGGTCGGCGCGGTGCGCCACGTCCTGGAAACGGTCACCGACTCGTTCTTCGCTCCCGTCTTCTTCGCGTTCAGCGGGCTGCGGGTCGATATCTCCCTGCTGGCCAGCCCCAGCGCCATCATCTGGACGGTGGTGCTCATCGTGATAGCGGTGGCCGCCAAGATATCCGGCGCCTACGTGGGCGCGCGCCGGTCGGGCCTCAGCTCCGGAGAGGGCCTGGCCCTCGGATCAGGGTTGTCGGCGCTCGGCGCGATGGGGATCGTGGTGGCGCTGGTGGGCCTGAGCCTCGGCGTCCTGAGCGACACCGGGTACACAGTGATCGTGGTGGCGGCCATCGTCACCTCGCTGGTGGCTCCGATCATGCTCAGGTTGGCGGTGCGGGGCATGGAAGCCGGCGAGGAGGAGCAGGCCCGGCTGGAGTCGGAGGCCATCCGATCGCAGGCACAGATCCTGGGATCGAGGCGGGTTCTCCTTCCCACCCGTGGAGGCGCTAACAGCGTGTACGCCGCCCACCAGCTCAAGGTCCTGTTCCCGGACGCCGAAGTGACCGTGCTGACGGTCGCCGACCGGCCCGCCGGCTGGCGGAAGCGTCTGCTGGGTGACACGGCCGAGGAGGACGCCGGCCCCGGAGAGGTGATCAGGACGCTCGGGTCCGATCGGTGCCGGTTGATCCGCCGGCGGCGCGACCCGGCCGAGGCGATCCTCCGCGAGGCCGCGCTCGGCTACGACATGGTGGTGCTGGGGGCTACCGAGACCACCGACGCCGGCCGGGTCTTCTCCTCGGTTATCGACCGGGTGCTCGCCAGGCTGGAGTTGCCCGCCCTCATATTCCGCTATCCCGGTCCCGGCTCCCGAGGCGGGCTGCCGGACCCCGATTCGCTCACGGTGCGGACGGTGCTGCTGTCGGTCGAGTCGAACCGGGCCTCCCGCGCCGCCGAGGAGGTGGCGTACTCCCTGGCCGCCCACAACGACGGGTCGGTTCTCGCTCTGCACCTGATCGGGGAGACCCGAGACGCGTCCTTCTACCTCGATCCGTCGAGCAGCAGCCAGGACCACGGGGCGGGCCTGGAGTTGGTGGAGGAGTCGGTCTCGTTCGGCGAACGCCTGGGGGCGAGGGTGAACGCCGAGGTCAGACCGGTCACCCGGCCGGCCGGGGCACTGGTCGAGGCCGCCAACGCCGGGGACGTTGACCTGCTGGTGATGGGCGCGACGAACCGGCCGCTCAGCAGGCGACC
>WTGW01000025.1:3418-10885 GCA_011523395.1 Acidimicrobiia bacterium
GGGACGTTGACCTGCTGGTGATGGGCGCGACGAACCGGCCGCTCAGCAGGCGACCTTTCTTCGGATACGACATGTCCCACGTGATTAAGCACGTCGCCATCCCGATGGTGATGGTGGCCATCCCGGACATCGTATCCCGGTACGGGTCCACGGACCGTCGTAGCGAAGCCGTCTGAGTCCGGCCACCAGGGGTGGCGGCGGACCCGGACGCAGGTCAGATCTCGATCCGGGGTCAGGGCCTTCCGTCCGTTACTTCGTCGACCCAGGCCGAGACGATCCGGACCAGCACCCGCGTGGCCCGGTGCATGTCTTCGGCGTCCACCCACTCGTCAGGGCCGTAGAAGTTCCCGGCCAGGGCGCCGAAGCCGACCGCCGGAGCTCCCAGGCAGCGGATCGGGAAGCGGATGTCCGAGGCCACGTGGGCCGGGTAGACGCGGGGAGAGGCTCCGGTCTCGGCGCGGACGGCCCGGGCCGTGAGGCCCACCAAAGGATGGTCGGCGGGGACCTCGGCGGGGTTGGACCGGACGCCGAACAGGGCGGTCGAGCCGGCGCCGGCCTCCATCGCGACGGTGGCCAGGCGCTCGTAGACCTCGGTGAAGGTGCCATGACGGAACCAGACGGCGCCCTCCGCCACGGCATGTTCCGGGAGGGTGGTCGGGCTCTCGCCCGCCGAGATGCGGTTCACGGAACACAGCACGTCCTCCCGGTCCGCCCACCTGTCCACCGCGTCGAGCACTCCCCGCAGGCGATCCAGGGCATTGATCCCCTCGCGGGGGTCCTCCGAGTTGGGGGTGCGTATCTCCACCGGCGGCGGACGCCGGCCCGCGGTCTCGATACGGACGTTGAAGAACCCGCGGGATGCGATCTTGAACTGGGCCATCCCTAGGCCGGTCTCGGCCGGATGGCAGTAGACGGCCGCCTCCACGTCACCGACCCTCTCCATGGCCGGGAGGGTCCCCAACCCTCCTCCCAGCTTCCCGTGGACCAGGCCGACCACCAGCCGCACCCCCTCCAGGTACGGGATGAGCGCCCGGGCCGCCGCCAGCACCGAGACCACCCCGGCCTTGTCGTCGGCGGCGCCCACGCCGTGGATCCGCCCGCCGATCTCGGTGGCCCGGTACGGATCGGTCCCCCATCCGTCCCGCGGATCGGGCCGCTCGGTGTCGATGTGGGCGAACAGGAGGATGCCCGGCCCCTCGCCGCGGGACGCCACCACGCTCACCAGACCCTCCGGATCCGCTACGTCCGGCACGGGCGGGCACCACTCGGGATGGCTCTCCAGTTCGCCTACCCGGGGCGTGACCAGCTCCACCTCCATCCCGAGCCGGTCGAGTTGCTCGGCACACAGCTCATGGATGTCCGAAGGCTCGCCGCGCACGCTCCGCCGCGCCACCAGCGAGCCGAGCATCTCCCGCTGGTAGCCGCGCAGCCGGTCGGCCGCGCCCACCACAACCTCTGGGTCAACAGGCATGGGAACATCCTACGAACACTCGCGGGTCCCGGGTCGGGAGATCGCCCGGGCCGCGGCGACAGCCACGATGGTGCAACCCGGCATCGTGTAGCATGACGGCTTCACGGGCCCATAGCTCAGGTTGGTTAGAGCGCATCCCTGATAAGGATGAGGTCCCTGGTTCAAATCCAGGTGGGCCCACCGGTCAGTGGTCAGTGGTCAGTGGTCAGTGGTCAGGTGGATGCTGTGACCCAGGGCCAAGCATATACAACTCAATAGGTTTTAGGGCCTAATTGCATGTGATTATTTCCGGGTCGCCCACTGGCCACTGGCAACCAGCCACTGGCCACTACAAGCCACTGTCGCTGACCAGCTATCCAGAGGACGCCAGCTCCGCTTCGGGCAGCGAGAACCGCTGGAGCATCGTCAGGATCTGTTCCCGCACCGGGTCGGGCAGTTCGATGTCGCGTTCACGATTGGCGAGCCGCGCCTCCGCCTCCATCTCGCCCGGATACAGGATCGGTTGCGACTCATCGGCCAGCCGGGTGTCCTTGAGGTGCTCGGTGAGCGTGAGGGAGCGCTCCTCGAGTTCGGCCATGGGCACGAACAGCTCGGGATCGATCACGATGATCATCGAGTCGTTGCTGAAGGAACGGCCCGGATCGCCCGAGATGCCCCCGCCCGACATCACCCCCGCCAGCAGTTCCACCATGAACGCGAGCGCGTAGCCCTTGTGTCCTTCGTCTCTTCCGAGCGGGAGCAACGCCCCGCCCCTCGCGAAGTCCTCGGGGTCGGTGGTCGGATTGCCGTCGGAGTCGAGGATCCAGCCGGAGGGCGTGGGCGTTCCCCGCGCCCGGTACACCCGCACCTTGCCCTCCGCCGCCACCGAGGTGGCCATGTCCAGCAGGAAGGGTCCGGCCAGCCGGGACGGCACCGACATGGCTAGCGGGTTGGAGCACAGCCTCCGCTCCGTGCCCCGGAACGGCGCCTGGTTGATCCCGTGGCCGCCGCCGTTGGTGAAGATCATCGACACGAGCCCCTCCCCGGCCACCTGCTCGGCGTAGCGTCCCAGGCGGCCGATGTGCTTCACCCTCCGGATGGTCACCACGCCGACCCCGGCGGTCCTGGCCTTCTCGATGGCCAGGCCGGTGGCGAAGGTGGCTACCACCTGGCCGAAGTTCCAGTTGCCGTCGACCCGGGCGGTGGTGGGTGTCTCGCCCAGGATCCGGGGACGGGCGCCCGGGATCAGATCGCCGCTACGAGCCCACTCGATGTAGTCCCACAACCGGATGACCCCGTGGGAATGGTGGCCGATGACGTCGTTCTCGACCAGGTGCTCCGCCACCAGCCGGGCGTCGGCGCCGGGCGCTCCGGCCGCCCGCACTATCGCGGTACACATGTCCTCGAGCCGGGTGGGTGAGACCTTCCACATGCAGGTGTCCTTTCGGTCCGGCGGCGGGGGCTCGTACCCGATTGGTGTGCCGCGATCGCCAGCCGCAACGCTAGTGGTGCGGGTGCGAAACGGCCGTGGCGGCGGGAGTGCGCCGGTTGGCTTGGCGCCATGCTTGGAGTCACGCGTGCGTGCTACCCTGCGGGCCGTCCTCCGGGGGCTCGAAAGTGCTTTGTCCGGTTCTCCGGAGGAGGAGCTACGAGTTCGGTTGTGCCATGAGGTATGTCGCCCCCACATCCATCGAAGAGACCGTTTCGGTCCTGGCCGGCGCGGTCGCCGCCCAGGTGTACGCCGGCGCTACCGACTTCATTCCCCAGCTGCGGATGGGCCGGCCGGAGCCCGGTGTGGCCGTCGATCTGAAGCGGATCGATCGGCTGACCGACCTTCGCCGGGAAGGGAATACGTGGGTGATCGGCGCCGCCACCCCCTCGGCACGGCTGGCCGAGGAGGAAGACCTGGTCGCCGAACTGCCGGGCCTGGTGGAAGCGGCGAGCCTGATCGGATCCGACCAGATCCAGAGCCGCGCCAGCCTGGGCGGCAACCTGTGCAACGCCTCCCCGGCCGCCGACTCGGTACCTGCCATGGTGGTGAACGACGGTATGGCGGTGATCGCCGGACCCGACGGGATGCGGACCATCCCGGTGGCATCAGTGGTAACCGGCCCCGGTAGCACGTCGCTGGCCGCCGGCGAGTTCCTGGTCGAGTTGGTGTTCGATCGTCCCCCGCCCCGCACCGCCGACGCGTACCTGCGGTTCATCCCCCGCACCGAGATGGACATCGCGGTGGTCGGCGCCGGGGCCCGGCTCACGCTGGATGAGGCGGGAAGATGCCAGGAGGTGTCGGTCGCACTGGGTGCCGTGGCGCCCACGGTGGTCATGGTCCCGGCCGCGGAAGACATCCTGGTGGGCCACGCGCTCACCGACGACGCCTTGAAGCGGGTAGCGGCCGAGGCCTCGGCGGTCTGCAACCCGATCGACGACAAGCGCGGCACCAAGGCGTACCGCCGGCAGGTCGCCGGAGTGCTGGCGGTGAGGGCCCTCAAGCTGGCCGCCGCACGCGCGGGAGGCACCGGCTAGTGAAAGGCCCCGCACCAGTGAGGATCCCCGCATGAGCAGAACGCACGTCACCTGCACCATCAACGGCGACCCCGCCGAGTTCCTGTGCGAGGAGGATCAGACCCTCCTGGACGCCCTGCGTGACGTGGTCGGGCTGATGGGAGTCAAGGAGGGCTGCGCCACCGGCGACTGCGGCGCGTGTTCGGTCATCCTCGACGGACGGCTCAACTGTTCCTGCCTGGTCTTCGCCCCGGAGGCCGAAGGGGCGACGATCGAGACAGTCGAGGGCATGGCCGGCCCGGACGGCCTCCACCCGCTCCAGGAGACCTTCCTGGAGGGAGCGGCGCTGCAGTGCGGGATCTGCACCCCCGGCTTCCTGGTGGCCGGCAAGGCGCTGCTGGACCGCAACCCGGATCCCACCGAGGAAGAAGTGCGCTACGCCGTCGCCGGCAACCTCTGCCGGTGTACGGGTTATGACAAGATCGTGCGGTCGATCCTGGACGCGGCCGACCGTATGGGAGAAGCCGCCCCGGCTTCATAGGGCAAAGGAGAAGGCGTGACCGTTACCGCTACCACCACCACCACCGATCCCCAGCCCGGATACAAGTGGGTCGGGACCCGTCCGGTCCGCCACGACGGGCTCGACAAGGTGACCGGCCGGGCCAGGTACGGCGCCGACCTGAACCTGCCCGGGATGCTGATCGGCGCCGTGCTCCGGTCTCCCCATGCCCACGCCCGCATCCTCGCCATCGACACCTCGGCGGCCGAGGCGATGGAAGGCGTCCGGGCGGTGGTCACGGGCGCCGACTTCCCGATGCTGGAGTCCGGCGGGGAAGGGAGCGGGGAGGAGTACTACGACCCCCGGGACCTGTGCCGCAACGTGATGGCGCGTAACAAGGTGCTCTACGAGGGCCATGCGCTGGCCGCCGTGGCTGCTACCTCCCGCCGGGAGGCCCTGGCGGCGCTGGCCGCCATCGAGGTCGACTACGACGTCCTGCCCCACGTGCTGGACGTGTCCGAGGCCATGGCGCCCGACGCCCCGATCCTCCACGATGACCTGATCACCGAGGGGGTGGATCCGGTCCCGGAGGAGCCTTCCAACGTGGCCTCACGCTACGTGATCGACCGCGGGGACATCGAGAAGGGCTTCGCCGCGGCCGATGTGATAGTGGAGCGGGAATTCGTGACCCAGCCGGTCCACCAGGGCTACATCGAGCCCCATGCGGTGGTGGCGGACGTGGGCGAGGACGGCAGGGCCACCGTCTTCTGCTCCTCCCAGGGCCACTTCATGGTGCGGGCGCACACGGCGGAGTTACTCGGATGGGAGCCTTCCCGGGTGAAGGTCATACCCGCCGAGATCGGCGGCGGCTTCGGTGGCAAGACGACCGTTTACATAGAACCGGTGGCGACCCGGCTGTCGCAGAAGGCCGGCCGCCCGGTCAAGATCGTCATGACCCGCGACGAGGTGTTCCGCGCCACCGGTCCCACGTCGGGGTCCAAGATACGTCTCAAGGTGGGCGCCACCAGGGACGGCACGCTGACCGCGGTGGAGGGCTCCATGGCCTACCAGGCTGGCGCCTTCAAGGGCTCGCCGGTGAGCCTGGGATGCATGTGCGCCTTCGCCCCCTACGCGGTCGAGAACGTGCTCCTGGAGGGCCTCGACGTGGTGGTGAACATGCCGAAGGTGGCCGCCTACCGGGCGCCCGGAGCGCCGATGGCGTCGTTCGCCTCCGAGACGCTGCTGGACGAGGTCGCGGATCAACTGGGCATCGATCCGCTCGAGCTCCGGCTCCGCAACGCTGCCGAGGAAGGCGTGCGGTCCGTCTACGGGCCGGTCTACAAGCGGATCGGCTTCAAGGAGACGGTTGAGGCGGTCCGGGACCATCCGCAGTACTCGACCGAGCTCGGGCCCAACCAGGGCCGGGGGGTGGCGAGCGGCTTCTGGTTCAACTTCGGGGGCAGCTCGAGCGCCACGGTCCACATCAACGAGGACGGGACCGCCTCGGTGCTCACCGGCAGCCCCGACATCGGCGGGAGCCGGGCCTCGATGGCGCTGATGGCCGCGGAGGAACTGGGCATCGACGTCTACGACATCACCCCCATCGTCAGCGACACCGAATCGGTCGGCTACACCGACGTCACCGGAGGAAGCCGGGTCACCCACGCCACCGGCTTGGCGGTCATCGACTCCTGCCGCAAGGTGGTGGACGACCTGCGAGCCCGGGCCGCCAAGGTCTGGGACGTCGATGTCGAGGAGGTCGAATGGGTGGACGGACGGGCCCAGCACGTCTCCGGGGACCGGGCGCCCATGACCACCAGGGAACTGGCCGCCGGCGCCGCCGGGACGGGCGGCCCGATCACCGCCAGCGCTGCGGTGAACGCGCGGGGGGCGGGCGCCGCCTTCTCGACCCAGGTTTGCGACGTGGAGGTAGATCCCGAGACCGGCGCCGTGAAGATCCTCCGGTACATGACCGCCCAGGATGCCGGGCGGGCCATCCATCCGAGCTATGTCGAAGGACAGATGCAGGGCGGCGTGGCCCAGGGAATCGGCTGGGCGCTCAACGAGGAGTACATCTTCGACACCGGCGGGACCATGGAGAACCCGGGATTCCTAGACTACCGGATGCCGGTCGCCTCCGACCTGCCGATGATCGACACGGTGATCGTCGAGGTGCCCAATCCCGGCCACCCCTACGGGGTACGGGGCGTGGGTGAGGTCGGCATCGTGCCCCCGATGGCGGCGGTGGCGAACGCCATCCACGACGCCACCGGCCTGCGGCTGAGCGAACTGCCCATGTCGCCGGTGAAGGTGCTGGAGGCAATCGGCGCCAACGGCGGCTGACGTGGCCCGGGTGATCTTCGGCTCGGCGCTACGGCGCTACACCGGAGGGGTCGACGAGGTCGAGATCGAGGCCGCCACGGTGCGCTCGCTGATCAACGCCCTGGACCGGCGGTTTCCCGGCCTGGGAGAGCACCTGGGGTCGGGCATGGCGGTGGCGATCGACGGCGAGATCATGACCGACGCCCTCTACGAGCCCGTCCCCGAGGGTGCCGAGGTCCACTTCCTGCCGCCCATAGGAGGCGGCTGAGCGGACCCCGTACGTGGAGCCTCCTGAGCCTCCGAGCCGCGGCGACGCGACACCGCTACTCGACGTTCCTCCCAGCCGTGGCCCGGTTTTTTCGCGGTCTGCCCGGCGAGGGTGGTATTTGTCACACCCCCACCATACGTTGCCTATCGCCAAGCACCGACACCGGCCGATGGGATGAGACCGATCGGAACGGCCGGCCCAAGGGAACATGAAGGCTTATGGAGCGAACCGCCGACTCCCGGCATCCAGTCGGGCATGGCCGACCACGCTCCAACAGGATGGGTGGTGGCGGGGGAGGGCCCGGTGCGGGCACCGGTTTTTCGCGACTTTTCGAACTTTGGGCACAGGGCACCACCCATGACGCCCTAAACCTGAGGAACACCGCACCACCCATGACGCCCTAAACCTCAGGAACACCGCACC
>WTGW01000055.1 GCA_011523395.1 Acidimicrobiia bacterium
TCACCCGAGTACAACGGCAGCATCACCGGCGTGCTGAAGAACCTCATCGACTGGGCATCGCGCCCGTACGGCCAGTCCGCCTTCGAGGGCAAGCCGGTTTCGGTGGTCGGAGCGAGCCCGTCACGGTTCGGCGCTCTGCGTTCCCAGGAGACCACGATCGGTGTCCTCACCAGCGCACAGGCGACGGTCGTAGGGGGTCCGCACCCCGTCAAGCAAGTGTTCCGGCTCGTCGACCCGGAGGGTCGCATCGGCGATCCGGCAACCCTTTCGATGATTCGCGACGTGCTGGCCGAGCTGTCCTCCGCGGTTGACCCTCGCGTCTAGCAGGTCCCTGACACCTTCCGGCCTCCGAATAGTGGCCGGTGGCCGGTGGCCAGTGCCCAGCGAGCGACCTGATCGGTTGATCGCTTCCGTGTGGCTCTTAGGCGTGTTGGGTGTCCGGGTCGTTCCCGTGTCACAGCATCCACTGTCCACTGTCCACTGTCCACTGTCCACTGTCCACTGTCCACTGTCCACTGACCACTGACCACTGACCACTGACCATCGACCATCGACCACCGATCCAGCACTACCATCCGGTACCTGCGCGGAGGCAGCGTGGCGGTCTGTCCCCGGTAGAGGAGGATTCGATGCCACCGCACATGCTGGACTTTCCCCTGCTCCTGTCCACCCTGTACGAGCGGGCCGTGCGGATCTACCCGCACCAGGAGGTCGTGTCAGTGAACGCCGACGGCTCCCTCTACCGGAGCACCTACGGCGAGACGGACGACCGGGTGCGAAGGCTGGCCGGCGCCCTGGACCGGCTGGGCATCGGGCGGGGCGAGGTGGTCGGCACCCTGGCGTGGAACACCCACCGGCATCACGAGATCTACTGGGCGACCGCCAACACGGGCCGCATCTGCCACACCGTCAACCTCCGGCTGTCGGCGGACCACATCCGGTACATCATCGACCACGGCCGCGACCGGGCCGTGTTCATATCCGGCGACATGGTGGAGGCGGCGGAGCGGTTGGCGCCCGATCTACCGAGCGTGGAGCACTGGATCATGCTCGACGGGGATCCCGACGCCACCTCGCTGCCCGGCGCCGTCGCCTACGAGGACCTGATCTCCGACCCCGGATACGCGGGGTCCTGGCCCGAGCTCGACGAGCGGTCCCCCCACATGTACTGCTACACCTCCGGGACCACGGGCAACCCGAAGGGCGTGGCCTATACCCAGCGCTCCACCTACATGCACGCCCTGTCGGGAATCGTCTTCTGCCCGCTGGCGGCCAGGGACAACATCATGCCGGTGGTACCCATGTTCCACGCCGCCGCCTGGGGGCATCCGTTCATGGCCATCACCGCCGGGTGCAAGATCACCTATCCGGGACACGACCTGTCGGCCGAGGGCCTGGTCAACCTGATCGAGGGCGAGCGGGTGACCTTCTCAGCCGGTGTTCCCACCGTGTGGCTGGCCGTCCAGCACTACCTGGAGGCGCATCCGGAGCGTGATACCTCCTCCATCCACTCCTTCATGTGCGGGGGATCGGCGGTTCCGAGAGCCATGATCGACTGGTACTGGCGGGCCAGGGGCATCAAGGTGATACAGGGGTGGGGCATGACCGAGACCAACCCGGTGGCGACCTTCTCCATGCTCAGACCGGAGATGGAGGACTGGGACTGGGAACGCCAGCTCGACTTCATCGAGACGCAAGGCCTGCTGATCCCGGGGCTCCGGGGCAAGATCGTGGACGACGACGGGCGGGAGCTCCCCCAGGACGGCGAGGCCTTCGGCGAGCTGCTGGTCCAGGGTCCCTGGGTGGCGGCCGAGTACATCCGGGACCCGCGGACGGCCGACACCATGGTTGACGGCTGGCTCCGGACCGGCGATGTGTGCAAGATCACCCCCGAGGGCTACATCCGGGTGACCGACCGGGCCAAGGATGTCATCAAGTCCGGCGGGGAGTGGATCTCCTCGATCGACCTGGAGAACCTGATCATGGCCCATCCGGGGGTAGCGGAGGCGGCGGTGGTCGGGGTCGAACATCCCAAGTGGCTGGAGCGGCCCATCGCCCTCGTGGTCCCGCATCCCGGCGGGGAGGTGACCGAAGAGGAGTTGGCCGACCACCTGCGGGGCAAGGTGGCCGACTGGTGGCTTCCGGATGCCTACGTGACCGTGTCCGAGGTCCCGAAGACCAGCACCGGCAAGTTCGACAAGAAGGTGATGCGGGATCGATACGCCTCCGTCCTCACCGACCGGCCATGAGGCCGGCACGCCGAACGGGACCGTCGGTCTGAGGACGCCTCTTAGGCGGCGGCGGTGATGGTCTACGTCCACAGCTGGCTCGGCTGGGCGGTCGTCGTGGTCTGCGGGCTATCCGGCCTGGTCGCTCTCGGTTACCACTTCGGCCGGCGCCGGCCCGACGTGGTGTTCAGGTCGATGGTCTCGGTGTGCGTGGTGGGCGCGATCCTGCAGGTGGGGCTGGGGCTGGTGCTCTTCGCCCAGGACATGGAGCCGGGCAGCATCCACATGTTCTACGGCTTCGTGATCCTGCTCACCCTGACCTTCGTCTACATCTACCG
>WTGW01000147.1 GCA_011523395.1 Acidimicrobiia bacterium
GTGTCGATCGGTCCGGGAAGGAGGGAATTGACGGTGATCCCGTGCGGCCCGTACCACCGGGCGAAGTCGCGGCTCACCGACACCATGCCGCCCTTGGCCGCCACGTAGGCATGGGCCCCCAGCCTGGTGCCCCGGATGAAACCAGGCGACGAGAAGTTGATGATCCTCCCACCCCGACCCTCCGCCACGAGAGCCTGCCCGAAGGCCCTGCACAGGAAGAAACCCGCCTTCAGGTCCACGTCCAGTTGCAGGTCCCACTCCTCCTCGCCCACCTCGTCCAGGGGCTGGCGCCGCAGGACAGCGGCCACATGGGCGAGGGCCCACAAGTTCCCCAGCGATTCCGACGCCTCCTCCACCAGGCCACCGAGCCCGGCTATGTCCCGGAGGTCGTAACGCTTCGCCCGGTGACGGGAGGGCCACGCCAGCCCGGCGACCGTCTCGGCGATCGCATCCCCCTGAATGTCGACCGCGAACACTCGCGCCCCTGCCTCGGCGAAGGCTTCCGCGGTCGCCTTGCCGATCCCCTGGGCGGCGCCCGTGACCATGACCCCCCTACCCTCCAGCCCGGCGCCCACGTTCCAGACGATGATGTTGCCCCTTGCCTCAGGCGGTGGCGCCGGTGATGTGGGCCACCACTTCCTGGCGGGTTGTCTCCGACTTCGGCAGGTCCGCCACCAGCCGGCCCTGGCGGAGGATGAGCAGGCGGGTGCAGATCGACCACACGTGCTCCATGTTGTGGGAGATGACGATCATCGCCATGTCGGTCTCGGCCGACGACACCATCGCCCCGATCATGTCCAGCACCGCGGCGGCTTCCTTGACACCCAGCGCCGCAGTGGGTTCGTCGAGCAGCAGGAGCCGGCCACCCCAGAAGCCGGCGCGGGAAATGGCCACCACCTGGCGCTGCCCGCCCGACATGGTCTCGATATCGGCGTCGAGGTTCGGGAACCGGGCAGGGAGGGCTTCGACCGCGGCCCGGGCCCTCTTCCGCATCAACCTGCGGTTGAGAATCCCCAGCTTCCCTCGCCATCCGCCCCTGAGCACCTCGCGGCCCAGATAGAAGTTGGCCGGGATGTCGAAGATGTCGACCAGCGCGAGCTGCTGGTAGACGGTCTCGATTCCCTCGTCGCGAGCCTCCGCGGGCGTGGAGAACACCTTGCGGTCGCCGTGCAGGTAGACCTCGCCGGCGGTCGGGATGACGGCGCCGGCCAGGCATTTGACCAGGGTCGACTTTCCCGCTCCATTGTCGCCGAGGAGCCCCACGATCTCGTCCCGGTCGAGGGTGAAGCTCACGTCGTCCAGGGCCCGTATGGTCCCGTAGTGCTTGGAGAGACCTCTGATGTCCAGCAGTGGCGCACCCGGCACGGTGACGTAGCTCATGGCACCGCTACCCCAGGGCGTCGCGGACGTACCTCTCCCCGGAACATCACACATCCATCCTGACTTCCGCCTCCCGCCGTCCCAGCTGGTCGAACACCACCGCACCGAGCAGCAGGACACCCCTCGACACCTCCTGCCAGAAGGACTGGACCTGTAGCAGGACCAGACCGTTGTCCAGCACCGCCAGGATGAGGATCGCCACCAGGGTTCCGATCACCGAGCCCCTCCCCCCGTACAGGCTGGCGCCACCCACGATCACACCCGTCAGGGCCAGGAACTCCATCCGCTCCCCGGTGGTGGGGGACACCGCACCCACCTGGGACACGACGATCATGGCGGCGAGGGCGACGGTCGCTCCGGTGAGGACGAACGCGATACCCACCTGCCTCTCGAGCGGGATCCCCGCCAGCCGCGCCGCCTGGGGGTTGGCGCCGATGGCGTACATCTGCTGGCCGTACTTGGTCAGCCGCATGAGCACGTAGAAGATGGCCACAACCAGCAACAGCACGATCACAGCTACGGGTATCTCGATTCCCCACACCTCGAAGCGGGTACGCCCCAGGAACCTGAACCCCTCGACGCGAACGGCCCGTCCATCCATCACGAGCTTGGAGGCGCCGCGGAAGGCGACGAGGGTGGCGAGCGTGGTGAGGATCGAGTTGACCCTGAACTTGATGATCGCCACCGCGTTGATGCCGGCGATCGCCATGGCGGCCGCTATCGCCGCGACGACTCCCCAAGCCATGCCGTGGTCCCTGGCGAACACCGCGAAGACGGCGCCGGCGAACCCGATGGCGGATCCCACCGACACGTCGACCTGCCGGGCCACGAGCAGCAGCGTCATGGCGCTCCCGATGATGCCGATGACCGCCCCGTTGACCAGCACGTTCACCAGGTTGGTGGAGGTGAAGAAGAACGGGGACCGGATGGTGAAGAAGACACACAGCAGTACCAGGACGCCGACCCGCGCCTGCATGGCCGTGAACCGCACGCGCGACGTCAGCTTCGATACCACCCCACCGGCCGGGGTGGCGGGGATTCCGTCCCCGTCGCCCCGGCCCCGGTCAGAACGTGCCTTGGCCACTGCCTAGCGATACCTCGCTGGCGGTCACTACCCGGCTGCTTCGGGGTAGGCGTCGGTCAGGTTGGAAGCGTCGAGGAACTGGTGGT
>WTGW01000207.1 GCA_011523395.1 Acidimicrobiia bacterium
GCCCGCAGCAGGGCCTCGGTGTAGGGGTGGCGGGGCGAGGCGAATACCTCGGCGGCCGGGCCCGACTCCACCACCTTCCCGAGGTACATGACGGCCAGGTCGTGGGCGATGTAGCGGACCACCGACAGGTCGTGGGAGATGAACAGGTAGGAGATGTCCATCTCCTCCTGGAGCGACTGGAGCAGGAGGAGTATCTGGGACTGGACCGACATGTCCAGCGAGGAGGTGGGCTCGTCCAGCACCACCAGGGCGGGCTCGGTGACCATGGCCCGGGCGATGCCCACCCGCTGGGCCTGGCCTCCGGAGAGCTCGTGGGGGTAACGGCGGGCGTGCTCTGGGCTGAGGCCCACCCGCTCCAGCATCTCGGCCACCCGCCCGGAGGCCTGCTTCATCGTGAGGTCCTCGTGCAGCAGCAACGGCTCGGCCACGGTCCGGCCCACCGTCTGCCAGGGGGAAAGGGAGTCGTAGGGGTCCTGGAAGACGATCTGCATCCGGGCTCGAATCTCCTCGAGCGTGGCGCCCTCCATGGCGGTGATGTCGGTGTCCTCGAGGAGCACCGTCCCCTCGGTGGGCTCCAGGAGGCGGAGGATGAGGCGTGCCAGGGTGGTCTTGCCCGATCCGGACTCGCCGACCACGGCCAGGGTCCTGCCCGGAGCGATGGAGAGGGTGACGTCGTCGACCGCCTTGAGGTCGGCGTGGCGGAAGCCTCTGGTCCTGATCCTGAAGATCTTGGTGAGGTCCCTGATCGCCAGGGTGTCGGCGGCGCCGGTCATCGCGGGACCTCCCCCGCGTTGACGGGATGGTGGCAGAAGGCGATCTGGCCGTCCCGGTCGATGCGGGGCGGCTCCGCGTCGAAGCAGCCCGGCCCGGCCCGGAAGCAGCGGGGGGCGAAGGCGCAGGCGGCCAGGTGGTCGCCCGGGTTGGGAACCCGACCGGGGATCTCCCGGGGAGTGCCGCCCGAGTCGAGCGAGGTGGCGATGGAGACCAGCCGGTTGGCGTAGGGATGCAGGGCCTCGCGGTAGATCTCGGTGGTGGTGCCCAGGTTCACCACCCGCCCCGCGTACATGACCGCCACCCGGTCGCACACGTCCGCCACCACCCCCAGGTCGTGGGTGATCAGCATGCCGGCCGCGTTGCGCTCGGTGATCAGCTCGCCCAGCAGCCGGAGTATCTCGGCCTGGATGGTCACGTCGAGGCCGGTGGTGGGCTCGTCGGCGATGATCAGATCGGGCTCGCCGGCCAGGGCGATGGCGATGCACACCCGCTGGCACATCCCTCCCGACAGCTCGTGGGGGAACGACCGGTACACCCGCTCCGGGTCGGTGATGCGCACCGAGCGCAGCAGGCCCAGCGCCTCGTCCTTCGCCTCCCGCCTGCCCATGTCCCGGAGGCGCCGCAGCGTGGCGGACAGCTGGTTGCCGACCCGGAACACCGGGTTGAGGCTGCCGCGGGGCCGCTGGGGAACGAAGCCGATGCGGTGGCCGCGGGCCTCCTGGCGGGCCTTCGGGGGGACGAAGTCCTGCCCGGCGAAGGTGCAGGACGCGAAGTCGACCGTGGCGGCGGCGGGGAGCAGGTCGAGCACGGAGCGGGCGGTCATGGACTTGCCGGCCCCGGTCTCGCCCACCACGCCCAGTATCTCCCCCGGCCTGACCTCCATGTCCACGCCGCGGAGGATGGGCAGGCCGCCGATCCCCACCTCGAGGCCCCGGACTTCGAGGAGGGCGCTCACCGTGACTTCCTCCTGGTGGGCTCCACGAGGTCGGCCACCGACTCGCCGATGAGGCTCAGGGAGAAGACGGTTATGGCGATGGCGATGCCCGGGAAGACCGGGATCCACCAGCTGCCTCCCCTCCTCATCTCGGGTATGCCCTCCGCGATCATCGCCCCCCACTCGGGCTCGGGAAGCGGCACGCCCAGGCCGATGAAGCCGAGGGCGGCGGCGAGCAGGATCGCCCAGCCGCAGCTGACCGCCGCCTGGGTGACCACCGTGCCGACCGTCCCCGGGGCGATGTAACGGACCAGGATCTTGGACCGGGAGTTGCCCACCGCCCGGCCCGCCTCCACGTAGGCGTGCTCCCGGAGCGAGCGGACCTCGGCCCGCACCAGGCGGACGAAGGTGGGCACGCCCACGATCCCGATCACGAGGATCAGGTTGCGGACCCCCTGACCCAGGGCGGCCAGCACGCCGATCGCCAGCACGAGGGCCGGGAAGGCCTGGATAATGTCGAGAAAGCGCATCGTCACCGAGTCGCCCCACCCGCCCACGTAACCGACCAGCAACCCGATCGGGTGACCTATGGCGATGGAGAGGGCCACGGCGGAGACCGCGATCAGCAGGTCGTGGCGGGCGGCGTAGACGACCCGGGCGAAGACGTCGAAGCCGAGGCTGGCCGTCCCGAACCAGTGATCCGCCGACGGCGGGACGAACTGGTTGGTCAGGTCGATGGCCAGCGGGTCGTTGCGGGCGATGAGCGGCGCGAAGACGGCCACGGCCACCATGAACCCGAACATGGTCAGCCCGATGACCAGCCGCGCGTCGTAC
>WTGW01000153.1 GCA_011523395.1 Acidimicrobiia bacterium
TGCTTTTCTTCCGATTGGGTGATTTTTACGAGACCTTTGATGAAGATGCGGAAACGTTGCCCAGGGAATTGGACTTCTCCTGAACCGTTCGCGCTTCAGCAAAGGTAACGCGCTGGCCATGGGCGGGCGGGCGCAGACCATCGAAGACCTGGCGCCGGCCGTCCTGAACCGGGCGCCGGCCGTGGCCGAGATGGAGGTGACCCACAGCTGGTGGGGGTACTACGCCGTGACCCCCGACAACAACGCCATCATCGGCACCGCTCCGGGGATAGACCGGCTGCACTACGCCACCGGGTTCAGCGGGCACGGATTCCAGCAGGGACCGGTGGTCGGAGAACACCTGGCCGAACTGGTCCTCGGCTCGGAACCGACCTTCGACCTGTCCCCTTTCGCCATGGACCGCTTCGAGACCGGAGCGGTCCTCCCGGAGACCGCGGTCATCTAGACGAGCAGTCCCAGGGGCAGTGGGCAGTGGGCAGTGGGCAGTGGGCAGTGGGCAGTGGGCAGTGGGCAGTGACGGGCGTTAGCAGTGATTCTGGTCGGGCATCAGCAAGGACTGCCACAGGTCCTCCACCTGCTGCTTCACTACCGTTGCGGACTGCGATAATGGCGGTGGCCGGTGACTCATCCGTCGAGGACCTCACCGGAAGTACGCCCCGGATCGGCTGCGGATCGCAGTCCCGGGGCCTCTGCGCGTGTGGGCCGTCATCCGCCGGCGGCGGGGAGGAAGAGGCCGGCGCCTAGGGGGTCCTCGCGGTCCAGGACCAGCTCGTTGAAGCCGGTCAGGTAGGCGGAACCGGTGATGGTGGGGATGATCGCCCGGTGTCCGTCGACCTCCGTCTGGGCCGAGATGGTGCCGGTGAACATGGTGTTGAGGACGCTCTCGTGGACGAAGGTGTCCCCCACCGCCATCTCCCCCCTCTCGAAGTGCCACGCCATCCGGGCGCAGCATCCGGTCCCGCACGGGGAGCGGTCGAAACCCAGTCCCGTGGAGGTGGCCAGGTTCTGCCCGTCCGCTTCGGCGCTCGTGGGCGGCCCTACGTAGAGCAGCTGATCGACCCGCCCGGGCGTTCCGGGCGGCCAGCCGGATCGCTCGCGGAGCAACCGGTTGGTCTCCAGCCGGATCCGGTGGCTGAGCGCCACGAGGCCGGGAACCGACTCCACCGCTATCGGCACACCGGTCTGCTCCACCCGCACCAGCGCGAACCAGATCCCGCCAAACCCGATGTCCACCTCGAAGGCATGCCCGCCGACCTCCACCTCCAGCCCGGTAACCGCGACCCAGGACGGCACTCCCCGGAACCTCACCGACCGGACCTTCCCCCCGTCAACCCGCGCCTCGGCCCTGACCAGGCCGCTCAGGGTCTCCACCACCACTCCGGTCACCGGTTCCCGGGCCGGGACCCGCCCGGTCTCCAGGAGGGTGGTGACCGTGCCGATCAGGGCGTGCCCGCACATGGTGAGCGATCCGAGGGCGGAGACGATCAGGACGGAGAGGTCCGCGCCGGCGTGGAGCGGCACCAGAGGCAAAACCGCGTGCCAGGGCGCATGGCCGCGCGGCTCACCGACCAGGAGCCTCATCAGGTCGGCATGGTTGGCGAGGAGGTCCGCCTCCTTCTCCGCCAGGGTGCCGCCTGCCAGTTCCGGGAAGCCTCCGACCACCACCCGGGTGGGCTCCCCGGCGGTGTGGGAGTCGACCACGTGCACGCGGCGGGTGAACGTCATCGGGCGGGATCGGGATCGAGGTGGCTCATGCTAGATTTCCGGGGTTCCCCTTCCAGCTATTTGCTCAAAGGAAAATACACTATGGGAAAGATCACCTATGCCACGATGTCGGCCGACGACCCGGCACTCCATCAAGCGTACGAGGAGGGCCTGGCCGCCGCCACGGGCCAGATCGGGCAGACCCATCCCCTCCTGATCAACGGCGAGAAGCGGTACACCGCCGAGACCTACACCGAACGCTCCCCGATCGACTCCGACCTGGTGGTGGGCGTCTATTCCCAGGCCTCCGACGACGATGTGGACGATGCCGTGGCGGCGGCCCGCGCCTTCCAGCCCGAGTGGGAGGGGACCCCGTGGCAGGAGCGGGTGGCCATCATCAGGCGGGCGGCCGACCTCATGGACGAGGAGACCCCCACGCTGGCCGGCTTCCTGAGCCTGGAGATCGGCAAGAACCGGCTCGAGGCGCTGGGCGACGTCTCCGAGGCGGTCGCCTTCGCCAACTACTACTGCGACCGCCTGGAGGAGGCCGGGGGGATGGAAACGGCCATGGGCGCCTACGGGGTGGGGGACACCAACCATTCGGTGCTGCGCCCCTGGGGAGTGTGGGCGATCATCTCCCCCTTCAACTTCCCGATGGCGCTGGTGGCCAGCCCCACTTCGGCGGCACTCCTGACCGGCAACACCGTGGTCCTCAAGCCGTCCAACACCGGCGCCCTGGGATCGCTCCTGCTGGCCGACATCTTCTCCCGGGCCGGACTGCCCGCCGGCGCCCTGCACGTGGTGACCGGAGGCGACGAGGCCGGCGACCGGCTCGCCCATCACGACCACGTGGACGGGGTCACCTTCACCGGCTCCTACGACGTCGGCATGTACCTGTACCGGACGGTGGCGGCCGGCCGCCCCAAGCCGGTGGTGTGCGAGATGGGCGGGAAGAACCCGGCGGTGGTCACGGCCAGCGCCGACCTCGACCTGGCCGCCGAGGGGGTGATGAGAGCCGCCTTCGGCCTGTCGGGGCAGAAGTGCTCGGCCAACTCCCGCGTCTACGTGGAAAGGCCCGCCTACCAGGAGTTCGTCAACCTCCTCGCGGACAAGACCGGCGAAATCCAGGTCGGGGACCCGCGCCGCCGCGACACCTTCGTGGGACCCGTCATCGACCAGGAGGCGGTGGGCCGCTTCCGGTCGGCCGTGGAGGCCGTGAAGGAGGCCGGGGGCGAGATCATCTCCGGGGGCGAGGTCGTCACGGACGGTGACCTGGAGAGGGGGAACTTCGTCCAGCCCACCGTCGTGACCGCTCCGGAGGACACTTGGATCTGGAAGAAGGAGCTGTTCGTCCCCTTCGTGGCGGTGACTCCCGTGGACTCCCTGGACGAGGGGATCGACAAGGCCAACGACACCATCTTCGGGCTGACCGCCGGGGTCTTCGCCGGCACCGACGGCGAGGTGGACCGGTTCTTCGAGCGCATCCAGGCCGGCGTGGTCTACGCCAACCGCCGGGCCGGGTCGACCACCGGGGCGTGGCCCGACATCCAGCCGTTCGGCGGCTGGAAGGGCTCGGGCACCTCTGGAGCGGGCAGCGGCGGCCCCTGGTACATGCGCTCCTATGTGCGGGAACAGGCCCGGACCGTCATCCGGGAGTAATCCGGCCGGCCGCCGGGCCGGCGGCGCTCCAGCCAGCGTCAGTGTCCTGGATCGGCAGAAGAACGCGAAAATCGCGGCAAGAGGGTGCCCCCCGCTGGGCCCTCCCCCGCCGCCACCACCTTGGTCGAGACGTGTGCCGCCATGCCCCGAGGGGCGGTCTCGAACGATATGATCCCTCAAGCGGCCCGGCCGACGTCGGGACTGGACCACTGGTAATTACAGTTGCCCAACAACCTATAGCGAGGGTGTGACAGGTTCAACCCTTTGCTGTAGTCCAGCGCGCCGGACCGGACTTTCCCCGGTACCCTCCTAAGGCTTCGGTCGTAGCTCGAAGAGCATCGAGACCCGGGACGTGACCACCTCGCTGCCACCGAAAACGGGCGTGGGCACGGACGCCGACTCCGCAACCACCGCATCGTCGCCGGAGAGCCTCTGAACCAGGTACGGATCGAAGGCGGTCCCGGGGGTGATCCTGACGATCCGCACGATCTCGTACCCCATGTGGTCGACGATGGCCCGGGCGGTCGCCTGGGCATCGTCGATGGCATCGAGCAGGGCTAGGCGCTCGAACTCGGCGCGGCGGGAGACGGTGAAGTCCAACCCGTCGAAACGGACGTTGTCTCCCCCGCTATTGATCACCATGTCGACAAGCCCACCGGCGAAACCGGTGCCGCGGATGGCGATCGACAGCCGGTTCTCGTAGCGGAAGCCGCGAGAGACCCGGCCCTGGTCGGTCCAATCGAACTCCTCCTCGATGCGGATGCCCACTGTCTGCAGGCCGTTCGGGGAGATGCAGGTCGGGGGCGCGGTGTGATCTGCCGTCTCGGGCTCGGTCTTCGTGCAGTCTTCTGCAACCTTGTCGGCTATGGCCTGGACCGACTTGTTCCCGTCCGACACCGCGGTGATGAGCGAGTCGCGCAGCACGCTCACCGTGAACCGGCCGATGGCGCCGTCGTAGCTGACGCTGCGGCTGCCGACGCCCTCCACCGCCAACTCCGTCAGTTTCGGCTCCGCTATCTCGACCTCGCCGGGCATGGTCGTGCCGGTCCCTTCCCCCTCTCCCGCTCGCGCCGGTGGCAAGAGGACGGCTGCGCTCACCAGTGCCAGCACGATCAGCGCCACCAGCATCACCCTGACCACCCGGGGCAGGCCCGGAACCCGTATCGCTTCCCTCATCTCGATCCTCCAGATCGTTGCCGGCCGGCGCTCGACTGCGTCGATGCTCGATTCCCCTGTTGCTCGAAACCTAGTGGTCTCGGCCGGGTATCCTTGCGCGGCACTCACCCTCCAGGTACCCGGAGCGGACTTGCGGCTGATCCGTTCGGTAATAGCTATGGCACTGGTGGCCGGCGCGGTCATGTCTTGCGGCGGAGACGCCACCGGTCCTGCCACCACTCCGGCACCCGCGGCTGCGGGCACGTCCGTCGACACCAACCCGGCTCCGGAAGAGTCGACCACCACCGTTGCGGATGCGGCGGCGACCGTGGCGACTACATCCGAGGCGCCCGCTACGACTACCGCAACGACCGAGCCGGAGCTGACAACGACTACAGCCGTGGCGACCACATCCACCGCGACCACCGAGGCGTCCGAAGAGACGGCTGCCACCACCGAACCGTCTACCACGACGACCTCTCCACCCGAGACCACCACCACGTCCGCCGTCACCACATCCACCACCACGACCGTGGCAGCCGAGACCACGACGACCACCGAGGTGGCCGTCACGACCACGGCAGTACCCGCGACGACCACCACCGCGCCACCACCCGCCACCGCTATCTCCGATGACGTGCCCGACATCGAGATGTTCTACGCCGCCACCGGTGAGCTGGTCAGCCTGCGATCGGTGGTCAAGGGCGAGAAGCCCCTGATGTTCTGGTTCTGGTCCCCCTTCTGAGAGACGTGCCGGGAGGAAGCCCCGGGCATCGAGCAGTTCGCTCGGCAGAACTCCAACCGACTCACCGTCATCGGGATCGGCGGTGTCGGCACCCTCGAGATCGCGCAGGAATTCGTGGTCGAGAAGGGGGTCACGTTCACGGCGCTCTGGAGTGAGTCGCGCGACGCCTGGGAGTACTACGGGATGAACAGCACTTCCGACTTCATGCTTCTCGACAGGTTCGGCAACCGCCTGACCGAACCCGAACCCTACGACGAGCATCTCGTCACTCAGCTACTGGACGAACTCGCCTGAACCTGTCCGATATGGGAGAGAACCCGGCATCCAGGCCGGGGTCAAGGGGTGTCCACGCTCAGTGTTCCGATAGTGCTAGGACCGCACCCGCGAGAGAACCATCTGGTCGAGCTTCTCCGGGGGTATGACCAGAATGGCATCCGCCAGCTTGGCGACTTCGCGAGCAAGGCCACGTCCAGGTGTTGCTACGGATACGGCTATGCCGAAGTCCTGAGCAGAGCGGATCGCTTCGGCGAGATCGCGGTCTCCCGAGATGAGGATCGCAGTGTCGATCACTCCCCGACCGGCAAGCCGTACAAGATCAAGGGCGATCAGGGTGTCCACCCCCTTTTGTTGCCGCACTGGGTGAAACTTCCAGCGTTTGTCGAACGCAGACAGCAGATCGGCGGGGTCCACCTCCAGGTCCTTGGCGGCGTCGGCAACCGCGCGGCGAACACCGCTCCGCAAGGGAGATCGTCGTTCGGCGATATGCCCCAACCGGAGCTGAATACCCGGAGTGAGCGCCACTGCCTCAAAGTAACGGCGCTGGGCCGCGGCTTGACGATGCTGAGGGGCGAACGCACCGTCGTACCAGTAGGCCCTCAAGAACTTTCCCCACGCTTGGCTCCGGATCCAGCCGACTACCCGTGCCGCGTCGATCCGTGTTTCATGATCTGGCTTGCCGAGTGCCTTGGCTCCCTCTTTCTTCAGAAAGGCGACGTCTACGAAGCCCGCTGTTGGCATGACACCCCCCATCGAAGCGGGGCCCCAGAGGGGCCCCGTTCAAACCGATCTCCTACGGAGATCCTACGCTTTGTACCCTTCGGTACGGTAGCTAACTATAAGCCTACGTCTCGATCCGGTCAAGCCGGTTGTCTCTATCGACCTCGCCCGACTAGAGCTCGCCCTGTCCTCAATGAACACAGCACCACCCCTAACGGCCCCAAACCTCAGGAACACGGCACCACGGGTGGCGCCGGGTACCTCATGTCAGCCAGCCCTCGCCCGAGCTACCGGCCACGGGCTAGATCTGGTCCAAGCTCCTCTTCACGAAGGTCCGGTCGAGGGCGAAGGGGGAGTCCTCCAGGCGCCCGGTGATCAGGTCGGCGAGGATGCGACCTCCTGCCGGGGAGCACATGATGCCGTGGCCTGAGTATCCGGTGTTGACCCACAGTCCATCGATGGATGCCTGCCCGATCAGGGGACGGTGGTCGGGACTCATCACGTACTGACCGGAGTGGACCATCCAGGAGAGCTCTCCCGCCGCCCAGGCCTCGCCCCAGAAGGGGCTGATCCGGGCGGCGGCATCTGGACTGGAGGGATCCAGCACCCGGAACGCCATGCCGGAACTGGGAGGGACGTCCTCCACCGGCTCCCTTCCCGGCCCTCGGGGCGCGGCGTCCAGGATCGCGGCGCCCGCCAAAGCGGGGCGCCAATGCGTGCCGGTGTCGTCATCGATCGTCATGGGAGCGTCAGGCGGGACCCGCGCCAGATCGGGCACCACCACCTTGTGGCGGGGCTTGACCTCCAGCGGCAACACCACCGCGAGGAGGGCGGCCAGCTGGGCCGTGAAGGGCCCGGCGGCTATCACCACCTGCTCAGCCCGGATGTGACCGCTCTGCGTACCCACGTCAAAGCCTCCAGAAGGACGTTCCCGGAGGGACACCACCCGGCACGAGACGTGGAGAGGAGCGCCCGACGCCTGCAACAGGCCCAGCGTCAGGGCCCTCGGGTCGGCGAAGCCGTCGTCTGCCCGGTAGCGGGCGCTGACCACGTCACGGCTCAGATACGGGAACCTGCGCCGGGCCTCGTCCCCGGTCAGGATTTCGATGTCGGTCTGCCCCCAGGAGTGCTGGCGAGCCACCAACCGGCGCTGCATGGCAGCCTTCTCCTCGGAGGTGGTCGCCCAGAGGTACCCCGGCTGCTCGACCGCCAGTCCTGCCGCGTCCTGGCCGGTGATCGCGGCGAAGTTCAGGATCAGGTCGACCGTCTCGCGCACCAGTTCGGTCTCCTCCCGGTTGTCGAACTGCAGCCGGAAGGCCCCGGTGGAGGCCGGGGTGGTGAGCGAGGCGGCGACAGGCCTGGCTTCCAGCACCACCGGCGACAGCCCGGCCCGGGCAGCCCAGAACGCCGTGGACGCGCCCACGATTCCGGCGCCGATGATCACCAACTCCGCGCCGGCCGGAAGGCCCCTCTCAACCTCGGACACCATGCCACAAAGCTAGTTCGGTACCAGGCGAAGCCACAAGGGGGACGGCCCCGACCGAGAAAGCGAGAGTGGCCCTCAGAGCGGAGCTGCGGATGGGACTGTCACCAGTTCCGGACGGTTCCACGGTGTCCCGGGGTTTACCCAGCTCCGGCTTCACTCGGTCCGGGCCGTGAACGCCCTGAAGGATGCTGTGGTCCCCGCAGCGCTCCCACTTCACATGTCGCAGCCCGCTCACTCGCGGAGCCCCGAGGAAGAACGTCGCCCGGCCGTCAGGCGCCCACCTCATCGAAGAGTCCCGGCACCCCTTGTACACCCTTCACACGGAGTCCGGGGCGAAACCAGCGACGTTCGCCTGCCTCCATCGCCAGGAGGTCATCGATGAACCGTCCGAGAGCGGTGAGGAAGCGGTTTCGCTGCGCCGGCGTGAGGCGCCGAACGTCGCTGAGGAACGCGTCAGACTCTTCGTGGGTTGGCATCCGTGGGGTGGACTAGCCGTCATTCCGCTCGTAGGGCTGCGATTTGATACATGCGAGAAACTCCTCGCTGCTCGCGTGGAAATGCGTGCGACCGGCCTCGAAGTCACCGGTCCTGTCGGGACTCGTTCCCACAGATGCATCCAAATCAGCCAGTGTCAATTCCTCGACTTCGACTTCGGTCGTTGGAATAGGAGTCACGGCATCTCTCCGGTCATGTACCTCTTCAACCATCATTATACAACGTGTCATCAAGACGGAACACCCCTTCGACGCGGCGAGTGGTTACTACGTTCGCAATCCCAGCCATGAGCACCACTTCCCCGGTCGGACACCTCGATGGTAGCCCAACGGGCGTTTCCTCTAGGGAGGGATCAGCCGGATACCGGGGTGGAAGCTCGGTCAGTCGACTACGGGTTTGCGGGCGTGGATGAAGTAGGCGGGGGTGAAGATGCCGAGCCGGCCCGCCTCGACCAGGGCCGCCGCGCAGAGGTTCAGGGTCTCCGACACCCGCACCGATCCCTTCGGCGCGATGCGGAGGGCCTCCAGCAGCCTGAGCGAGAACTGGGTGACCGAACGTCCGATCCTCGAGCTCCGGAAGGTGGCCAGAGAGAACCCCGAACCGACCAGAGGTTGGTACCACGGAACCGACGGACCGGTCGGTACCGTGACGTCCCGCGCCTCCAGCACCTCGAACCCCACCGCCAAGAGCGCTTCGTCGACCGTTCTACGCTCGTCAAGTTCGATTATGCCGCCGCCCAGCTCGATGTCGGCCTTGATCCTGCGATGGAGGGGATCCTCGGGGTCGTAGCTATCGGTCATGCACCATTCGTAGCTGGCGAAGCAGGCACCCGGCTTCAGCAGGCGGAACACCTCGCCGTAGATGCTGACCTTGTCCGTCGCGTGGCAGGTCGCCTCTATGGAGTAGACCGCGTCGAACGCGCCGTCCGGAGCGTCCACGTGGTGGAAGTCGCAGTGCATGAACTCGGCCAGGTGCGTCAGGTCCGCCTCCTCCGCGTACTTCCGGGCGTGTTCGAGTTGGTAGGCGTTGCTGTTCACGCCCACGATCCGGGCGCCGGAGAACCGGGCGATCTCCAACAGCGGCCCACCCACGCCGCAGCCGAGGTCGGCGACGACCATCCCGGGTGCTAGCTCGAGCTTGTGGGCCAGGTAGTGCTGGTGGCGGGCCAGCGAGGCCTTGAAGCTCTCCCCGGGGACGCGAGGGGCGAAATGGAACGACCTCCCCCACCCGAACTCGAAGAAGTCCGTGACCACGTTGTAGTAGAGATCGTTGATCTCCTTGTGGTCGAGCGGTGTTCTCTTCTGCTTGCCGCGCCCAGTGGTCCGGAAGCGCTTCTCGTACTCACCGATGGTCCGGGCGATCCCGGACGAGATGCCCTTCAGGGAGTGGGAGAGCTTAAACGCCACGGTTCCGTCCACCGTGCCTTGTGAAGGCCCATGAACGGCACCGTAACGAGGGGCCCGCAACGATGTCAACCATCGACGCGCTGCGAGGTCAATTGTATGTACCGGCTAAGCCCGGAGCTAGCCCATCCGGCGGGGCCGCGGGACCAGTTCACCCCCGCAGTTCGGGCAGATGTGGATCATCGCGTCGGCACACGCTGGGCAGAAGGTGCACTGGTACGAGCAGATGAACGCCGCTCCCGATCCCGGGAGCGGGGCGTCGCAGCGCTCGCACCGGTCGCGCATCTCGAGCGCCATCCGCCGCGTGCCTCCTCGGTTCTCAACCTCCGCAGCCGCAGACGACTTCGGTGCCCTTCCGGGCGTTGTCGCCCTCGGTGGGGTAGCCGTCTCGCTTCCACCAGTCGAGACCGCCGATCAACTCCTTGACCTCGAAGCCCAGCATGAGGAGCTTCAGGGCGGTCTTGGTGGATGCGTTGCAACCGATCCCGTCGCAGTAGCAGACGTAGGTCCGTGACCGGTCCAGCGAGGCCGTCGAGTCGGCGTCGATACCCCGGTGGGGCAGGCTTATCGCGCCCGGAATGTGCTCCCGGGCGTAGGCCTCGGCGGACCGGCCGTCGACCACGACCAGTGGCTCGCCGTTGCCGAGCGCCTCGTGGACGTCCCACGAGTCCATCTCGAAGTCGAGCTTGCTCTTGTAATGGTTCAACTGGTCGGTGCTCATCGGGTCCCTCGTGCTCATCGAACCAGGCACCATAGACCCCGCCCGCACGATGCCCAACTCCATGGCCGGACGGCCGGGGCGGCGATCGGCACGGTTAGGGTTACCCGGTCCCTACGCCCCAGCCACCAACACTCGAGGAGTCCAGCAGTGACCGACGTACCCTGCCCCGCGGCCGACGGGTCCAGCCC
>WTGW01000174.1 GCA_011523395.1 Acidimicrobiia bacterium
TTCGATGGCTCGCTCGTCCGGTGATGCCATACCGCCGCAAGGGTACCGGTTTCCCCGGGTACCGTCCCACGGCCAGGGGGGATGGTGGTGGGGTAGTCTCGGCCGAGCGGCTCACCGGAAGGAGACACGACATGGCGTTGCAGATCACCTCCACCGACTTCGAGGACGGGGACTACCTGGGCACGGATCACATCCTGGCGGAGGAGTACGGATTCGGGTGCGCCGGAGGCAACCGGTCGCCGCAGCTCTCCTGGACGGGTGCCCCGGAAGGAACCGCAAGCTACGCCCTCACCTGCTACGACCCGGATGCCCCCACCGGTTCGGGGTTCTGGCACTGGGTGGTGGTCAACATCCCCGCCGAGGTGACGGAACTGGCGACAGGAGCCGGTGACGGGTCGGGAATCCCCGCCGGCGCGCTGCAGACCCGGACCGACTTCGGCAAGCCCGGATACGGTGGCCCGTGCCCTCCCGAGGGCGACCATCCCCATCGCTACCTCTTCACCGTCCACGCGGTGGGCGTGGAGGAGTTGCCGGTCGACGCCGACACCATGCCCGCGGTGGTGGGGTTCATGCTGAACTTCAACACGCTCGAGAAGGCCAGCCTGATGGGGCTCTACAAGCGGCGCTGACCGTTGGAGCGACAGGCAGGTTCGGGTTAGGAGGGAAGGCCCACCGATGGCGACCTTGCGGCGGGGAGCCCCATCGTCCACCCGCTGATCCGTGACGCCCTCGTCCTGTTCGCCGAGCTCTTCCTGCTGTTCGTGGCGGTCACATTCGGGCTGAACCTGCTACGGCGCCGGGTAGGCGACGAGCGCCTCCAGACCCTCATGGGCGCCTCGCCCGTCGGGGCGGCCCTGCGGGGGATCGGGGTCGGTTTCATCACCCCCTTCTGCACGTATTCGGCCATCCCGGTGCTGGTCTCCCTCCGGCGAGCCGGTGTCAGCCCGGCCGGCTACACGGCGTTCATGGTGGCTGCGCCGGTCCTCGACCCGATCCTGTTCGGGGCGCTGGTGATCATCGTGGGCCTGCAGGCCGCAGTCATCTACCTGGCGGTGGTGTTCACGGCGTCGATCGGTCTGGCGCTGCTGGCCGAACGGGTCGATCTCGACCGCTTCATGAAGCCCTTGACCCCGGCGGATGTGGATGGAGGCCCTGACCGGGACATCGGAACCGGCCCGTGGCGGGGTTTGAGGACGGAATGGCGCCCTTCCATGCGCTCGTCCCGGGCGTTGCTCCGCACCATGCTCCCGCTGCTCGCGCTGGGCGTTCTGATCGGCCTGGCGATCACCGCCTTCCTGCCGGCCGAGCAGGTGGCCCGCGTGCCGGTCCTGTCGGGAGACGCGGCGATCCCCGCCGCGGCGGCGGTCGGGACCTTCTTCTACATCAACACCGAGCTGTTCGTGCCGATCGCCGACGGTCTCAGAGCGGCGGGGATCGGCATCGGCGCGGTGGTGGCGCTCACCATCGCCGGTGCGGGCGCCAACGTCCCCGAGTTCGTCATGCTGGCCCGGTTGACCAGCCGCAAGGTCCTCGCCGCATTCGGCGGCTATGTCTTCGTGGTCGCGATGGCCGCCGGTCTCCTGGTCGAGCTACTGGTCCGGCCGGTTGGTTGAGTTCCGGTAGTGGCGGGGGACCCGGCTGGTGATGCCGGTGAGGACCTCGTAGGGGATGGTCTCGGCCCGGGCCGCCAGTTCGTTGGCCGTGATCCTCTCATCGCCCTGCGCGCCGATGATCACCACCTCGTCCCCGACCCGGACGTCGGTATCGGGGCCCACGTCGACCATGAACTGGTCCATGCATACCCGGCCCACCACGGGGTGGCGCCGGCCTCTGATCAGCACTTCCCCCCGGTTTGAGAGCAGCCGGGGGTAGCCGTCCCCGTATCCCATCGGGACGACCGCGATGCGGGTGTCGCGGTCGGGGGTCCAGGTCGCCCCGTAGCTGACCGGGCTTCCGGCGGGGAGCGGCTTCGAGAGCACCACTCTGGATCGCCAGGTGAGGGTGGGCTCGACCTTGACTGTTCTGGGGATGGCGTCGGTCGGATATACCCCATACAGCATCAGGCCCGGCCGCACCAGATCGAAGTAGGAGCCGGCGTGCTGCAGGACGGCGCCCGAGTTGGCCAGGTGGAGGGTAGGGGTGGGGAGGTCCCGGTCGGCAAAGTACGAGACCACCCGGCGGAACGTGGCCATCTGGTCGAGGGTCTGGGCGGGATCCGGCTCGTCGGCGGTTGCGAAGTGGCTGTACACGCCCTCCACCTCCACCCGAGGGCTGCTGCGCAGGGCGTCGAGCAGCTCGGCGGCGCCCTCGGGTCGTACCCCCATCCGGCCCATCCCGGTGTCCACCTTGGCGTGAACCCGGGCGACCGTCCCCATGCGCTCGGCAGCCTCCTCGATAGGTTCGACCGAGCGTACCGAGGAGACGGTCATGGTGAGTCCGAAGTGGAGGAAGTCGGGAATCTGGGAGACGTCCAGGCCCCCCATCACGAGGATGGGGCACACGATCCCGGCCTCCCGGAGCTTC
>WTGW01000112.1 GCA_011523395.1 Acidimicrobiia bacterium
GGCGCCATCGCCTTCGGCGAGGCCATAGCCACCAGGCCGTAACTACGAGGTAGGTCATCCCGGCCGGATCACACTTCGATGATTCGGGCTCGTGCGTCCAGGACAGAGAGCAGCATCCCCAACTCACCGGAGTCGGATGTCAGCAGCGTGACCTCCTCGTCCGAGCGCCGAGCGCGAGCCACCGCGAGCGCCACGGACGCATCGATCACGTCGCTCGTAGCCGCCCGGCCACACAGTTGGCCGCCGGCGCGAGCCGTCGCTCCGTCAAGATCGACCTCGTCGCATCGCTTGAGGGTTCGCGATAAGAGAGCTTGACGGTCCGGGTTCCTCCACGCCTGGCCGATCACGCCGGTGGGTACATGAACGGCTTCGCCCCTGTCGAAAGCGGCATCGAGCGCGGCCAGAACTTCTCGGTTGCCGCGATCCACTTGGATCAGGGCACCCGCGTCGAGCACAAGAGTCACGGTCTACCGAGGATGGCGCGGCCCCGCCGGAGCTCCTCCTCGGTGAATGCCCCGTTCTCCGCCTGCCACTCCTCCATCAGTTTGCGGAAGCCCTCCGCTGCTTCGCGCCGCCACTCCGGACCGTAGCGGAGCCTGTCCCGCCGGTCCGCCGCCTCGAAGGCCTTCTCCATGAGGTCGGCGAGCACGGGATCCTCAGGGCGGCCCATGCTGATGATCTGGATCGCGACGAGACCTGAAGGCTCCGGTGATCCGGCGGGCCTGTTCTCAGCCCGATCTGTCCGGTCCCGATCCTCGTCGCCAACCGGTGGATCCGGCGTTCGCGGGGGCTCGACGGTGCCGTCGTCTATCGAATCGGCAAGAACTGTGGTATCCATACACGACAATGTACAGAGCCATGATGGGGATGTCTAGACCCTCGTTAGCGGTTTATGGCCCCCCGGACCTAGCCGAGGTTCAGGTAGTCCACTAGTTCCGAGCAGCTGGCGGCGACCCGGGTGTGGTCGAAGAAGAAGCCCGGCATGCCTACCGCCTCGGCACCCTGGATGTTGACCGCCATGTCGTCCACGAACAGGCACTCGGAGACGTGGAGCTCCATGCGGTCGGCGGTGGTCGTGTAGGTGAGGGGGTGCGGCTTGCGGACCCCGAGGGTCACCACGTCGATGACCTGCTCGAACAGGTGCCTGTAGGGCCACGTGTCCCACCACCCGTAACCCAACCACTCGCTCGAATCGTTCGAGAGGGTGGCCTGACGGAACCGATGGCCGAGGATCTCGATGGTGGACATCACCTCGGGACGCTCCGTACCCGTCCAGTCGATCTCCCCCTTCAGGTCCAGGGGGCGGCCGTTGGCGGCGCTGGCCTGCTGGTACCTCTTCCAGTACTCGGTCTCGGTCAACTCACCGGTCGAGCACCTGGCGTAGTCGGGGTCGCCCTCGGGCGAGAAGGGTCCGCGAGACAAGGTGCCCGGCGGCCAGCCTCTGGATGCTTCGAGATCGTCGAGCAACTCGAAAGGGGTGGGGTAGAGGATGCCTCCCATGTCCCAGATGACGGCCCGGATGTCAGCCATCCCCGCGATCCCACTCCCGGGCGTGCTCCAGCATCACCTCCCGCATGGACCGGGGCGGCTCGGGCTCGGGTAGATCGACGAGGACCGTGCCCGACTCGATCCGGACCGGGTAGGAGTCGAGCTGCAACTCCGGCTCCCCGCACTTGGCGCCCGTGTCCGCCTCGTAGCGCCAGAAGTGGAGGGGACAGGTGATGACCCCGTCCTTGACGAGCCCGCCCGCCAGCCGAGACGCCCGGTGCAGGCACTCGTTCCGGTAGGCGTAGGCCCGGTCGCCGACCCGGACCACTACCGCCCGCCCGTCGTCGATCTCGACGCAACTGTTGGTGGGCAGGTCCTCGACAGGGCCGGCGCTAACCGTGAGCATGGTCGCCCGTGACGGACACGCCCTATCCGTCCAGCTTCATCACCACAGCCTTGGATTCGCTGAAGAACTCGTAGCTGTACTCGCCCCCCTCCCGGCCGACGCCGGAGTCCCCGTAGCCGCCGAAGGGCGCCCGCAGGTCGCGCACGAAGAAGCAGTTGACCCACATCGTGCCGGCCCGCACCTCTCGGGAGACCTTGTGGGCGGTGTTCACGTTGGTGGTCCACACCATCGCCGCCAGCCCGTAGCGGGTGTCGTTGGCGATCTCGATAGCCTCGTCGACCTCGTCGAAGGGGATGATCATCTCGACCGGCCCGAAGATCTCGTCCTGGCAGGACCGCATGTGGTTGTCGGCATCGGCGAAGATGGTCGGCGCCACGTAGTTCCCGTTCGCCATGGCGCCGTCGGTGATCCGGTGGCCGCCGGTCATCAGCTTGGCCCCCTCGTCGGTGGCCAGGTCGATATAGGACAGCACCTTCTCCATGTGCTCCCGGGTGACGAGCGGGCCCATGCCGGTGGCGGGATCGAGCGGGTTGCCCACCACGTACCGCTCGGCGCCGTCCACCATCCGCGCCACGAACTCGTCGTACACGGGGCGTTGGACCAGCAGGCGGGCGCCGGCCAGGCACACCTCGCCCTGGTTGGTGAAGATGCCCCGTAGCGATCCGGCCACTGCCTTGTCCAGGTCGGCATCGGCGCAGACGATGTTGGGCGAGTTGCCGCCCAACTCGAACGAAAGCTTCTTCAGGCTCGGCGCCGCGGCCGCCATGATGGCCTTGCCGGTGGCCGACTCCCCGGTGAACGTGATCCCGTCCACATCGGGATGCCTGACCAGGGCCTCGCCGGCCTCGTCCGGCCCGAAGCCGTGGACCAGGTTGAACACCCCGTCGGGCAGGCCGGCGTCCCGGCAGATCTCCGCCAGCAGGGTGGCGGTGACCGGGGACTGCTCGGCCGGCTTGGCCACCACGGTGCAGCCGTAGGCGAGGGCCGGCGCCACCTTCCAGGTGAGCAGCATGAGGGGGAAGTTCCAGGGAGAAATGGCGCCCACCACACCGAGGGGCTCGCGCAGCTCGTAGGTGAGGACCCCGTCCCAGGGCTTGGAGAAGGCCTTGGTGTGGGCGTGTTCGGCGGCGTCGGCGAAGAAGCGGAAGTTGTGGGCGGAGCGGGGGATGTCCTTGGAGCGGGCGGCCGAGATCGGCTTCCCCATGTCCCGGACTTCCCACTCGGCCAGCTCGTCGAGCCGGGACTCGATCCCCTCTGCCACCCGGTACAGGGCCTGGCGGCGCTCGGCGGGGTCCATCGATGCCCAAGCCGGCAGCGCGGCCCGGGCCGCTCCGACCGCCCGGTCCACGTCCTCGGCGTTCCCCCTGGCCACGGTGGCGATCGGGGCGTTGTCGATGGGGCTCACCGACTCGAACGTCTCGCCGGAGGACGGGTCCTCGAACCGGCCCCCGATGAAGTTCCGCAGCGTGATCATGCGTTTCCCTCTCTCTGCGCGGCTGCCGCCTCCCGTTCGGCCATCACCACCCGGGCGGGTCGCCCGGCGATGCCGAAGCCGTACGGCGCCATCTCGTTGACCATGATCCGGACGGTCTCGATGGGAGCGTCGAGGCTCCTGACCAGGGCGTCGGAGACTTCGGCGATCATGTTCTCGATCTGCTCCGGCGAGCGCCCTTCCATCAGGTTGACGGTGACTATCGGCATGGCGACTCCTCTCTGCTGTTACGGATGACTACTCGTGGACCCGCATCGAAGCGCTGCCCAGGCGATCTATCTCGACGAAGACGGTCGTGCCGGGCAGTAGGTCGACCGGACCCGTGAGGCCGCCGGAGATGATCAGATGGCCGGCCTCCAACCCTCGGCCCGACCGGGCCAGCCGCCGCACCAGCCAGGCAACGCTGGCCGCCGGATGGCCGAGAGCCGCCGCGCCCGACGAGGTCTGGAACAGCTCCCCGTTCACCGTGACCACTACTCCCACCCTGGACAGGTCGAAGTCCGGCCTGGTAGCCCGCGTGCCCAGCACCACCATCCCGGCGGACGAGTTGTCGGAGGTGTTGTCGAGTTCCCGGAACCGGAAGCCGGCGAACCGGGAGTCGACCACCTCGATGACGGGCATCACGTAGGCGGTGGCGGACAGGACGTCCTGGGCCGACACCGCGGCGCCCTCCAGGTCCTCGCCGAGCACGAAGGCGATCTCCGGTTCGGCCTTGGGGTGGATCAGCGCGCCCAGCGACACCCGCCCGTCCGAGACGATCATCGGGTCGGTGAGCCATCCGTAGTTGGGCGAGTCGACGCCCATGGCCTGCCGCATGGCTGCCGAGGTGAACCCGAGCTTGGCGCCCACCACCCGCTCGCCGGCGGCGACGCGCAGGGCGACGCCGCGGTCGGCGATGGCGTAGGCATCGGCTTCGGTGAGTTCGGGATGATCGTCGGTCAACCGGGTGGTGGGGGTCCGGGACCGGCGGGCCTCGTCGAGCCGGCCGGCCAGTTGCGAGATGGTCTCCTGGTCGAGACCCGGCGCCGCGGGGCTTCTCATGCCACGGACAGCCCGACCGAGCCTATCCGGTCGAAGGAGGCGACCACCGAATCACCGGGACCGACGGGCACCGCGCCGGTCAGGGCTCCCGGTAGGACCAGGGAACCGGCGGGGAGGCCCTTGCCCCGCTCGGCCAGCTTCCGCACGAACCAGGCGACCGCCGCGGCCGGATGCCCCAGCACGGCGGCTCCGGCGGCGGTCCCCACCAGCTCGCCGTTCTTCTCGAATACGCATCCCACCAATGACAGGTCGATGCTCCCGAGTGGTACCGGGTTCCCCACCACGAAGGCGCCGGCGCTGCAATTGTCGGCCACCACGTCGGCCAGGGTGAACGAGTAGCCCGCGAAGCGGGAGTCGAGTATGTCCAGCGCCGGCGCCACGGCCGCGGTGGCGGCGAGGACGTCGTGGAGTCCGACAGGTCCCTCAAGGTCGTCCGAGGTGATGAGCGCGATCTCCGGCTCGGCGCGGGGCTGGATCAGCCGGCCGCTGTCGAGGGGCTGTCCGGGGTCCAGGCGGTGCCGGTCGGTCAACCACCCGTACAGGGCTTCCGACACCCCCATCTGCTCCTGCTTGGCCCGGCTGGTCAGGCCGAGCTTGGCCGCCACGATGGTCTCGCCACCGGCCACGGAGCGGGCCAGCGCCGCGTCCTGGATGTCGTAGGCGGCGTCGACCGTGAACTCGCGCTCGGCGGTCAGGGAACTGATAGCCGTCCGGCTCTCGACGGCCTCCGCCAGCCGGGCCGCGAGCCCTTCCACCAGATCTCCCGGAGACTGTCGCTCACCCATGGCCGGTCCTCCTCACGCGACGGCGGGTTGCGCAGCCGCCGCCCGGCGCTGCAGCTCCATCGCCACGTCGATGATCATGTCCTCCTGGCCTCCCACCACTCTCCGCTCCCCCAACTCCAGCAGGATGTCCCTGGTCGGCACCCCGTACCTCTCGGCGGCCCGCTTGGCGTGGAGCAGGAACGACCCGTAGACGCCCGCGTAGCCCAGCAGCAGCCCGTCACCGTCGATGACTCCCTGCTCGGGACGGATGGGGCGCACCGCCCGGTCGGCCACCTCGATGAGGGAGATCGGATCGATGCCGGTCTCCCAGCCGGTCTTCTCGCAGGCCGCCACCAGGATCTCCGTGGGGCAGTTCCCGGCCCCGGCGCCCAGACCGGTCATGCACCCGTCGATCTGGTCCACCCCTTCCTCGAGGGCGGCCAGCGAGTTGGCGACCGCCAGGGAGAGGTTGTTGTGGGCGTGGATACCCACCTCACATGACAGCCCGCCCTTGAGGGCGGCCACCCGGCGGCGGGCGTCGTCGATGGTCATCGCCCCGGCCGAGTCGACCGTGTAGACCACGTCCGCCCCGTAGGACTCCATGAGCCGCGCCTGGTGGAGCAGCGCGTCCGGTTCGATCATGTGGGACATCATCAGGAACCCCACCGCCTCCATGCCCAACTCCTTCGCCAGAGCGATGTGCTGCTCGGAGATGTCGGCCTCGGTGCAGTGGGTGGCGACGCGGGCCACCCGGACGCCCATCCCGGCGGCCCGGCGGAGGTCGTCCTTCACCCCGATCCCAGGGAGCATCAGCACGGCGATCTTGGAATCGACCGCCGCCTCGACCGCCGTCCTGATCAGGTTCATCTCGTTGGTATGGGAGAAGCCGTAGTTGAAGGACGATCCGCCCAGCCCGTCGCCGTGGGTGACCTCGATGACCGGCACGCCGGCCCGGTCCAGCCCGGCCACTACCCGCCGGACCTGGTCCTCGGTGAGCTGGTGGGCCACCGCGTGCGAGCCGTCGCGCAGGGTGGAGTCGGTGAGGCGGAAGGCGGCGGTCATCGGGCGGCTGCCACGGCCTCGGCCACCCGGACGGCCGAGGCGGTCATGATGTCGAGATTGCCGGCATACGGCGGCAGGTAGTCGGCGGCGCCCTCCACTTCGAGAAGCACCACCACGCGGGCCTTCACATCCCCACCGGGGGTGCGGAACAGGTCCTCGTCGAACACCGGCTCCGCCTTGAGCCGGTACCCGGGAACGTACGAGGCCACGGTGCGGACCATCTCGGTGATCGAGTCGGCCACCTCGTCCCGGTCGTACCCGTCGCCCAGGGCGCAGAAGACGGTGTTGCGCATCAGGATGGGGGGCTCGGCCGGATTGAGGATCATAATGGCCTTGCCGTGGTCGGCCCCGCCCACCTCGACCAGCGAGGCGGAGGTGGTCTTGGTGAACTCGTCGATGTTCTGGCGGGTGCCCGGACCTGCCGACACCGACGAGACCGTGGAGACGATCTCCGCGTAGGGGACGGGCGCCACGGCTGCCACCGCCGCCACGATCGGGACGGTGGCCTGCCCGCCGCAAGTGATGAGGTTGAGGTTGGGGGCGTCGAGGTGGGCGTCGAGGTTGACCGGAGGCACCACGAGGGGTCCCAGCTTGGCCGGGGTCAGGTCGATCGCCGTGAGCCCCGCCTCCCGGTAGCGGGGGGCATTCACACGATGCACCCAGGCGGAGGTGGCCTCGAACACCAGGTCGAACCGGTCGGCGTGTCCGAGCAGCCAGTCAGGCCCTTCGGAGGTCGCCTCGACCCCCGCTGCCCTGGCCCTGGCCAATCCTTCCGAGTCGGGATCGATGCCGACCATGGCGGTGACTGCCAGGAGGTCGGAACGCTGAAGCTTGTAGAGCAGGTCGGTGCCGATGTTCCCGCTGCCGACGATGGCGCAACGCATCCGGCTCAAGTCAGGCCAACCTGAGCGCGACCGGGCCCAGACGGTCGAAGTCGGCCCGCACCGCGTCCCCGGCTCGCACGTCCACCGCGGCATGTAGCGAACCGGTCATGACGAACATCCCCTCCTCCAGGGTGACATCGTGGCGGGCGAGGGTGTTGGCCAGCCATGCCAGCGCGGTCAGCGGGTTGCCGAGAGCGGCGGCGCCGGCGCCGGTAGCCAGCACCGAGCCGTTGAGCGAGAAGGTCATGCCCACCAGTCGCAGGTCGAAGTCGAGGGGCACGATCCGGCTGCTCATCACCACGCCCCCGATGGAGGCCAGGTCGCTGATGGTGTCGGCCAGCTTTATCCGCCAGTCTGCGATCCGGGAATCCACCACCTCGATGGCGGCCACCGCGCCGCCCACCGCCCGGGCGGCGTCGAGGGTGGTCACTCCGGGACCCTTGAGAGACCGGTCCAGGACCAGGGCGATCTCGGCCTCCACCTTTGGCTGGATGAAGGCGGACGCGTCGAGGTCCCCTTCGTGGACCATGGAATGGAGGACCGGCCCGAAGTCCGGATCGGAGATGCCCATCATCTGCTGCATGGCCTTGGAGGTCAGGCCTAGCTTGTAGCCGGATATCGAATCCCCGTCGGCTAGAAGCCTGGAAGCGAAGTGGGTCTGCGCGGCATAGGCGTCATCGGCCGTCATCCCGGGGTCCGTGTCCGTGAGGGGCTCGATAGGAACCCGGGTCCTCCGGGCATCGTAGAGCGCCTCGGCCCTCTGCTGAGCGGTGTTCATTGAGTTGCGGTCCTTGCCCTGGCCTGACGCTTCTACCGTACCCAAGCCGCCGGGCAGGTACGGACCAACGTTCTTCTATGCGGTACGGTCAGTGGTCAGTGGTCAGTGGTCAGTGGTCAGTGGTCAGTGGCCAGTGGTCAGTGGCCAGTGGTCAGTGGTCAGGGGTCACCCGCCACCGACCACTTCTCTGAGCATCGGTCGCAGGTCCGGAGGAGCGGTCACCTGCGGTAGCCCAACTGGTGGGAGACGACCGCGGCGGCTTCGAGAACCGACTGGGTGAGGGCGAGCATTTCCGGATCCAGGCGTGACTTAGGCCCGGCTACCGACACGGCCGCGACCACGGTACGGCTCCGGTCGCGGATCGGGGCCGACACCGAGATGACGCCCAACTCCGATTCCTCGAGATTGCATGCGTAGCCGAGTCGACGGATCTCCGCCAGTTGCCCGCGGAGCGTGGCGATGTCGGCGATGGTGTGGACAGTCTTCGACTCCAGTTTCCAGCCGTCCAGGATCCGGTCGAGCGTCGTGTCGTCCAGGTGGGCGAGCAGGCATTTGCCGGTGCTGGTGGAGTGGGCCGGTTGGCGCCGTCCCACCTCTATGAACAGGCGCAGCATGTGAGGGGAGTCGAGGCGCTCGATGTAGATCACCTCGCGGAGGTCGAGCACTCCGGCATGCACGGTTCCGCCGGTCACGTCCTGCAGCCAGTTCATCGGGGGGGCCAGCGCGGCGTGCAGGTTGAGGCCCGTGACGGCGGTGTTGCCCAGGTCGTACATGGCCAGGCCCAGCCGGTAGCGACCGGTGTCGGGGTTCTTCACCAGCAGGTGCTCCTCGGTGAGCGTGGTGAGCAGGCGGTGCGCCGTGGACTTGCCGAGGTCGAGGCGCCTGGACAGCTCCGAGACGCCGATCTCGGGGCGTTCCGCGGAGAACTCCTTCAATGCCCGGGCGGCGTTCCGGACCGAGGACAGGGTGCGGCCGCTCATCCGGCTCCTCTCAGCGCCGCCAGCACGGCCCTACGGACTTTCGTGCGGTCGCCGGTGGCCACCGACTCCTTCACCGGTTCGCTCCACGGAACCAGGGCGCTGGCCACCAGCCCATGTGCCCGGGTCAGTCCGGCGGCGTCGGCCGCCGCCAGTTCGTCGACCAGCCCCGGATCGCCCGAGGCGTGGGCGCGGATGGACTCGTAGTCACGGGCGGCGGCGAGATGCGCGTTGGCCAGGCCGGTGCCGGCATGCGTCGCGTGGTGGGCCGTGAGGTCCGACCCGGGGCGCACCACCAGGTGGTAGTGGTGCCTACCTATCCCGACCACCCTCCTCACCGAACCGGGATCGGGCCGGTCACCGCCCTCAGCTGTCCCGAGAGCGGGAAGCACGACCGGATCCAGGAACCGGAGAGTCCAGGCCATACCGTCCTGTTCGAAGTCGGCCGATACCTCCGGGCCCCGCGGCGCGGCGAGCCGGTCCCCCGTGGCGACCACGTGCAGGTTTCGCGCCCCGGCGGCCACCACCGTGAACGGACTGCTCAGCAGTTCAAGGCTTCCCTGTACGGCGGGCGGGAAGGTGAAGGCGATCCGGGCATAGGCAGCGTGGACGTTGCCCACGTAATCGGCCATGGCGGCCCGGATGTCTTCCGGGCGGGGTCTGGACATGGCCGTCCATGCTAGCTCCCTGTTCTTCTATGCGGAACGAGGCTTCGGAATCCGTGCCGGCGGGCGTAGGTTACGGTCGTGTCGTCGTCAGGGGCTGCGTAGCACATGGGCATTCTCCGGTTGAGCCATGTGGACATCACGGTTCCCGACCTCGATCTGGCCTCCGCCTACTACACCGGTGTCATGGGGATGATCGAGGTGGAACGCACCTCGGACCGGGCCTTCTTCAAATGCTGGGACGAGGAGGACCATCACTCCCTGGCGGTCCGCTACGACCCCCGCGTGGGTATCGACCGGTTCTCGTTCAAGGTGGAGGACGACGAGGATCTGGCCGAGCTCGAAGACCGGGTCGAGTCGTTCGGCTTCCGGGTCGAACGGATCTCGAAGGGCGAGGAGATCGGGCAGGGCGAGTCGATCCGGTTCGCCACCCCGTCCGGCCACACCATGGAGTTGGTGCGGGAGGTGGAGCGGGTGGGTGGCCTGCTCCCCAAGCTCAACCCTCCCCCGGCGCCGCTCGACCTGCCGGGCATCGCCCCGCCCCGGATGGACCACCTTCTGGTAACCGCCGAGGAAGTGGGAGAGGCCACCAAGTTCTACACCGACATCCTCGAGTTCAGGATCACCGAGCAACTCCTCGACGGTGAGGGTCGCCAGATCGGGACCTGGCTCGAGCGCAGCCACTCGCCGCACGACCTGGCGGTGGTCTCGGGACCGAACGGGGGTCTCCACCACTTCGCCTTCTGGCTGGACGCCTGGGATGACGTCCGCCGCTCGGCCGACATCCTCGCCTACCACGCCATCCAGATCGACGTGGGCCCCACCCGCCACGGCATCACCCGCGGGAGCACCATCTACTTCTTCGATCCGATGGGAACCCGTAACGAGGTGTTCACCGGCGGCTACCGGCCCGATCCCGACTTCCCCACCATCACCTGGACCGAGGACAACATCGGCAAGGCCATCTTCTACTACGAGGGCGAGCTCAACGAGCGCTTCATGAAGGTCCATACGTAATGGCGTCCCCGCGAGAAGGCCGCTAGTGGGCATCTTGCGGCTCTCGCATGTCGTCGTCCGGGTCCCCGACATCGAGCTGGCGACGGCCTACTACTCCGAGGTGGTCGGCCTGATCGAGACCGCCCGGGAACCCGAGCGGGTCTACATGAAGTGCTGGGATGAGCACCAGCACCACAGCGTGATCCTCGAGTACGCGCCCACCTACGGCCTGGAGAGGTTCGGGTTCAAGGTGCAGCACGAGTCCGATCTGGATGACCTGGCATCCCGCATCGAAGCGGCCGGGATCGCCACCAAGCGGTTCGAGCCCGGCGAACTGGGCATCGGGTCGGGCGCGACGGTGCAGTTCGTGGCGCCCTCGGGCCACACCACCGAGTTGGTGTGGGGCATGGCGCAGGTCGGGAACCTCCTCCCGCTGACCAACCCGCCGCCCGAACCGCAGGGCCTGGTGGGGATCCACCCGCCCCGGCTCGATCACATCTTCCTGATGTGCGAGGACGTGGACGAGACCACCGCCTTCTACACGGATGTGCTCGACTTCCGCCTGACCGAGCAGATCCTGGCCGATGACGGGCACCAGCTGGTCACCTTCCTGGAACGGACCCACACCCCCCACGACATCGCCTTCATCACCGGACCGAACGGAGCCTTCCACCACATGGCCTTCTGGCTGGACGACTGGAACGAGGTCCGCAAGGCGGCCGACATCTGCTCCTACCACGGCATTCCCATCGACGCCGGCCCCACCCGCCACGGCGCCACCCGCGGTCACGGCCTCTACTTCTTCGATCCCGCCGGGAACCGCAACGAGGTGTACACCGGGGGCTACTGGGCCGACCCGGACCGCGAGCCGGTCACGTGGACCGAGGCGGAGATCGGGCGGGCCGTGTTCTACTACGAAGGGGTGGTCGACCACCGCTTCATGACGGTGCACTCATGACCCGCAAGCGTCCCGACCTCCCTCGCACCGAGCGGGACGAGGCGCCCATGTACCTGGCGCGCTATCTCGAGCGGGCCACCAGGCCCCCGGACCCCGACGATGACGCTGACGACGCCACCCCTCTCTACCTGCGCCGCTTCCGGCAGCGCCGGTCCACGGAGACCATCACCGCGCCTTTGCCGCCGCTCTGGGAGCGGTCCGACCACGGCATGCAGATGGTGCTCAGCGAGGACAACCGCAACAAGGAGATCGGCGCCCCGCCCCAGGCCGCCCGCCCGGTGGTCAACGACGTCTACCTCGTCCGGCACGCCGAGACCCAGGGATACTCGACGGAGGCCGGCATCACCCCGCTGGGCGCCTGGCAGGCGCGCTCGGTGGGCCACACCCTCGCTCGCCGGGTCGGCGCCGGGGAGAAGATCGTGCTCGCCCATGCGGCCACCAACCGGGCCGGCCAGACCATCGAGCAGATCCACCGCTCCGTGCTGGACGGGCTGGAGCTTTTCGAGAAGGACGTCAAGGTCATCGACCCCAGGCCGTATGACGAGTTCCGCAACTTCATGGTCGCGACCCCGGACGGCATCATGGACGTGACCGCCGCCTTCCGCCTCTACTACTCGGTTCTGGAGCGGTTCGAGCGCATCGCCCTTGGCGACCGCCCCGCCTGGCTGGTCGAGATCGATCGGTTCTGGCGCACCCAGTTCGGGGGAGGCGATCCGATCCAGCACTGGCTTACGATCCCCATGCTGCACTTCGAGCCGCCCGCCCTCTGCGTGCGGCGGTTCTGGACCGGGATCAGGTCCCTGGCCGCCGCCGATCCCGGGGCCCGCATCGTCATCGCCAGCCACTCGGGGCCGATCCGCGCCTTCGCCATCTGGGCCTTCGGCTACGACCCGGGCGAGCCCTACAACACCGAGCACGTGCGGGTGAAGCTGATGGAGGGCGGCCGGGAAGCCCTCGTCATCTACCGCAACCGGGTCCAAGAGGTCATGGTTCCCGACATCGGCGACCTACCCACCTGGTCGCTCGACGAGGACTGGACACCGCCGGCAGGCAACGACGGGAGTCACGATGTCTGATCCCCACCGGAGACTCCGGACCGTATTGGACGGAATCCTCACCACTGACCACTGCCCACTGCCCACTGGCCACTGCGGTGTGTGATGCGTGCCCCACCGTCAGCCCCGAGGCCAACCTCCCCCGTCCGGCGCCGACCCCCGACCGGGAGCCCAACATGAGTAACCGGTTCATCATCTGGTTCAACGACTACCGCCCCGAGGACAGGCCCAGGATCGGGGGCAAGAACGCCGGGCTGGGCGAGATGATCAAAGCCGATCTCCCCGTCCCGCCGGGATTCGCCGTCACCACGGACGGTTTCGAGACCATCCGGAACCACCCCAAGACCGTGGAAGAGGTCCGGACCCTCCTGGCCACGGTCGACTTCGGCGATCCTCCCGGCATCAGGGAGGTGTCCGGACAGGTGCGGTCCCTGATCGAGGCTGTTCCGATGGCCGCCGACCTCGAGGACGCCGTCCGTTCGGCCTACGCCGAGTTGTGCTCGCGCTGCAACCAGGACGACGTTCCCGTGGCGGTCCGCTCCAGCGCCACCGCCGAGGACCTTCCGGACGCCAGCTTCGCCGGCCAGCAGGACACCTTCCTGTGGGTGCGGGGCGCCGCCTCCGTTGTCGAGCACGTCAAGCGGTGCTGGTCGTCCCTCTTCACCGACCGGGCCATGTCCTACCGCCACGAGATGGCGCATGACCACGAGGTGGTGTCGATGTCGGTGGCCGTCCAGCAGATGGTCGATCCCAAGTCGGCCGGGGTGGCCTTCACGCTCGATCCGGCCACCGGGGACCGGTCCCAGGTCGCCGTCGAGTCCTCATGGGGCCTCGGCGAGGCGGTGGTGTCGGGAGAGGTCACGCCGGACAACTTCCTGGTGGACAAGGTGATCCTCGAGATCCACTCGCGCACCATCTCCCCCAAGCACACCGAGCTGGTGATGCGGTCGGACGGGGACGGGGTGGAATGGCGCGACGTGGGAGCCCGCAGGCAGCAGAGCCCGTCGGTCAGCGACGCCGAACTGATCGAGATCACCCGCATGGCCAAGGCCGCAGAGCGGTACTTCGGCGCTCCCCAGGACGTCGAGTGGGCGGTCGACCGTCACCTGCCCGAGGGTCGGAACGTCGTGATGCTCCAGAGCAGACCGGAGACGGTGTGGAGCCGGAAGGCCCCCCGCCAGGTGTCCGAGCCCTCGTCGGGGTTCATGGACAGCATCGTGTCCACCCTGCTCTCCCCGATACATACGCGGGATTCCGTATCCGCCGACGACGAGGAGGCATGACAGGACCGGAAAAAGGCGGAGTCGCAGACATCCGGCAGAACCAAGAAGCATCCATTTCGAAAAGGAGACCACAAATGGCCAAGCGCTTCCCCAGCCCGTTCGAGGCTGAGACCCCACCCGGCGCCGAAGGGTGGCAGGACCTGTACACATATTCGCTCCCGTTTTCCGATGATCGACGGGATTACGAGGAGGCCACCTTCTGGTTCCAGGACAGCATCCACTGGGCGGAGCCGCTCACGCCGTGGGACGCCACCTGGTACGAGTACGCGATAGCGGCGCTGTCCCAGTACAACACCCGCCACTACCTGATACCGCCCGCGCTTGGAATCGACTACCGCGTGCTGAACGGCTACGCGTACCTCACCCCGGTGCCGGTCCTGGACGGAGCCGAGATCGAGGCGCGCGTCCCGCAGTTCATGGAACGGGCCGGCTTCTACTTCATGAACTGGGGCGATCTGTACGACAAGTGGCTCGTCAAGATGAAGGACCTGATCGCCGAGATGGAGGCCATCCGCTTCTCGCCCCTGCCCGAGAAGGAAGACCTGGAGGTCATCACCGAGGGTCACGGGACCGGTTCGGGCCTCACCATCCAGGAGGAGTACCGGGGGCTTCTGAACCTCGGCCTGAAGCTCTGGCACTACCACTTCGAGTTCCTCAACCTGGGCTACGCCGCCTACCTCGACTATTTCGGGTTCTGCAAGCAGGCGTTTCCCAACATCCCCGACCTCGCCATCGCCCGGATGGTCGCCGGGGTCGAGGTGGACCTGTTCCGGCCCGACGAGGAACTGAAGACCCTCGCCGCCATCGTGGTGGACAACGGGTTGGAGGACCAGCTGGCCGGAGGCTTGAGTGCCCTCGAGGGGACGCCGTTCATGGACCACTGGAACTCGGTCAAGCACCCCTGGTTCAACTACTCGGCAGGCAACGGCTTCTACCACAGCGACAAGGTCTGGATCGAGCATCCGGAGATCCCGCTCGGGTTCGTGGCGGGATACGTCGAGCGCATCAAGGCAGGCGAGGACGTCTCGAGGCCCATCGAGAGGATCCGCGCCGAGCGCGACCGGATCGTGGATGAGTACACGGCGCTGCTGTCCTCGGACGAGGACCGTGAGGCCTTCCAGGGCAAGCTGGGCCTGGCCCGGGTGGTATTCCCCTACGTGGAGAACCACAACTTCTACGTGGAGCACTGGAGCCACTCGGTGATGTTCCGCAAGATGAAGGAACTCGGCGACGTGTTCGTCAAGGAGGGCTTCCTGGCATCCCGGGACGACGTCTTCTACATGAAGCGCGACGAGGTCAACGAGGCGCTCTGGGACATGTACTCGGCCTGGGCGGTGGGCACCAGCCCGCGCGGCCCGGCCTACTGGCCGCGGGAGGTGACCCGGCGCAGGGGCATCGTCGACGCCCTGCGGCAGTGGAGCCCGCCACCGGCCCTCGGCGAGCCACCCGAGGTGGTCACCGAGCCGTTCACGATCATGCTGTGGGGTATCACCTCCGAGAGCATCGGCATGTGGCTGGGCGCCGGGGACGACGCCGACGGAGGCCTGCGCGGCTTCGCCGCCTCGCCCGGAGTGGCCGAAGGTCCGGCCCGGGTCATCATGTCGGCGGACGACATCGGCCAGCTGCAGGACGGTGAGATCCTGGTGGCGCCGATCACCGCGCCGAGCTGGGCGCCCGCTTTCGGCACGATCGGCGCGGCGGTCACCGACATCGGTGGGATGATGTCCCATGCCGCCATCGTGTGCCGGGAGTACGGCCTGCCGGCCGTCACCGGAACCGCTTTCGGCACCAGGGACATCGAGACCGGAACGATGCTGCGGGTCGACGGCAGCGCCGGCACGGTGACCGTTCTCGACTGACAGCGGACGAGGCAGAAGGAACGAGGCGTACGCGGATGAGGAGGGTGCTGAGAGCCCGGCCGGGTAGTTTTCCGGCACCCTCCTAGGACACAAAGGAGAGAGGCAATGCTTTCCAAGGAGCAGAACGAACGGCTCACCCGGGTCGGTCCGGGTACGCCTATGGGCGAGCTATTGCGCCGCTACTGGTATCCGGTCGCGTTCATGAGGGAACTCGACGAGTGGCCCATCCGCAAGGTGAGGCTGCTGGGCGAGGACTTCGCCCTGTGGAAGACCCCGCAGGGCGGCTACGGCATCGTCCAGGAGGCCTGCCCGCACCGGGCCGCCTCCCTTATCTACGGCGTGGTCGAGGAGGACGGCCTGCGGTGCGGCTACCACGGGTGGAAGTTCGACTGCTCCGGGAACTGCATCGACCAGCCGGCCGAGCCCGGCAAGACCGCCTTCATGCGGCACGTCAAGGCCTTCGCCGGCCGGGCGCAGGCGCTGGGCGGGATGGTGTGGGCGTACATCGGCCCCGACCCGGCGCCCGAACTGCCCCGCTTCGACGTGTTCGTGGATCCGGGCTTCATCGACGCGGGCCACTCGATGTTGCCCTGCAACTGGCTCCAGATCATGGAGAACTCGGTGGATCCCCACCATGTCGAGTGGCTGCACGGTCGCTACTTCGAGTTTCTCGGATCGCAACAGGGGTTCGTGGCGCCCAAGTCGTTCCAGAAGAAGCACCTGAAGGTCGGCTTCGACGCCATCGAGTGGGGCATTCTCAAGCGCCGGGTCCTCGAGGGCCACACCGAGGAGGACGACGATTGGGCGGTGGGCCACCCGCTGGTGTTCCCGCACTCGATGCGGGTGGGGGGCGCCGGTATCGACCAGATGCAGATCAGGGTGCCGATCGACGACACCACCACCTGGGCGATCTTCTATTCGAACCATCATCCGGAGGGTCTTGACACCCACCCCGAGCAGATCTACCCCGTCGACTACGAGTACAAGTGGCTCGACGACCGGGGCCGCCACATCGTCGACTACATAGAAGGCCAGGACGTGATGGCGTGGGTGAGCCAGGGCAAGATCGCCGACCGGACCTCCGAGCACATCGGCAAGTCCGACATCGGCGTCATCATGATCAGGCGCATGTTCAAGGCCCAGATGGCCCGGGTCGAGGCCGGAGAGGACCCGACCGTGGCTTTCACCAGGGTGCCTCACGAGCGGATCGAGCTTCCGTGCGAGAAGAAGAAGTTCGGCGCCGGGATCGACTTCGCCCTGGCCTGGCTCGACATGGGCTCGACCCGCTACTCGCCGGCCCTCGATACCCTGCGCAAGATCCATCTGGAAGCCGCCCGGGCCCGGGGTGAGATGCCGAGTTCGGACGAGTACGCGGTGAGGCAGCCGTTCGACGCGGGCCCGCCGCGGACCATGTGATGCGATGACCGAGCGGCGCGTCTCAGGCGCCCACTGGTGGGATCCCGACCGGATCTCCCACCTGGCGGACAGGCCCCGCCACTGCCCCAACTGCGGAGGCGCGGTGACGGGCGCGGAGGGCATCTCCGTCGAGTACTGGGAAGCCGATCGAAAGGTGTTCCACACCTGGTGCAACGCCTGCGGCTGGGCCGGCGACATAGTAAGGATCCAGCGAATGGTCGGCCACGAACCCGAGGACTGAGACGCACCACTCGTCGCGCCGGTTCTGAGCAAGAAGCTGCTCGGCTAGTCCGCGGCCTTCGGAATGGCGGTTGCGGTAGGGCGTTTGGTAACGCGATAGAGGGCTAGGAGGGGCCAGGTGGCAATGGCGGGGCCGATCAGCCAGATGGGTCGCGTCAGCCACCATTCGAGGGTGGGCTCGGCCGGCGGGACGTAGCCGAAGCCGAACAGGATCGCCACCACCACGGCCATGCCGGTGGAATGGAACAGGTAGAGGGGCATGGCGTGCTCGTTGATCCAGCCCACCACCCGCTGGGCGAGGTCTCCCTTCTCCAGCCATGCCAGGACCTTGGGCCGGATGACCAGCACCAGCCCCACCTGCAGGAAGGTCAGCGCCACGATGGCCAGGGTCGGCGGGCCCATGTTCGAGAAGCGCTCCCCGGGTACGCCGACCAGTGAACGCGGGTAGAAGCCCATGTTGGTGAGGGCCACCAGCGCGAACAGGCCGGCCCAGAACATCATCCAGCCGGTACGCGCAGGAGCGGCCACCAGACGGTCGTAGAAGAAGCCGAGTTGGTGGGCAAGGCCCCAGATAACCAGGAAGTTGGCCCAGGCAGCCCATCCCTGGCCCTGGGTGAAGCGGAGCACGTCCAATACTCCTGCCAGGCCCAGTAGCCACACCGGTGCGATCTCGCCCCAGCGCCAATGGGCCCGGATGGCGATCGGAGCGATGAGGACCATCACCACGTACACCACCAGGAACCACAGCGGCGACAGCACCAGGATCACGGCCGACCAGATCCAGGCGGGATCCACGGTCACCTCGAGCACCCATCCGATGATGACCCACACGGCAACCAGTCCCAATGCCGGTCCCAGCAGCCGTCCCATCCGCCGCTTGAGGAACCGGCGGGAGGTACCCCGGGTGTAGTTACGGAAGGACCGATGGTGCGTGTACCCGCCCACGAAGAAGAACACGGGCATCACCTGTAGCACCCACGTCGCCACCCAGAGGCCGCGGGTGGATCCGATCGGGTTCGACGGCGACACCGTGGAGGGCGAGACCACGAGGATCGTGAACACCCAGTGCCATATCACCACTACTACCAGCGATATCGACCGCAGAAGATCTACATACTGGTCGCGATACGCTGCCATCCGCCCGGAATCCTACCCATAGGGCACTCGCCTGGTTGGCCCCAGATCGTGGCGAGTCAGGTGTCACATCCGCACTGCATATCGGCAGGGACAAGGCCCCCGTGGAACCGGGAGGAATATGACCGCGGCCGCCGACACGCCGGAGCGGCCGATACAGTGAACGAAGCGTTTCCCCAAGTAATCGTGATCGAGTGGAGGATGGGCACCATGCGGGTAGTCGTCGGCTGGATCATTGCGGGAACGCTGCTCGCCGTCACCGTGTTGGGTGCGATATCTTCCCAAGCCACCCCGGAGACAGCGACCTGGATGGTGATCAGCGTCGCGGTAGCGGCCGGGCTGGGCGCGATGATCATGTCGGCCGGGTCGGCGCCGGCGCCTGGCGGGAAGGGACTCCTGCTTGCGATCTTGCGACCCGTGCTGTCGGTGGCGGCGGGCGTGGTCACCCTCCTGGGCACCATGGTCGCCGGATGCAATGACCTAGGCGGGGTCCCGAGTTGGGAGCGCTGCCACACCTGGCTGGGCAACCCGACCGTCGACTGGCCGGGGGCGCCCTTGCTCGCGCTCGCGCTCGCTCTGGGCGTCGGCTATCTCGTCTGGTGGCTCTTCGGGAGGGTGTTCCCGAGCCGTGCGGACGGGCAATGACCCGCGATCGAGGCGCCGGTAACCCGTCTCGCCTGTAGGGGTAGCATCACCGAGGAATCGGCTGCCGGTCCCGTTCAGGAGGTGCGACAGATGCAGGGCGAGATTGTGAAACTGGGCTTCGAGCAGTCGCGGCGCCTCCTGGAGAGCTCCAGGAAGGTGATCCCCGGCGGGGTGAACAGCAACGTCAGGATGGGTGAACAGCCCCACCCCATCTTCTTCGAGTCGGCGGAGGGTCCCTACCTGTTCGATGCCGACGGGAACCGGCTGATCGACTACGTGATGGGCCAGGGCCCCATGCTCCTCGGGCACCGGCCCGGCTTCGTCCTCGAAGCGGTCGAGCACCAGCTGTCACGGGGCATCCTCTACGGCGGCCAGCACGAACTCGAGGTCGAGGTGGCTCGCCTCGTGACCCGGATGGTCCCCTCCGCCGAGATGGTGCGCTTCAACATGACCGGCACCGAGGCGGTGCAGGCCGCCCTCCGGATCGCCCGCGCCGCCACCGGCCGCAACCTGGTGGTCAAGTTCGAGGGCCACTACCACGGCTGGGCCGACAGCGTCCTGTTCAACGTGGGCAGCGGGTCGGAGCCCGCGGCGGAAGGCCTGGGGCGGGCGGCCGTGCCTGAGTCGGCGGGCATGGCGCCGGAGGCGGGCTCGTCCCTGATCGTGGCGCCCTGGAACGACGCGGGCGCCCTGGGCGAGGTCCTGGCATCGGTGGGCGACTCGGTGGCGGCGGTCATCATGGAGCCTGTCATGGCCAACAGCGGAGTGGTGGAGCCGGCCCCCGGCTACCTGGAGGCGGTGCGCGACCTGTGCGACCGCCACGGGATCGTTCTCATCTTCGACGAGGTCATCACGGGCTTCCGGGCCGGCCTGGGTGGCGCCCAGGGCCGGTACGGGGTCACCCCCGACCTCACCACCATGGGCAAGGCCCTCGGCTCGGGCTTCCCGGTGGGCTGCGTGGCAGGCAAGCGGGAGATCATGGAGATCGTCAGCACCGGAGCCGTCACCCATGCCGGTACCTTCAACGCCTCCCCCATCAGCATGGCCGCCGCCCGGGTGGCTCTCGAACACCTCTACCTGGGCGGGACCGAGTTCTACGACACGCTGGAAGAACGGGGCCGCCGCCTCATGCTGGGGCTCCGCGGGGTGATCGAGGACCATGGTGCGCCGTGCCTGGTCCAGGGCCTGCCCACCATCTTCAACCTGATGTTCACCGAGATGGCGCAGGTGAGGGACCACCGCGAGGTCCTCCTGACCGACAAGGCCCGGCGGTCGGCCTTCCTGTCGCACCTGGCCGCAGCCGGCGTACGGATCTCGGGGCTCGGCAACCTGTTCCTGTCCAGCACCCACACCGGGGATGTCATCGACAGCACCGTGGAGCGCTTCGACCAGGCCCTTCGCTCCTTCCTGTCGGGGTGACACCCGCCCTAGGAGACCCGCCCCCGCCCGAGCAGGCCCGGGTGCGGACGGTGCTGGGGGAGATCCCCGCCGCCGAGCTCGGCACCACCCTGGTCCATGAGCATCTGCTGGTCGACATCCGTTGCAACTGGCGGCCGGACGACGACCCCGCCATCGCCTTCCACCCGGTGGCTCCGGAGCGCCTGGGCCGCATCCGGGCCAGCCCGTTCGCATGCCGGGACAACCTGGTGGTGGACGAGCCCCATGTCCTGGCCGAGGAACTAGAGCGCTACCGCGCTGCCGGAGGTCATACGATCGTGGACGCCACCCCGCCCGGCCTGGGCCGCGATGCGCGCGTCCTCGAATGGCTGGCGGCCGAGTCCGGGGTGAACATCGTGGCCGGATGCGGCTTCTACGTCGAGGCGACCCATCCGGCCGGCCTGCACCGATGGCCGGTGGAGGACATCGCCGCGGAGATGATCCGGGACCTCACCGAGGGCATGGACGGCACCGGCATCAGGGCCGGGGTGATCGGTGAGCTGGGCGTCACCGGGTACCCGATGGAACCGGCCGAGCGCAAGGTGTTACAGGCCGCCGCGCTGGCCCAGCAGGAGGTGAGCTGCGCCATCATCGCCCACTCGGCCGCCGGGCCCGACTCGCCCCTGGAGGTGATCGAGGTCCTGGCGGACGCCGGCGCCGACATGAGCAAGGTGGTCCAGAGCCACCTCGACGACCGCTTCCGTTCCGACATCGACCGCTACCGCCGAGCCGTGGAAGCGGGCGCGGGGTTGGGCCTCGACACCTTCGGCCGGGAGCTCTACTACGCGATGCGCAAGACCTGGCTCCCGTCGGACGAGGACCGCATCGACGTCCTGGTGATGCTGATCGAGTCGGGCATGGCCGACCGCGTTTTCCCCGCCCAGGACATCTGCTTCAAGCACGAGTTGGCCGCCTACGGCGGCCACGGCTACGGCCACTTCCTCAACTCCATAGTCCCCCGTCTGGAAGCCCGGGGCGTTTCCGAGGCGGACCTGGACACGCTCCTACGGAAGAACCCGGCCCGCCTGCTGGCCGGACACCCCAGTGCGCACCGCAGCGGCTAGTACAGTCCCGAGCATGAGCGATACCACCGAGAGAGACGTCTTGGGCGTCGTGGCGTGGGTACGGGCCGAGCCCGGCGCCGAGGACGAAGTCCGGGAAGCGCTGCTGGGGTTCGTTGCTCCCACACTTGAGGAGGAGGGTTGCATCGACTACCAGCTACACGCTGTGAACGACGATCCAGGCCTTTTCTATTTCGTCGAGTACTGGCAGAGCGAGGAAGACCTGGAACGCCACATCGCCTCGCCTCATATCCGGGACGGAGGCGCCGCGGTGCGACACCTGATCCGGGAGAGCGGCGAGATGAGGATGACCCAGATCGCCTGAGCGATCCTCGCCGACGGTTCAGCGGCGGGTGGTGACGGCCACCTGTTCCACCAGGAGATCGGCGGTGACGGTGCGCCTGGCCGCCAACTCGGAGGCCGCCCGGCCATGCCAGTAGGCAGCCGACCGGGCCGCCTCCGCTCCGTCTCCCCCACCGGCGGCCCAGAACGCTCCGATCATCCCCGCCAGCACATCGCCCGTGCCGATAGTGGCGAGTTCGGGACCGCCTGAATCGACCAGCCACCGGTCCGCGCCCATGACGAATGTGGGACCGCCCTTCAGCAGCACGGTGGCTCCCGTGTCTGCGGCCAATCGGGCCGCCTCCTGGTAGGTGGCCGCCCGTCCGGTCAAGCGTTGGAACTCTCCCGCGTGGGGCGTGATGACCGTGTCTCCGGGGCGGGCTAGTTCTCCAGCGTCACCGAGAGCGTTCAGGGCATCGGCGTCGGCCACCACCGGCCCCTGCCAACCCCGAAGAAGCCCGGTGACGAAAGGTCGGAGGTCGGGGGACGACCCGAGGCCGGGTCCGATGATCACGAGATCAAAGCGCCGGGCGAGTTCCAGCACCTCGGGGAGGTCGGCCGCCGACAGCGATCGGCCCGAACCGATCGCCCGGGTCATGATCTCGGGGGCTCGGACTTTCTCCTCGACCGTGGGGGGACAGGCGATCATCACCGCCCCGGTGCCGGCGCGCAATGCCGACCGGGCGGTCAGGGTGGCGGCCCCGTCCAGGCCGTCCGACCCGCCCACCACCAGGACGGAGCCTGCCGACCACTTGTGGGCAGCACGAGACCGCACGGGAAGCGGGGCATCCCCCTCCTCGCAGAGCCACAACTCCGGCTCAACATCCGGCAGGCCTATGTCGGCCACCATGACATCTCCGCTCAGGTCGGGGCCGGAACCGACGAGGTGCCCCACCCGGTATCCGTGGAAGGTGACCGTGGCTTGGGCATCGGGTGTCCCTGCAGCCGCCTCCCCGGTGGTGGCGTCCAGCCCCGACGGCACGTCGACCGCCAACCAGGGCACGCCGGCTCCTTTGCCAGGGCCGGGCTGCATCCACGATGAGAGGTCGGGCGGCTCGCCCCGGAATCCCGCTCCGAAGAGGGCGTCGATCACCATGTCGGCGGGCCTGGCATCCGGCCACCTCCGGATCCGCGCCCCTTCCCGCCGGGCCAGGTCTTGAGCCCAGATAGCCGGATCGGTGCGCGGCTCGGCCAGAGGGTAGATGTCCACCGCTATCCCCCGCCCCGCCAGATACCGGGCTGCGACGTAGCCGTCGCCCCCGTTGTTGCCGGGACCGGCCAGCACCGCCACCCTTGATCCGTAGCCGGCCCCCAGGGCGACCGCCTGCAAGGCGACCGCGAGGCCGGCCCGGTCCAGCAGGGTGCGAGGGTCCGCGGTGGCCACCGCATCCTGGCGCCGGGATTGTTCAGCCGTAAGAACGGGAATCATCAAGTAGGACTGTAGACCTACCGCCCCACCACTGACCCAAGTAGGTTGACTCGACTCACCAGGTCACCATCCGAGGCGGCTCAGCGGTCCTGCATGGGAGGGCGGTCAGCCCCCGGCGAGACGGCCAGCCCGGTCCAGACCATGTCAACGGTCTGTTGGATGCGCGTCCTCGATTCGGGAACGCCGAACATGTGCCGCATGAAAACCGCCCCGACCATGGCCTGGACGGCTACCTCCAGATCGACATCGGCCCGGATCTCCCCCCTGTCCACGCCGCGTCGCAGGACCATCATCGCCTCGTCCCGGCGTGGGCGCAGGAGCCGTTCCCGCATCAACTCGAAGAGTTCGGGACTTCGCGTTTCCTCTACGAGCAGGGCGCCGATCATCCCGAAGCCCGGACCGCGCCGCACCGCTTGTCGCATCTGCAGGATCATCTCGACGATGTCGGAACGCGTGTCGCCCGTGTCCGGCAGCGGGCCCAGATCGTCTCTCAACGCACCCAGGGCGGCGGCCACCAACTCCTCCTTCGACGCGTAACGGCGGTAGATGGTGGTCTTCCCGACACCGGCCTCGGAAGCCACCCCCTCGACCGACATCCCCGCATATCCCCGGTCCGTCAACAGCTTCAGAGCAGCGCGGAGGATGGCTTGGTCGGTCTGCGGATCACGGGGCCGGCCGGGCCTGGGGTCTTCCCCTGTCATGGGAACACCCTATTCGCTGCGGGTCGGCGACCCTTCGTCCTCCGGTAGGTGGCGTGGTGGCATGAACTTCGCGATGAGGACTGCACTTGCCAGGGCCACCCCGGCCGCCACCATGACCGCTACGCCGAGCGCGTCCGAGAAGGCCGCTCCGGCCGCCTCCGCCAACCGCGTCCCGACTTCTCCCGGAAGCATCGACGCGATCCTGGAGGCCGCTCCCACCGAGTCGCGGGCAGCAGTTGCCGCCTCGGCGGGCAATCGGGTTACTACATCCTCCATCCGGCCGCTGTACACGGTGTTCATCACGGAACCGATCACCGCCACGCCGAAGGCTCCCGCCACCTGCCGGGTGACATCGTTCATCGCGGAGGCCACACCGGCGTTCGCCTCAGGTACGGCGCCCATCACGGCGTCGGTGGACGGGGCCATCACGTTGCCCATGCCGAAGGCCATGCAGAAGAAGGTCAGGCCGATCACCCAGTACTCGGTGTTCGGGTCCCAGAATGTGATCGAGACGAGTACTAGGGCCAGCACTACGAGACCCGGAGCCACCACCTTGTTCGTGCCCAGCCTCGCCACCAGCCGGTGGCTGAGACCGGCGCCGGTTGCCATTCCGAGGGCCACGGGAACCATCCGCAACCCGGCTTCCAGCGGGGTGTAGCCCTGGACGAATTGGAGGTACTGCGTCATTCCGAACACCATCCCGAAGAGGGCGAAGAATCCGATCGAGATAGCCCCTGCCCCTGCCGAGAATCTCGGGTTGCGGAAGAACGCCAGGTTGAGCATCGGGTGGTCGGTCCTGATCTCCCAGTAGACGAAGATCGCGACCAGGAGTGCTCCGACTACGAAGCCGGCCAGCACCAGGCCGTCCGTCCATCCCCGCACCGGGGCCTCGATGATTGAGAACACGAGGATCGTCACCGCCGATATGGAGAGGACCGCACCGGGAATGTCCAGCGGGACCGGGTGCGGATCCCGGCTCTCGGGCACCAGCAGGACCCCAGCGACCAGCGCCACGATGATGATCGGGATGTTGATGAAGAACACCGAGCCCCACCAGAAGTGCTCGAGGAGCAGGCCACCGGCTAGGGGGCCGAGACCGACGCCCAGACCGGAAACCCCGGCCCAGATCCCTATCGCCTTGCCCCGCTCATCCCGCGGGAACACGTTGGTGAGGATCGAGAGGGTCGAGGGCATGATGAGCGCTCCGCCGATTCCCATCAGGGCGCGGGCCGTGATCAGCTGGCCGCTCGATCCCGCCTGTGCCGCGAACAGGCTCGACAGGCCGAAGATCACCAGGCCGAACTGGAGGGCGAGCCTCCGTCCGTAACGGTCGCCCAGGGAGCCCATCGTCAGAAGGAGCCCGGCGAACACCAGGATGTAAGCGTCCACCATCCACTGGAGTGAGGTGGCGGACGCGCCGAACTCCCTCTGCAGGGTGGGGATGGCGACGTTCAGGATGGTGTTGTCCAAACCGATGATCAGAAGGCTCGTCGAGAGGACCCCGAGCGTCCACCACCGCCTCCGGTAAGCGACCGACTCTTTCGAGACCGGCTCCGTACTCGCCATGGAGACACCTCCTTATCAAAACGATACGGTAGCGTTTCTATATTCTAGGAGCCTGAGAGACCGTGTCAACTCGGTGGATGCGCTTCGGTCAAAGGGCCACCACCGCAAGGCGGCCATCGTGGTGGCGGGCAGTGGGATGGAGTCCGCATAGAATCCCTGGCGTCCCGGCGATCGTCTCATACGAGGACAGCGCCAGCAGCGAAAGGGAAGCGGCATGACCATTGTCCTGGCGACCTACACGACGGCACCCGGCAAGGACGGCGAAGTGGCGGACCTGCTCAGGAGCTACACGGCCCTGGTGCTGGAGGAGCCGGGGTGCCTCGCATTCGAGGTCTACAGGAGCGTGGACGACCGGCGCCGGTTCCTGCTGCTGGAGAAGTACGTGGACCGGGCCGCATTCGCCGCGCACCAGGAGACCGAGCACTTCACGGAGGTGGCTGTGAAGCAGATCCGCCCCCTGCTGGACGACCGCAGCGTCGAGATCGTGGACGCATAGGCCGGACGTCTCCGGTCCGGGCGGGATCACCGACCGGTGCGTGGGTGCGGGTCGGACCCGGGAGTCAGAGTCCGGAGCGGCCGAGAGCTCCTAACCCACCGGTAGTGCGTCCCTCCAGGCGCCGGCCGATAGCGTCGAGGCTGGCCGCCACCACGAGCGCCGCGCCGGCGCTCACGCGGAACCAGAACGGGGCCACGCCGAACAGTTCATCGCCCTCGATCGGTGGCGGGGGATGCTGTGGGTGATCCCGACGAGGACGCCATCTCGATCTCGGACTGGTTCGGGGAGATCGAGGCGCTATTGCGGCCCACGATGCGGACGGGTTGGTGGAAGTTGCCGGTTGGAGGCAAACTCCTTTGACGGAAGCCCAACAGCGTACAATCAGCCCGCCAACACCAAGGATGGTCTCCACCACATGACGATCTCCACTGCATGACTCTTCCTACCAGTGCGATCGATCGTTCGATGTCCCCGCTCGTGAGGGCGGGACTGGTGGTAGCTCTGATCTATGTGTTCCTGGTCGGCGTATCATCACTCGAGTCAGGCATCGGTCATCTTGGGGGCAACACCCAGGAGGCGCTCTTCTCCGGCGTGCGGAACCCGCTCGCCGGGCTCTTCGTCGGGATTCTCGGCACGGTGCTGGTGCAGTCATCGTCGGCCAGCACATCGGTCATAGTCGGCTTGGTGGCCTCGGGCGTGGTGAGCTTCGAACATGCCGTACCCATGGTGATGGGCGCAAACATCGGAACAACGGTTACCAATACCCTCGTGTCGATCGCCCATATGAGGCGGTCATTCGAATTCCAGCGAGCCTTCGCGGCGGCGACCGTCCACGACTTCTTCAACGTGGTGATAGTCGCGGTCCTGTTACCGGTGGAGTTGGCCACCGGCGTTCTTTCGACCCTCGCCGAGGGGATCAGCGAGACCCTCGTCGGCTCCGCCGGCACCGAGTGGAAGAGCCCGGTAAAGACGTTGGTAAAGGAACCGGTCGGCTGGTTCGAAGGTATATGGAATCGTTTCGGGGTAGACGGCACCGCGCTCGGCGCCCTGCTCGTCATATGCGGGATCGCGACGGTGTTGCTCGCACTTGCGCTCGTAACCAAGAACATGCGCCGGATGGTGGCCGAACGCGTCGAGCGGTCACTTAACATGGCTCTCGCGAGAGGTAATGGCATGATCGCCCTGCTGGTTGGGGTGGCGATCACGATCTCGGTCCAGTCATCCAGCATCACCACGTCGATGCTGATCCCGCTGTGCGCCGCCGGGGTTCTGTCGCTGCGGAACGCATACCCGGTCACCCTTGGCGCCAACGTGGGTACCACCATCACGGCATTACTGGCCTCCCTGGCGACCTCGCGGCCCGAAGCGCTCACCATCGCGCTGGTCCACAGCCTGTTCAACATCGGCGGGATCCTGCTGCTGTACCCGATCAAAGCCCTTCGGGAGATCCCTGTCCACGCGGCCGAGACCCTAGCCAAGGTAGCACTAAAGCGGCGCTGGCTAGCCGTGGGCTATGTAACAGGGATGTTCATGATCGTGCCGCTCATCGGCTTCGCCCTGCTCCGCTGAGGAGTCCCCAGCATTCAGATCCGGCGGTAGCGCTATGGTCCTGGCAGACGGACGGGCGGACGAGTTTCCTCAATCTGCTTCGTTGAGGTCACTGCCAGCCACTCCCTCAGGGCGCTGATCAGAGCAAGCATCGTTGTTGTACGAACAGTTCCTGTGCTTGTCACCCGTCCTGGACCGATCCTTGCCGGCTTGCGAGCCACTCCAGCCTCGCCTGGTTGAAGGTCACCGGGTCCTGCATGCCGAACAGGTGCGAACCGCCGGGGAACACCACCAGTTCCGCATCCGGGATCCCGTCGGCCAGCTCGCGGCTGAGTACGGCGGCAGGCACATGTCGAGTTCCCCCACCGTGACGAGCGTGGACGCCCGGACCAGGGACAGCCGATCCGCTCCGTCACGCGTCAGGTTGGCCTCGATCCGCCCGGCCAGTTCGGCCATGGGTGACGCGTTGGCCTTCATCCGTTCGAGGATCTCGAGGGTGAGGTCGTATTGCCTGGTGAATGAAGTCAGGCGGGAACAGGTAGAGCAGCCTCGCAGTACCGTCGGCCAGTTTCGCCCTCCCACCTGCTCGAACTCTCCTGCACGTCGGTATGGCCGCCACTCGGAGGGAAGCCGATGGACCGCTGGACAACTTCGACCAGCGTTGTGGTCGACATCGAGGTCGAACCGGTACCAGCACGCCCGAAATCCCACGAAATCGCGCCTCCTCTATTGTTGAGGATGATTGCTTGACGGGTCTACAAGATCCCCCTTAGGATCATTCGGGAGGTCCGGTCCCACGACAGTACGAGGCATCACGTTCGCATGTCCGACCAAGCACAGGGTTTGCCGGCCTCTCCTCGTCGCATCAGGATCTCGCTTCCGGGTTCGGGCGCCGCCGCTGTCGCCGACCTCTTGGATGATGATTGTCCCGATACCTGCTCGGCCTTGTGGGACCTCCTCCCGCTCCGTCTCAAGGCGACCCATGACATATGGTCGGGACACTTGATACGCTCCCATTTGGAGGGTGACACCTATCTCGAACCCGAGAACGTCCTCACCTATATTCCCGTGCCGGGCGATGTCTTCTATTACTACAGACCGGCTCGCTACTACCGGGGCTCACCGTACGGCAGGCTGGAATCCGCCGAAATAGGGATTGTGTACGACCACGACACGAGACCGCAGGGTCCGAGGGGACCTGAAGCAGTGAACCTGTTCGCCGAGATATCCTCCGGTCTGGAAGAACTTCGCACGGCGTGCGAGGCGATGATCTATGAAGGCCAGAAAGAATTGATCATCGAGAGAATGGACGATCCTTGAGAAGGCTGGTCTTCGAACTCGAGGGTACAACGGCGATAGCCGAAATGCACGAAGACATCGTGCCCGGCACGTGCGATGCCGTATGGGAGATCCTCCCGGTGGAGGGCATGTCAATCCATGCGAACTGGGCGAGCCGCGAGATCATGCTGCACCTTCAAGGCGACAAGATTCTCAGGCTTCCGCCCGAGGGGCCGTCCAGCCACGGGATAGTCGCACCTGGGGACATCGTCTACTTCTGGCGCGCGCCCCAGATGTCCCGAGGAAAGCAGCTCGCCTACAGTTCGGAGTTCGAGCGGGAGCTCTCGGAGTTCGCCATCTTCTATGGCGAGCCGTCCGGCTTGGGTCTGGCGACTAGCGATCCGGCCCGGGAGTCGGACCCGACTCTTCAGGTCACGACGCTGTTCGCGACCTTCATCGACCTCCCTGCGGACTTCGTGGACAAGTGCGAGGAGATCCGCCACGAGGGGCTCAAACGGCTGGTTGTGAAGCGATACGAGGAATGACAGGCGGGGCGGGATGACAAGGGTTCGAATAGCGCTAGGGGAGGTTGAAGCCTTCGCAGAACTGGACGAGGTTGCCGCCCCGAGAACGACCGCTTGGCTGCGAGAACTGCTCCCGATTAGGAACCGGGCCATTCACAGCATGGAGAACGGCCGAGAAGTGTATGCCTTGCTCGACACTCAGGGGCCCATCCCGGAGGAGAACCAGACCATCTACCAGTGCGTCGGAGATCTGTTCGTCTACCACAAACCGGCCATCTTCGTGGAACCGGCGTGGCCGAGGCACATGCGTACCTTTCTCGTCATCGGGTTCATATACGAGCGAGACAGCGCGATCAGGGGCATGAGCGGACCGCTGGCCACCAACATCGTCGGCCGGATCACTCAAGGCATGGATGCCCTGGCTCACGAAGCTCCCCGCATGCGGAAGGAAGGCTTCGGCGAGATCGCGATCAGCGTCGTCTGAGCCGGTCGGGCTTGATGCTGGATCTGGTCATCGGCGGCGGCCGGGTAGCCGACGGTTCCGGAGGGCCGCTCTACACGGCGGACATCGGAGTCGCCGGCGAGCGGATAGTCCGAGTCGGGAAGATCGACCGCGACGAGGGCCGGTCGCGCATCGACGCTACCGGACTGATCGTGGCTCCCGGCTTTGTCGACGCGCATACCCACTCGGACATCACCATCCTGGTCGACCCGAGGGCCGAGAGCGCGGTCCGCCAAGGCGTGACCACCCAGGTCTTCCCGAACTGCGGGATGGGTCTGGCTCCCGCCGTCGGGGATGCGCAGGCCGACATTGCCGAGCGGGTGGGAAGGTTCGGCATCGAGGTCGACTGGAACACGGTGGGCGAGTACTTCGATCGGGTCCGATCGGTGGATCCTGCCGTCAATGTCGTCCCGATGGTCGCCCAGGGCACGGTCCGGATGGCCGTGATGGGGTTCAGCCAGGCCGAGCCCACCCCTGCCCAGTTGGAGGCCATGAGGGATCACGTCCGTGAGGCCATGCGGCGCGGAGCCCGGGGAATGTGCTCGGGGCTCCGGTACGTTCCCGGCGGATATGCAAGCCGGGGGGAGTTGATAGAGCTTGCCCGGATCGTCAGCGACTACGGAGGGGTTTATGCCAGCCACATCCGGAGCGAGGGTGACAACGGGGACTGGTTCGACGCCATCGACGAGGCCTTGGCGATCGGACGCGGTGCCCGGGTTCGGGTGCAGATCTCCCATCTGAAGGCACTCGGGGCCGATGTGTGGGGTAAGAGCGGGAGGGCGCTCGCGGCGATCGAGAAGGCCCGGGAGCAGGGTGTCGACGTCTTGGGCGACCAGTACCCGTACGACGCCACCAGCAGCACCCTCTTCGTCCTGTTCCCCCAGTGGTGCCAGGAGGGTGGCGTCGAAGCCTTCCTGTCACGAACGGCCGATGCCGCGCTCAGGGCGGACATCGAGAGCTCCTTTTCCACGTCGCTGGCGTTGCGGGGCGGCGGGGACAGGATGACGGTCTCCGAGTACGGGCCCGACCCTCTGCTGGAGGGGAAGACCCTCGCCCGCATCGCCGGAGAGCGCCGAGAAGGGGTCTTCGAGACTGCCGTGAGCATGCTCGAGACGTCGCAGGGGCGCGTGAGTATGGTGTTCCACACACTCGAGCGGGACGACATCGAGAGGATCTTCGTGAACCCTCTGGTGATGGTGGCGAGCGACGGGTCGGCAGTCGCCCCCCACGGCAAGCTGGCCGCCGACTATTACCCCCATCCCCGGAACTACGGATGCTTCCCGAAGGTTCTGGGGGACTTCGTCCGCGGCCGCAAGCTGCTGCCGGTCGAAGAGGCGGTCCGGAAGATGACCTCCCTGCCCGCGGAGCATTTCGGGCTCGAGCAGCGAGGCCGCATCCGGCCGGGATGGTATGCGGACCTGACCGTCTTCGACCCCGGGACCGTGGCCGATCAGGCGACCTTCGAGAATCCTCGAGAGTTTCCCGCGGGGATCCCCTACGTGATCGTCAACGGGGGGCTGGTCGTCGAGCAGGGCAGCCACACCGGGAACCGGCCCGGCAGGGTGCTCGCCGCGGGTGAGGGATAGAGGTCCGATGGTCTCCTTCGGTGTGGGGATGGCCCCGGTCGAGCCACTCGAGAAGATCGCGTCGGTGGCCAGGATGGCCGAGGAACTCGGGTTCGACAGCTTCGTGCATGCCGATCAGAGGTTCGCCGGCGAGAAGGATGTTTTCGTGACCCTCGCCGCCGACGCGATGGCTACCAGCCGGATCAATATCGGGCCGTGCGTGGCCGACCCGTACACCCGGATCCCGGCGATGACCGCGCTGGCTGTCGCCACCCTGGACGAACTGTCCGGAGGCCGGGCCCTCCTGACCCTCGGGGCAGGCGGGTCGGGCTTCCCGCAGTTGCACCTCGAGCGTCGCCGGGTGAACCAGGCACTGCGCGAGACCATCATCATGATCCGGTCGCTGTTCAGCGGGGAGACCGTCAATTTCGACGGCAGCATCTTCAAGCTGTCGGACGCACGCCTGAACATCGACGTGAGGTCGGACATCCCGATCCTCGTCGCCACCCGGAGCCCTAAGAACCTGGAGCTCTCGGGCGAGCTGGCAGACGGTGCGGTGATCGCCACCTACGTGTCGAGAGAACAGCTCGAGTACGCGATCGGGTTGGTCCGGCGGGGAGCCCGCAAGGCCGGGCGGAGCCTCGAGGACATCCGGCTGGTGTCCTGGGCCTACACCTCGATCTCGGACGACGGCCGCCAGGCCGTGGAGAACGTGCGGCCTTTCGTGACCCAGGCCCTCATCAATACCTCTCCGGACACCTACCCCACGATCTTCGACGGGTTCGGCGAAGAACTGCCGGGTTTTCTGATCCGGTGCCGGGAGTTGGGACGTGAGGGACTCGAGACCGCATACAGGGACCGGGAGTACCTCACGGACGAGGTCATCAAGCGGTTCTCGGTGGCCGGGACCGCCGATGACTGCATCAGGAAGATCCGGGAGATCACCTCGATGGGGATCGACGAGATCTGGCTGAGATGCTTCTCCGCACCACGGTCCGAGGGGGAGCACGAGAAGGTGATCGTGCCGTTCGCGAAGCAGGTGTTGCCACACTTCGGCCTTGGCGGTTCCGCTTCCTAGCCCTTCACTCCGATGGGCTGGCGGTCCCGACATGCATCTCGAGCAACTTCTCGCGCACCGCCTTGGCCGTGGCGAAGAAGTCGATGCTGGTCCGCATGGACGGATCCCGGACACGGGGCAGGTCCACCGGCACCTCGGCCACGATCGAACCCGGCCTCGGCGACATTATGAGGATGCGGTGGGACAGGAACACCGCCTCCTCGATGTCGTGGGTGACCAGCATCGCGGTCGCGCCCAGGTCCCTGATCATCACGCCCAACTCGTGCTGGAGGGCTTCCTTGGTCAGCTCGTCCACGCCGGTGAACGGCTCGTCCATCAACACGATCGACGGCCCATGCACGAAGGCTCGTGCTAGCGAGACCCGCCGCTGCATCCCGCCCGACAGCTCGATCGGGTAGGAGTTCTCGAAGCCCTTCATCCCGATCATCCTGATGAGATCGTCCACGTTGTCCTTCGACCCTCCGTCCTTGACGACCTCCAGCGGAAGCTTGATGTTGTCGTACACCGTCCTCCACTGCATCAGGCTGGACTCCTGGAAGACGTACCCGACCACGAAGCGACGTTCCGAGCGTTCCCGCTCGATCCTCCCCTCGGTCGGGCTGTCCACTCCGGCTATCAACCTGAGCAGGGTGCTCTTGCCGCAGCCGCTGGGTCCGACGATGGCGAGGGTCTCCCCTCTCCGAACCTCGAACGAGACGTCGGTCACCGCATCCACATCCTCGCCCTTGGCCGTCGAGTAGCGCTTGCCCACCCCCTCCATCGTCACGACGCTCGCGGAGGTCATACGCGTTCGTACCAAGGCATCAGGCGTCGCCCGAGAAACACCACGCCTCCGTAGAGAGCCAGGCCGAGGATGGTGAGTATCACGAAGGCTCCGAAGGCGGCGGTGGTGTTGAACGTGTACTGGGAGTTCAGGATCAGGAACCCGAGTCCCTCGTTCGAGCTGACAAACTCCGCGACGATCGCCCCGACCAGAGCTCCGGACACGGCGATCCGCAACCCGTCGAAGAAGTACGGCAGGGAGTTGGGGAGGCGCACCTTGTAGAACACCCTCACGTTTCCGGCCCCCAAGGAGTTGAGAAGGTAGACCAGGTTCCTGTCCACGGAACTCAAGCCCGAACTCACGTTGATGACGATCGGGAAGAACGTCAGGATCACGATCAGGATGACCCGTGAGGTGTTGGTGAAGCCGAGCATGACGTAGAGAATCGGAGCGATCGCCACCTTGGGCAGCACCTGGAGCGCAACCACGTAGGGCATCACGATCCGGCTGAGCATGTCCGAGAGGGTTATCAGCACCGCCAGCAGGAAGCCGAATGCCACCCCGATGGCACACCCCACTACGGCGGCACGAAGGGTAACCAGAGTGTGGTCCAGCCACCGGATGTCGCCGGTGAAGTAGATCTGGAACACCTGCGAAGGGGGTGGGAACAGGAACCTCGGAATCTCGAGTACGTCAACCAGCACTTCCCAGAGAGCCAGACCGAGAAGGAACGAGAGGAAGGAGAGGCCGCGACCTGTCAGCGAGGACAGGTCGCGGCCGACCTTCGCGCTACTGCGAGCCAATCCCCTGGCTCCTTACGGTTCGCTTACGAACTCGTTCGTGTACAGGGTCGTCGGGTCGAAGTCCTTCTCTATCTCGAACAGCTGCCGCAGCGACGGGAGGGTCTCGGCGATGAGGTCAGGGTCGAACCACCCCAATGCGAGCGGATCCATGCCGGCGGCTTCCTCGGGGTCGATCCCGTACTGGGCCTCCAGAGCCACCTTCCACTCCGCCAGCGTCTGGTCGAAGTCGCGGCCGTCGTTGATGGTGATGAAGTCCGTGACGCACTCCTCCGCGTTGACGGCGCAGAAATGCAGCGAACGGGTCGTGACCTCAGCGATGGCCCTGGCCACCTCGGGGTGCTCGTCCAGCAGGCGCTTCTGGATCACCACGCCGGTCATCGGCGCCGCGATGCCGAACTCGGCGAACAGGAAGGCTCCGATGGTGTCCCCCTGCTCGGGAGCGACGATCGAGAGGCTGGCGATCGCCCTGGCAAAGGCAACGATCGCGTCTACCTGCCCGGTGAGCAATGCCGGATTCAGGGCGCCGAACCCGATGTTCTGGATGGTGACGTCGTCCTTCGAGATTCCCTGGGTCTCCAGGAACACATCGAGGTACAGGGCCGACAGGCTGCCCTGCGGGACGGCGATCGTCTTCCCGAGGAGGTCAGCAGGAGCGCTGATCCCCTTCCCCTCCAGGAACATGAGCGCAACGGGATTGCGCATGGCGCCGGCCGATATGGCGATCAGCGGAGGCGCGTCCGGGTTCCGGTCGGCTATCAGCATCTCGTCAAGGATGCTGCCCTGGGTGTAGGCGAATCCGCTCCTATCGGCTGCCACGGCCTGAACCGCCTGGGACGTTCCGTCCAGCGCCACGACCTCGATGTTGATGTTCGCCGCTTCGAAGAAGCCCTGTGCCTGGGCCGCGTAATCCTGCGGCGCGCTGCTGGTGACTCCCCCGACGTACAACGTGACCGTGACCGGTTCCATCGGTTCCTCGGCCTGGGTGGTCGCGGTTGTTGTGGTCGGAGCAGCGGTGGTAGTGGGTGCTTCGTCTTCCGGGGCCTCGGTGGTAGCTGGCGCAGCCGTGGTCTGCGGCGCCGCTGTGGTCTGGGGAGCAGCAGCCGTCGTGTCGGCCTCCTCCTCCGACCCGCATGCGGAAACCACCACCAGCAGTGCAGCAAGCAGGAGTGCTAGCGAGGTTCGTCTCATCTCTCTTCCTTTCGCCGGACTCAGAAGACCTGGGATCCGAGTGGTCGCGAACCGGCCAGGGTCTCTAGGACGCGACACTACCGGGCAGTTCGCGAAAGCGCTGGTGAGAGAAAGAAAACCTTTTGGAGGTGAGGCCTCGCTGGAATCGGTGATGACCTGGTCCCCGGTTCGCGGAGGGTCCGATGTCTGATCCATACCGGTTCGTCTGCGCCTGTCAGGTGTGCGCGTGCTTGGAGTTGGTGGATTCGGCTGTGCGGCTGGAGGTGTAAGCGAAACGAGCCGGGAGCGGTCGGGCTACCCGTATTGTGTTTCTGTGACAATTCCTGCCGGCCCACCATCTGCCGGACCTTCGGAAGCTCGCCCCGTCTCTGCGCCGGGCGACAAGGCCGGTCGAGAAGCACCGGACCTACTCATCACAACGCGGCGCTCAAACCCACGAGATAGCGCAGCCTCCTCAGAGTCCGGAGCGGCCGAGAGCTCCTAACCCACCGGTAGTGCGTCCCTCCAGGCGCCGGCCGATAGCGTCGAGGCTGGCCGCCACCACGAGGGCCGCGCCGGCGCTCACGCGGAACCAGAACGGGGCCACGCCAAACAGGAGCAGCCCATTGTTCAGGAGCCCTACGAACAGAACGCCTGCGATCACCCCGATCAACGACCCCCGGCCGCCGCCGAACGCGACGCCGCCGAGGAGCACCGCGCTCAGGACGTTCAACTCCAAGCCGTCCCCGGTGAGCGGGGGCGCTGCATCGAGCCTCGAAACGAGGATCATCGCCCCGACCGCGCTTCCCGCACCGGTCGCCATGTAGAGGTAAACGGGTATCGCCTTGATCCGGATCCCCGCCCGGAAGGCCGCCCTTGAGTTGACCCCGATCGCCACGACGTAGCGGCCCCATCTCGTCCGGTAGAGGAATATGGCCCCGAGCAGCAGGGTCACCGCGGCAATGGCGACCGGAACGGGTATCTCCAGCCAGCGGACCCGACCCCGGCCGATGATCGCGAAAGTGTCGCCGAATCCTGAGGCTGTCCTTGCGTCGGTCACCACGAAGACCACGCCGCGGACCCCTGTGAAGAAACCCAAGGTCACCACGATCGGCGACAGACCTAGCGGGGAGCACAGTATTCCCTGCGCGGCGCCGACCGCCACACCGATCAGCACCACGATGATCAGGGCGGGTACGATCCCCGTGGTTTCCAGGAGCATTCCGAGAATAACCGCACACAGGCCGGTGATAGAGCCGATAGCGAAGTCGACATACCCGGCCATCAGGAGCAGCGCGCTCGGTATGGCAAGGGTGGCGATGACGGCGGTCTGCAACAGGACCAGGCGGAAGTTCGACACGGTGAGGAACCGGTCGGAGAAGATGGCGAAGAAGACGACCTCCACCACCAACGCCCCGACGATCCCGTTGCGGAGGATCTTCGCCCAGGTACCTGCGATCTCCTGTTGGTTGTCTCCAAGTAGAGCCGCGGCCCGCGAACGCAGCCCTAAACGCTCACGTCCGGGCATCAGGCCTCGATCCGGGATCCATCTTCACGAGAACAGGCGAGGCGGCCGTTGAGCATGCGTCCTAACACCGCTCACCGGCCGCCCCGAAATACCTGACCTGGTGATCTAGCCCAGGAATTTCGCGTAGTTGTCCAGCACCTGCTGCGCGAAGTTCGCCATACCCGGCGTGATCGCCACGTAGTTGAGCACGAGGCTGGTAGGCGGCTGCCCTTCGAGGATGTTGGCAGGAAGGTCCGCCACGGCCTTGCCCAACTGGTCGATGATTATGGCTCCCGAAACGCGGTAGATGCCGTACTCATCGGCGCCGGCCAGCAGCTCCAAGGCCTCGTTCTGTCCGTCCATTCCCCCGACGAAGATCTCGCCCGGATCCCGGCCATCCTGCTCGATCTGGGCCACGAATGCTTGATAGGCGCCGAGCGCTCCGCCGTCGTTGATCCCGATGACCATATTGAGTCCCGGATCAGCCTGGAGGAAGGTCTCCGTCGCTTCCAGTCCGGTGGCCTCGGCAACCGACTCCGCCTCGAGGGGCGGCACGCCGGTCGCATCTGTGATGACCTGGCGGATCGGATCGGTACGGTCTGTACACGCCCTTCCGCACTGATCGAACGTGAAGAGCGCCCAGGAGAAGGTCTCCGGATCGCCCGTGAAGTCCTCTTCCAACCAGCGAAGAGCCTCGGCTGCCACCGCGCGGGCTCCGTCGACGTTCGCGTAGACGATGGACGAGTCACCACCGGGGACCGCCGTCGAATATCCGACTACGACGATGCCGGCGTCCTTGGCCGCCTGCACCACAGGCAGGTACGGATCGACGCCGCACAAGGGCAGGAACACGATGGCGGAGACACCCGCGGCCACGAAGCCCTCGATGTCCTGGACCTGCTTCTCGCAGTCGCCATTCGCCGAGCCCTCGACCCAGTCATAACCGCGCCGCTCGGCCTCGAGCCTGGCGGGGTCGGCGACGAGCCGGTATATCCCAGCACCCTCATTGCCAAAGCTGAACGCGATGGTGCCCTTGCTCGCCGCTGCGGCCGCAGCCTGTGCCTCGGCCTCAGCCATGGCCTCCGCGAGGGCAGCCTCGGCCTCAGCCAGCGCCGCCTGGGAAGCCTCATCCCCCTCCATGGCCTCGTCGGCCATCTGTTGCGCCTCGGCCAGGGCAGCCTCCGCCGCGGCCAGCGCCGCCTGGGAAGCCTCACCGCCCTCCATGGCAGAGGCAGCCGCCGCCTGGGCAGCTTCCAACTCGGCTTGAGCCGTGGCCAGCGCCGCCGCAGCCGCATCGGCTTCGGCCTGGGCCGCCGACGCCTGGGCCTGCGCAGATGCAGCCTCCGCCTGCGCAGATGCAGCCGCAGCCTGAGCCTGCGCTGCGACCGCGTCGGCCGCCGACGTGTCCTCCTCGGCGCCGCATGCCGCGCCCACCAGAGCCAGGGCCAGTAGCAGCCCCAACAGCCTCCAAGTCCTTACTCTTCTCATATTGCCCTCCTAATCGCCCGCACTGCCATACGTCTAGCACCGATGGCACCTGCCTAAACATAGTGGTCCGTACCTCTGGACGTCGAGCGAACGGCCCTCCGTCCTCGATTCCTGCGCGCCGGAGCCGGTTGAATCCCTAGGGGTGGACACTCGGCTCCGAGTAGGGTTCGTTCATTCTCCGGCGACATGAACCCGGTCGTCCGGTCGGTGCTGCGGGGGAGGACGTACCGGAAGACAGCATCCACCGGAATGTGCTTGTCGATGAGAGAAGGCTATCCCTGCTGTCTGGCCAGCCAGTCGAGCGTCACCCGGTTGAAGGTCGCCGGGTCCTGCATGCCGAACAGGTGCGAGCCGCCGGGAAAGACCACCAACTCCGCATCGGGAATCCCGTCGGCCAACTCGCGGCTGAAATACGGTGGCAGGCACATGTCGAGTTCCCCCACCGTGACGAGGGTGGGCGCTCGGACAAGCGACAGCCGATCCGCTTCGTCATGCGTCAGGTTGGCCTCGATCTGCCCGGCCAAGCCGGCCATGGGTGACGAGTTGGCCTTCATCCGTTGGAGAATCTCGAGGGTGAGGTCGTATTCCCTGGTGATGAAGTCGGGCGGGAACAGGTAGAGAAGCGCCGCCTCGTAGTAGAAGTCCAGGCCGCCCTCCTCGAGGAACCGCTTAAGCAGCGACAGGTACATCCTGGCGTAGCCATGGGTCTTCGCCCAGGCGCCATGGAGCTGCAGGGTCGTAACCCGCTCGGGGAAGTCGATCGCCAGCCTGACTGCGATAGCGCCTCCGAGCGACATGCCGGACAGGTGGCAGGTATCGATCCCGAGATGGTCCAGGAGGGCGATCGTGTCGTCAACCATCATCGGGACGGTGTAGGGACCGGGCGGGGCCGAACTCCTCCCGGCTCCACGGTTGTCGAAGATCACGCACCGGTAGCGATGCTGGTACTCCTCGACCTGGGGAAGCCAGCGGGAGCCGTCGGCGCCGGTGCCTCGCACGAACACCACCGGTGGGCCGTCGGAGGTCCCGTGCCACTCGTAGTAGAGGTCGACGCCCGTGCTCAGGGCAGCTGTCGGCAAGAGAGTCCTTGGTCGCGGACGGCCATCGTAGCGGTCAGTGGACAGTGGACAGTGGACAGTGGACAGTGGACAGTGGACAGTGGACAGTAATCACACCCACCAAGACCGAGGGGCCAACGGAACCCGAATACCTCAAGGGCGCTGACTGGCCACCGGCCACTACTCAGTGGACAGCGGTCAGTGGCCAAGGATCCGCGGCTAGCGGTTCGTAGACAGTGATTGATAATTGCTAGTTGTACTGTACTGTAGTTACTGGCCACTAGTCACTGCCCACTGGCCACCAACGGTGGGAAGCCCGGGCTCGGGAGGACCGCTGCGGCTCCCGCCGCCGCGTCCATCACCGTGTTCTCGGACAGGGGCGGCCCGGTCAGCTGGACTCCCAGGGGAAGGCCCTCGCCGTCCCGACCGTTCGGCACCGCACATACGGGGAGCCCGAACAGGTCCTGGGCAACCGTGTAGTCCATCACCACATCACGGAACGGAGCCTCTCCGGCGCCGTCCGACGAGTCGTCCGGCGCCGAGGTCGTCGACGGTCCACCGGCCGTTATGGGGGTCGCAACCACATCCACCTCGTCGAACAGGCGGGCGAAACGGTGCCCGAGTG
>WTGW01000011.1 GCA_011523395.1 Acidimicrobiia bacterium
TCTTCCAGCGCCATCTGGGCCTCTTCGCCGCCTGCTGCAGCAGCTGCCTCGGCTTCGTCCAGCGCGGCCTGAGCCGCCTCCAACTCGGCTTCGGCCTCGGCCAGAGCCGCGTTGGCCGCCGCTTCCGCGGCCTCGGCTGCCTCCTGGGCGGCCTGGGCTGCCTCTTGGGCAGCTGTGTCGATGACGGTGGCGGGCGGCTGCGTCTCGGTCGGCGCCGCCGGCTCGTCATCCCCGCACGCAGCGGCCAGCAGTGCGAACACCGCCAGCAGCGCTAGCGCGTTTCTTGCTCTAGTCATTCTGGTTCTCCTCTCCGTCGGTTGTCGTCTTTGTCCGTCTACTTGCCGCGCGCGGATGTCACGGCAGAGCCGTCGGCGCGGCCAACTCGTCGACTCTGGCCTTCGGTATGTCTCCTCGGTCCGGTTGACCTGGCTCGTGTTCCTCGCGGTAGACCTTCGCCCTCCGGAACTCCCTAAGAACCCCGCGCGAGGATGTGAAGAGCAGGAACCCGGCCAGCAGGCACAGGAACGAGCCTGGCCCGCTGACGAAGTTGGCGTCGGAGACGCGTACGAGCGAGCCGATCCATCCCGCCGCCATCAGCATCACCCCCACCCCGAGGGCGGCGACCGCCACGCTCCATCTCCAGCGCAGCCGTTCGTCCCTGCCGAACAACCCGGCTGCCGGCAGGGTGAGCAGCAGGGCGGCCAAGCCCAGCCCCAAAGTCAGGTATCCCAGGCCGGGCCCCGCCTCGGCGAAGCCGTCGGTGCGCACGATATTCGTCTCCTCCGCCTGGGCGGACACCGCGGCGATCTGGGCGGCATTGTCCGCGGCCTTGGAGGGATCCTCCCGCGCTTCGTCTCGCAGGCGATCGAGTTCGGCCTGCAATTCGGGGGTGATGATCTTCTGCTCATCGACCGACCACGATGACAGTGAGGCCACCACCAGCATCCCGACAATCCCCGCGGCGATGAGGATGCGGGTGATGGACACGGTGGCTTTCAGCGGACGCATCGGACTGTAGGGGGCGTTTCGTATCCAGACCGCGGCCCCGGCCACGGCGATTATCCCGCTCCCCAGAGCCAACCACGCTCCGACGCCGTAGCGGTAGGACACGACTTCTGCCGGCGGACCGATCCACAGGTAGGCGCCCGCTGAAGCCAGCATGCCGGCGGCGGAGATCAGAGCACCGTCGGCGCCGAACCAGCGGGCCACCTGGCCCGGTCTGGCGAGCGTGGTCAGCGCCGAGCCCAGGATCACCAGGCCGGCGACCAGCACGGCGATCCCGAAGAAACTACCGCCCTCGGCGGCCAACCCGCTGAAGCTCAGCCCGCCCAGGTCCAGGTCGGCCGCCCGGCCGTAGGCCGAGACGTGGCCCGAATCGTGTCCCCACGGTAGGAAGACGGAGACCACTGCCACCACGGACGCAGCCAGACCGATCAGTACCCCCGCCCGCTCTGCGCTCCCTACCGGCGCCGGAGTCCCTTCGTCGGCTTCATCGTCTTCTTCGGTGACAACATCCTCGGCAGGGATCTCGGCCAGCAATGCCTCAGGATCCCGCCAGTGCCTCCAGGCCGCGCGGATGCGGGCGAACAGGTTCGTGCCCTCTCCCGCCTCGGTCTGGGTGAGGCGGTCCAGCACCACCGCGACGATGAGCAGAGCGAGGCCGGCGGAAGACGACAGTTCGGGGTCGCTGTTAATGACCGCCCTGTACACCAAGAGGCCCAGTCCGCTGGCCCCCATGATGGCGGCGATGCCGATCATCGATATCGACAGGAGGAGGGTCTGGTTGAGGCCGGTCATGATTGCGGAACGCGCCAGCGGTAGCTGGACGTCGAGGAGTACCCGTAACTCTGATGCGCCGTAGGCGCGGGAGGCTTCGACGACGTCGGCTGGTACTTGGCGGATGCCGAGGTTGGTGAGCCGGATCAACGGAGGAACGGCGAACACCATGGTCACCATCGTGGCCGGTTCGGCCCCGAGGCCGAAGAGGAAGACGAAGGGGACGATGTAGACGAAGGCGTGGACGACCTGCATGGCGTCGAGGACGGGGCGCACCGCCTTCCAGACCCCGTCGAAGCGGCCGCACAAGACTCCCAGGGGAATCCCGACCATGGCGCCGACCACCACCGCTACCACGATCAGCCCGATGGTGGTGGTGGTCTCATCCCAGAACTCGTTGCCCAGCAGCCCGCACAGCGCCAACAACACGGCAAGACCGAGCCCCACCCGCACGTTGCGGGTGATCATCCCCACCACAAGTACGACTCCGCATACCAGCACCCAGGACATGTCCGTGATCTCCCACCACGGGTGGTGTTCGGGTCCGTCGACGAAGTTGCGGAACAGCAATGTGAACGGCCATTCGATGACATCGAACACGGTTCCCAGATTGAGGATGACCCAGTTGATCATCTCCTTCATCCAGGCTCCGAACGGTATCTCCCAGGAGTCGAGGATGGCGTTGTCCCAGATGGGGATGCGTTCGGTTGTTTGGGCGAGGGTG
>WTGW01000001.1 GCA_011523395.1 Acidimicrobiia bacterium
ACCACCGGCTTGCGGCGGATCTCGTTCCTGATCACCCGGCGCGCCGCGTGGCGGACGGCGGTGTCGACATCCCGGAAGAACCGCTCGGGATGCTGGTCGGCGGCGGTCATCACCGCCTCGGCCACCTCGTCCATCACGCGTAGGGGCTCGGTCATCAGCCCGTAACTCATCACCTGTGGAACCCTCACCAACTCCTCGCCCTCCTCGTCCAGGAGGAGCACCACCACCAGCACCCCGTCATCGCTGAGCCGGGCCCGCTCCCGGAGGAGGCCCTGCTGGATATCCCCCACCCCCGAGCCGTCCACGTACACGTATCCCGCATCGACGACATCACGTTCCACCCGGGTGGACTCGCCGTCCAGGACCACGGCATCGCCGTCCTCGAGGACCAGCACGTCCGGGACACCCATGTCGATGGCGAGGTCGGCATGCGCACGCAGGTGGCGGTACTCGCCATGGATGGGCACGAAGGCATCGGGACGGATCAGGTTGATGAACGTCTTGAGCTCCTCGGATGACGCGTGCCCGGACACGTGCACGTTGGCGTTCCCCCCGTGGAAGACCGTGGCGCCCCGGCGGATCATGTCGGAGATGACCTTGGAGACGGCGGTCTCGTTGCCCGGAACCGGCGTCGCCGAGATGAGGACCGTATCGGTCTCGTTCAGGGTCACGAAGCGGTGGCGTCCCACGGCCATCAGCGACAGCGCGGCGAAGGGCTCCCCCTGCGAACCGGTGGTGATGATCATGACCTCCTCGGCAGGCAGGTCCATCGCCTCGCTGATCCTGATCACCCGATCCTCGGGGATGTGGAGAACGCCCAGGTCCCTCCCGATCGCCACGTTGCGCTCCATGGACCTGCCGATGAAGCTCAGGTAGCGCCCGGCGCCCAGGCCGGCGTCGGACAGCTGTTGGACCCGATGCAGGTGGCTTGAGAAGCAGGTGCTGATGACCCGGCCCGGCGCCTGCCGGACTATGGAGAGGATGGGGGACTCGAGCGACTTCTCGGAAGGCACGAATCCGGCCCGCTCGGCGTTGGTGGAGTCCGACAGCAGCAGGCGCACGCCCTGATTCCCGAACCGTCCGAAGCTGGGAAGGTCGGAGCGGCGCCCGTCGATCGGCGTCGGATCCAGCTTGAAGTCCCCTGTGTGGAGGACGAGGCCCTCCGGCGTGTCGAACACGACCCCGCTCCCCTGGGGAACCGAGTGGGAAACCGGGATCAGCTGGAACCTGAACGGCCCGTCAGTGACCCATTGACCGTCCGGGGTGGGACGGAAGTCCTTCTCGACTCCCATCTCGTCCACCCGCCCGGCCGCGATGGCCAGTGACAGCTCGGTGCCGAAGACCGGGACCGGTACCTCCGAGAGGAAGTAGCCGAGGCCGCCCATGTGGTCCTCATGGCCGTGGGTCAGCACCACGCACCGGACGTCCTCCCGGCGCTCGACCAGCCACCGCCAGTCCGGGAGCACCAGGTCCACCCCCCTCATGTCCTCCTCGGGGAACATGAGGCCGCAGTCGACCAGCGCTATCTGACCGTCGATCTCGACCGCGGCGCAGTTGCGGCCTATCTCGCCAAGCCCCCCCAGGAAAGTGACCCGGACGCTCACAACCTCTGCGCTCGGCCTACTGCGGCGACCACGGTGTCGCGGGTCTCGGGCGACGCCGGGACCAGTGGGAGCCTCGGATCCCCGACCGGCTCCCAGAGGGCGTTCAGGCCGGCCTTGGTGGGCATCGGGTTCGGCTCGACGAAACAGGCGTCGAACAGGGGCATCAGCCCTTCGTGGAGGCGCCACGCCTCGGGAGTATCACCCGCCCGGTGGGCCTCGATCATCCTCTTGATCTGGCGGCCGGCCAGGTGACCCGCCACCGAGACCACGCCCTGACCACCCAACTCCATCATCGGCAGGGTGGCCGAGTCATCCCCCGAGAGCACCATGAAGTCATCAGGCACCAACTCCATGCTGGCCTTGGTGAACTCGAGGTCGCCCACCGCGTCCTTGGTAGCCGCGATATTGGGATGCTGCGCCATCTCGGCGAGGGTCTCCACCTCGATCAACCGGGCCGTGCGGCCGGGGATGTTGTAGATCATGAGGGGAAGATCGGTGGCGTCGGCAATGGCGAGAAAGTGGGCCAGCAGGCCGGCCTGGCTGGGCCTCGAGTAGTACGGCGTGACCGCCATCAGGCCGTCGACCCCTACATCTGCCGCCTTCTTGGACATCTCGACCGAGTGCCGGGTGTCATAGGTGCCGGTTCCGGCGATCACGGCCGCCTTGCCTCCCACTGCCTCCACCACGGTGGAGTACAGGGCCAGTTTCTCAGCGTCGGACAGGGTGGGCGACTCGCCGGTGGTCCCGGTGACCAGCAGGCCGTCGTGCCCGTTCTCCACCAGGTGGATCGCCAGCCGGGCCATCCGGCCGTAGTCGACCGACCCGTCGCCGGCAAAAGGGGTGATCATGGCGGTGGTCAAGCCGGCAGTCAGAGCCAAGTTCCGT
>WTGW01000141.1 GCA_011523395.1 Acidimicrobiia bacterium
CAGGGTGGGGAATTTCGCTGACCAACTCTGGGGAATTTCGCTGATCGCCATCAACATCTCTCTGGCGGTGGAGACCTACCAGACTTCAGAGGGACTGATCGGCAGACCTCCAGAGTCTATGCCGCTGTTCGCAGAGCGCAGGCGGAGCAGCAGGCCAAAGCATCACCTCGCACACGTTCGAACAGATTGTCATCCCTAACGGCATCTGGTATTTCGTTAGGCAGCTACGGAACCGAAGCAGAACGCGTCCGGGAACATGAACGGTACGATCAACTGCTCGACGCGGAACACGAGTTACAGGCTGGCTTGTCCGCTCTGGAACACGCGCGTACCTTGGTGCAAGCCGAACTGGCACGAGCAGCTAAGCCAAAGGGGCTCGGGCGGGCAGCCGCCGCCTTTGCCTATCTCACGGCAGTCGGTGTTGTGGTTCCTGTCGTCGGCCTTGCTTGGCGGCCGGTGCCGTCCGACCTCCTCAGTCGTAGATTGCTGATCTTCTTGTTTGTGAGCGGATTGGCCGCTTTAGGGTGGTACCTGATCTGGGCTATCCGTCAGCTGACTAATCTCAGCAACGCCCAGTTCGGAACGAAAGCATCGGAAAGTGTATCTAGCCATCCCGCCCACGCGCAGGGACGGCATGCAGGAGGCACTGAAGACTCGTAACGGATACGAGCGAAGGACTGTCCGTTGCTTCATCCGGGAGTGCCTGGGTTCGTGCAGCGAGCTCGTGGGTCAGTCGTACCATGTGTAGTTGACAGATGACTGACCGTCAGGTGACGACCGACAACAGAGCCGCTGGGCCCCCTCGCGGTGTCGACTGGCCGAAGCTCTCCATCCGCGTATCGACGCCTGCGGTACTCGCATACGACCACCGAGCGGATCGGCCCTAACCGGGTGCCCTAGCCCTCCCGCCCTCGCTAGTGGCGCGGGGTCGGTCCTGCACCGGCTGGAGGGCGTGGCCTGTAACGGGTCTAGGTATCTAGACCTGGCATCGCGGGGAGCCATACCACACAGCCGGTCGCGTGTTCCGAGCAAGCCGGGCACCTGTTCGAGCCCGCCCGGGATGTCCCATCCCCGTACAGGACCAGTTGCATCGAACCTCGCTGCCTCCGGTCTAGTCTGTGGTTGATGGACGACTTCGTTGTGGGCACACAGGTGGACGGGCTCGCGGATTACGTGCCACGTGAGCTCTGGGAGGTAGTCAGAGAGCACGGCCATCAGAAGGCATTGCCCCTTATCGCGCGGACTCCGGCCCTTTCCTCAATGGCAGAATACGCAGCGCAACTGGTCCCTTCACAGCATCGCGTTCTACTTGGCGACAGTCGATCTTGGGATGACCTTCCTGATGAAAGTGTTCATCTCGTAGTTACGTCACCTCCCTATTGGAATCTCAAGCCATATGAGTCAGGCATGGGCCAACTCGGCCTGATAGAGGACTTTGATGAGTTTCTGGATCAACTAGACAGAGTATGGACGCATTGCCTCCGGGCCCTTACACCGGGTGGCCGGCTGATTATCATTACCGGAGATGTACTTGTTCCACGTCGAAAATACGGTCGACATGTCGTATTTCCGCTCCATGCTGGTCTTCAAGAGCGGGCCAGGCGCCTTGGCTTCGATAACTTGGCGCCGATCATCTGGCATAAGATCGGAAACGTGGCTTTGGAAGTCGAAAACAGTGGGCGCTTCCTGGGCAAGCCTTACGAGCCCAATGGCATCATTAAGAACGACATAGAGTTCATTCTCTTTCAGCGCAAGCCCGGTGGTTACCGGAGCCCGTCACTTGAGGCAAGACTCCTATCGGTTATCCCTTCCAAAAGTCACGCTGAGTGGTTCCGTCAAGTGTGGAACATGGGCGGTACCAGCACGAAGGCCCATCCTGCACCGTACCCGGAACGGCTAATAGTGAGGCTGATGCGCATGTTCAGCTTTGTAGGCGACACCGTACTTGACCCTTTTCTCGGGTCCGGTACTACCACTGTTGGTGCTGGAAAGTGGGGCAGGAATAGTATCGGAAGAGAGGTGGAACCTACTTACTTCGTCCATGCGCGGAACCGAATCACACGTGAACTAAGCCAACTGCCCCTCTCTCAGAATAGGGGATGATGATGAACGAGTTACTAGAGACCTTTCAACCAGCGGTCCAATGGTTTTGGGATAGGCGTGCGGCAGCTACTCGGCGTCAACAGGAGGGATCATCTATAGACAAGGGCGGAAGGCAGGCAGTAACCAGTGGTGGACATCTAGACGGGTTCCTAGATACAATACAACAACTCGTGATTGAGAATAGTCTCGCCTCATTCATGGAAATCAAAAGAGGCCGGCGTCTCCCGGTGTTACCCGGCTACTTTCGACCCGAGAAGGAATGGGATCTTGTTATCCTGAAGAATTCACAGATCGCGGCTGTCATTGAGTTGAAGGCACAGGTAGGTCCCTCATTCGGAAACAACTTCAACAACCGTGCTGAGGAAGCCCTGGGCAACGCAGACGACTTCTGGACGGCATATCGTGAGGGCGCGTTCGGTGACCAGCTTCCGCCTTGGCTGGGGTATCTGTTTTTGCTCGAGGACCATCCAGCGGCGAACAGACCTGTTAGACTTCAAGAACCTCTTCGCTCCGTATTGCCTGCCTTTCGTCAGGCTTCTTACGCTCGCCGGTACGAGATTTTGCTAAGGCGAATGGTTCGAGAACGCCGATATTCTGCTACGACGCTACTAATGTCCAAGAGACCGGAGGATTCTAACGCGCAGCTCACCGAGCCAGCGCCGGACCTCGGTATCGCACCATGGATGCGATCGCTTGAGGGGCACTTGTCTGGCTTTTAGGGTGCTTCGTTTGAGGACGGCAAGCGCGCTTCCGTAGCGCAACCTAGTGAGGTTGACGGGTCTCTGTCCTTGTCCGGAATGGTCCGGTTTGCCCGTGTGACAGTATTTGCCCCAACCGCACTCGGAGGCTTTCTCGGGCGGCAGGTATGCTCAATGACCACCACTCCGGCGTTGACAGTCGACTGGTCCGCTCCAGGTAGTTTCCTGCTTCTGTTCGATGTGGACGGCGATATCCAATGTGCGGGTTCGGCGGTTTGGAGCCGCCCCGGCTTACGCCCACATGGTGACTGTGATGGCCATGGCCGTTTGGCCGATGATGCCGATTCCGCCCTTGGCACGGCCGATCCATCGTGACCGGCCCTCGTAGATGGCGTTGCTTACAGGGGAAGAAACTACGGAAACCGTTTCGATGTTGCCACTGATGCAGCGGAAGTGGGGCTAGGAGGCATCCTGCACGTTGGCTGACCTCCGTCGCCGACGTTCGGCAAACTCATCGAACCTTTGACGATAAACGAAGACGTAGTCGACGATGGCCTCAGTGAAGGCAATCGTGTCCTCTGCGTCAGCGCGACCGACTTGAAAGGCGACACCATGTGCGGCCTTGTTGCCCATTGCCCTGAGTTCGGAGGCCCATTCATGGAGTTGAGTGTCGATGTGGCCGTCTTCCTTGAGCCGTTCCAGCGCCCGATACAGGTTTCTCTCGTTGATGCCGAGATGATCGGCTGCAGCTTCGAGCACCTTTCGGCACATGATTGCTGAGGCGGTGTAAGCCCGCGCGTTGAAGCACACTATGGCTTCCCGGTAGGCTACGCGAAGCGTCTTGGGCACGGCGGCATGGAGCATTGATCGATCGACCGGGAACATGCGCCATGGATCGGACCAGACATCAGGTCCGTATTCCTCCTTGCCGAGCAGCATCGGCCTATCGCACTTTCGACATGACACCAGTATCGCCATAGCTGGTGGGCCTTCGCGTGGCTTCCAATATCGGTGCTCCCCGTGCTCGGCGACAGCTACATGTTCATTACAGGCCGGGCAGTGGCTGAGCATTGGACTCCTTTGGTGCTGGGTCTGAGGCGCTTGTCCTCTGGCATCTGTCACGCGATCGAGATGGAGGACGGTACGAAGGGTACACACGTGGCTTCGAGGATTCGGGCTGTCTGGTCTCCGTGAGAATGGGGGACGGAAAGTACGAGGAGATCTGAAGGTCTCGAGGCACCAACATATAGAACCCTTCGGTCTTCGGTCGGTCGATCACACTCCCAGTGGTCGAGCACGGTCGAGCCTTCATGGTTGGTTGGCAGGTTCTGTGGAATCCGCAGCAACACTGCTCGAAACTCTTGACCCTTGACGCTGTGTACCGTTCCAGCCGGAAGAGTGCCCTCACTATTGCCCGTCACCATAGTGGCGACAGTGCTCCACGACTCGGCACGAGGAGTTCGGATCGCACCAGGTGAAAGTGAATTGCCCGCCGGCCACTCCACGCGAGTGAGCGAGCTCTTGAGCGATGTGGTGAACTGGGTCCTCCCAGTCTTGAGCTGGTTGCTTAGAGTAGCGACTAATTGAGCAATTAGCCGTTTGAACCATCGTTGATCGATGTCGCCATCGAGGAGCAGAGCCTCAACCGATTGAGAGCCATGTAGCCCAATGAAGTGGAGTACAAGCATCTCGATCGTGTACCGGGCACGACGTTTGTCCTTGGGCGTCGACAGGGGGTTCGACAGGATCGCGGTTGCGATGGCGATCTTCGCCACCCGATCTGATGTTCTTGAGTCGTTCAAGGGCTGACCTGCGATTTCCATGGCGTCTTTCCTGCGATGCGCTATAACGATGGATTCGCCGTGATCGATATCGTAATCGTCAAGAAGTCCGATAAACCTCTCCCTGATTTCATCGGACTTTCCACCGATGAGCAACACGACCGGATGACCCTCGCTGGGATCCAAAGGCGACTCTTCGATGCGACCAGCACGCAACGAACTGTTGATTGAGCAAATTGCTGGACTACTCCGCCGGTTCGTCATCAGGTCTGGAAGCCTTCGTAGGGAAGATGCGAACCCGAGCACCTTTTGCGGAACAGCATTGCGGAACTCGTAGATTGACTGATCCATGTCGGCGACGAGCACGAGATCCACACCCGAGTCGTGACACAGAGACAGAATCTCAAGTTCGTCGGGACCACAGTCTTGCATCTCATCAACGATGATCTCTGCGAACCGACCACCGAGGCGCTCTCGAAGTACATGGCGCCGAGTGTGGTCCGACAAGAGTGATCGCGCGATTACCCGAGCCGCAGAACAGCTCAAGAGCCCAGCTCCGACCAGGCCCTTCCACCGGCGCGTGGCGATCGAGCACAGGCGCATAGCCTCGCGGTCAGCAAGCCTCCTGTGGGCCTTCCAGAGCCCTGCGTGTGGGCGCTCAATGTCGAGTGTGCAGACTCCATCGGCCTCGAAGTCGAACCACTCGAGACGGAAAGCGATACGAGGGGATCCAGGGAGCCGAACCTCCGTGTTGTCTAACTCACCCCAATCCTCTATGTAGGACGGTTGGGTTCCCCTTGCGGCAAGGTATGGTGTGACGAGGAACCGATGAATGAACGCATCAAACGTACCCACGTAGTGTGGCGACCTCAGAGCCTCGACAGCGGCGCCGCAGCGTTCCCTTGCCTCGTCGATGGCACTGTTACTGAACGAGACAAGGGCAATGCCCTTCCGTTTCTCGCTTGTGGCGCGAGCGAGGTATCGACCGACTACCTGATACGTCTTGCCAGCACCCGGACAAGCAGCTAAGAACGAGTTGGGTTGGGCATCACGAAGAAACATCCTCGGTCCTGCCCCCTTCCACAGGCGCGGTGACAGTCCGGATGGCTCGTTTGAGGTAATCCGGAATGTTGAATTGAGCTGACCCAGCCAGTTCTGCTGCGATCGACTGTGCGTACTCACCTTTGCGGACTCGGAGCCTGTCCTGCCTCATGGCAATGTACATCTGGTTCGCGGCACGGACCGGGTCGTCGACGGCTACACATTCGTTCCACAGGGCCTCAGAGCGTGGATGCTGTTTGAGGTATGCGGCCTTCATCATTTCAGCATTTCCGGCGCGAAGGAGATCGGCCTCGAGAGTGAGCTGGGACTGGAAGACCTTCAACCGCTCCTCACAGCCTAGACCCTGCGCGATCAGCATGAGCTTTGTGTTCCGATCCCCCGGTGGGCCGATCTCGCCCTCTTCATCGATCCTTGGATCGCCATCAGTTAGAACGACCACCTTGTCTGCGAGTCGGTTTGATGCGACGTTCCCTAGCAGGAGGCGTACGTAGGGCGAGAAGTCAACGCTTCCGACGTTGATCAGGGTGACGCCCCTCCATACGCTCCGGAAGTGGTTGGAACCAAGAAACTTGCGGGCCAACTCTGAGACGATAAGCACCTCTGATATCCCTTCAACCAGCAAAAATCGTCGACCAAAAAACAACTCGGCTCGGGTTACATCAAGGTATCGATCGATCTTGCTGCGTTCGCTATCCGAGAGCGGGAGCTCAGACAACGGGATTGCAACCGTTAGCTGAGAAAGAGACCTTGGAGCGCCAGGCGATTCTTGGTCCTCGGCTTCAGCTACTGGTCCGAAGATGCTCTTTGTGACCACCACACGTTCTGTTCCCACCACGCTTGCGATGTTCGGTGAATGGGTTGTCACAACGACCTGGATTCGACCTGCGGGAGCCCTCTCATCGGAGCGCTCAACCGAGGCTTTGGCTGCGTCGAGCAGGAAGTCGAGCAAGACTCGCTGAAGCTGCGGATGTAAGTGGGCTTCCGGTTCCTCGACCAGAAAGAGGGTCAATTCGTGCTCCGAAGCGTGCTGGAGTTCAAGGACGACACTGGAGAGATACAGGAGATTCGAGTATCCAAGGCCCGAACTCGCGATATCGGTTGGCTCGAGATCCCGTTCCGCCATCTTCATTCTCAAGCTGCTCACAAGCTTGCGAATGCTCTGGTCGACGGGACGGATCTCAAGGTGTTGTTCTCGGATCGGCCTCGTCAGGTCCCTCAGCTGTTCATCCATGCCTGATCGTACGTTTTCGATCACTGAATGTTTGGAAAGTTCATTCAGTCCCTTGGTAGCCTCACCAGTGAAGTCCTCCAGATCATCCTGGTTTGCGAGGCTCTCCACGATCTGGGCTAGTCGGCCACCCTGGGATGAGTCGAGTGCCCATTGCGCGTCACGGAGCGGCCTTGCGTAGACATGACAGACTCGGTCCCGATTCTCGAGTTCGGGATCGTTGCTGTCCAATGGACCTGCGAGGCGATCGGTTCGTGCCCCGCGTGGGGCTGAATCGTCCAGACGAAATCGAGATGCATAGACGACCTCATCAGCTGACTCGTCGATGGCAGTAGTGAACAAGCCTCGCTGAGTTGGTGTCAGTTCGTTGAAGCGCAGGCGGAGCAAGATAGGTTCACCATCGGCCCAGAATGAGAAATCATCGTCCTTCTCGAAGTATCGAGATCGGCGCCCCGAAGCGGGTGCGGTCGCCAGTCTGATCGCATCGATCACGTTCGACTTACCGGAGTTGTTCTCGCCAACCAGCACCGTCAACAGAGGATCGAAGGTGAGTGTTGTGTCCCCGCACGAACGGAAGTTGGCGATTTCCATCATGCTAAGCCTCAACGCTCGCTCCAATCTTCATGACCTGGTGAAGAACCGGTGAGTGGATAACAGCAGTGATACTTGATTTATCGGTAAGCTACGCTGTACAACACGGCTGTGATTCCATGCTATCTCAGATCACGCCCAGGTGGTGACTATCACGGCCATGACTGCGTGGCCGATGATGCCGATGCCTCCGTTGGCGCGGACGATCCATCGTCCCCGGCCTTCGTAGATGGCCTTGACCATGGCATGTAGTGCTACGAAGGCGAATCCGGTCAGCAGGCCCAGGACTAGGCCTTCACAGACGGTCGAGGCTCCGATGCCGCGGGCAATCGTGGCCAGGACGGTCGCCATCACCAGGTGGGCGACGAAGCTAAGGACGAAGAGATAGGTTTGGGGTCCGTCGGAGGACGAAGGGTCGACCCTGGCCGCTTCCTTCCATTTGGTTCCGATGACCTTCGGTTGGTAGAGATGGTGGCCAGGCCAAGGGCATGATGGCCGCGACGATGATCGCCAGCCAGTTCAATCCGCTGAGTTAGAGCCGGCCATGCTGGAAGGTGTGGTCCCGGTCGGTGGATAGCGTCTAACCGATTATCCGATGTTGGTGTCGATTGCTTGGACGACCGGGACGGTGCCTTGTGTCCTCCGCCCGCCTCATTGATGGACAGGTGTTCACGGGTCCGTCGCGGCCGCTACCGGTTGGTTTGCCCCGTCACTACCACCTCGCGGTTGTCCACCCTTTCTGGGCTGGCTGGGGTGGGCGTTCCCATCATCGGGGGAAGGTCCGTCGGGTGTGCTGGGATAGGGGCTAGGGGGCGGCGAAGGTGAGAGAGGTTTCGCCGTTGACTCTGACGGTGTAGGTCTGGCCTGGCTCGAGCGAGGTGCCTAGGTCCAGGATGCTGTCTAATTCCAGGCTCCGGTCGGAGCAGTCCATGGCCCATGGAGTGGGTACGGGGACCCGGGCGGTGACAGTGACATTGACGATCCTGCCCTCGATGGTGGCCTCTTCGCGGCCGAGTCGGTAGCAGCCGTCGGTGGCGGCGGCCTGGTAGACGACGCGGACGAGGGGTTGGGTGCCTTCCCAGATCATGTGGGTTCCCACTACGTCGACGGGTTGTTCGACCGGGGCGTTGTCGGATGGGGTCCATTCGCCGTCGACCATCTCCGGTGGTGGCTCGACCATCACCAGCACCATGTCGACCCTGTCCGGGTTCCCTCGGGTGATCACGTCGTAGGCGGTGTCGTTGATGAAGGCCAGGCGTCCGTCTGCTTCTTCTATGCGTACTGAGATCGAATAGGTGTTGCGGATGTTGATGGCTCCCCGCGGGTACCGGACTCTGAAGTCGATGGGGACCTGGCCGGGATCCGTGATGGTCTGGTGGGCGACCAGTTCCGAAGGAGCATCAGCGTAGGACGTGTCGTTGAGGCTGATCTTGACCACCGCGCCCGGACTCAAGGGGATGCGCTCGCGGTAGGTGATCGTGCCGCTCACCGACGGCCCGCGAACCAAGAAGAGGAGGATCAGGACCAAGACGATGCCGCCCCCTGCCACCACAATGGTCTTGCCCCTGCTGCCGCCCATGCTGCTCATACCTTTGCTCGATCAACCCGGTCAGGCGCCTGATCGGGGTTTCATCAGTTATGACGTGATCGGCGCCGCTGCCGGTTCCCGTTCCCGTGTGTTAGCCAGGATCGACCGAATGATGCGTGCGGGAGTCTCCGGGGGCAGGAGGCGATTGGGGCTAGCTGCCGGCGTGTGCCCAGCGTATCCCTTCGGGCGGTTGCGGCCAGCAGGTGACGGTGTCGTCCGTGGCGACCGCGCACGAGTGCTCGTCGCCGGTCGCCAGGGCCTTGAAGGTGCCCGCCGGGGCGTCGGTCTGGCCGTTGTTGTTGCCCCAGCAGGTGATGGCCTGGTAGGTGCCGGCCGGGGCGGGGTGTCTGATGTCCCCGGTCCATGGTCGTGTGGAGGATGCATGGGTGCGGTAGGCGGTGTGAAGCTCATCCGGTAGCGGATCAGGGCTGACAGCAAGGCATCAATTGATGCTATGCTGTCAGAATGCGGACTACAGTCACACTCGACTCCGACACGGAACAGATCGTCAGGCAGCGCATGACCGAACGTCGGGTCTCGTTCAAGCAGGCATTGAATGACCTGGTGCGTGAAGGCCGAGGACTTGCTGATGGGCTCCACGAATTCAGAACGACAACTCGGCCGATGGGACGCGCCAGGGTCGACCTCGACAAGGCGCTGCGGATCGCCGGCGAACTAGAGGACGGCGACGCGGCGCGGAAACTGGAGACCGGATCCTGAAGCTGGTCGACGCCAATGTCCTGTTGTACGCGGTAAACCGAGACGCCCTGCGGCATGCCTCGGCCCGGGGCTGGCTTGACGAGGCGCTCAGCGGCGGCGCTCGGGTGGCATTCTGCTGGGTGGTGCTGCTGGCGTTCCTGCGGTTGTCCACCAACGGACGGATCTTCGATCAGCCGCTGTCGGCAACCGAGGCGATCACACAAGTGGAGGACTGGCTGGCTCAACCCTCGGCCGTCGTTGTAGAGCCGACAGCACGCCACCTCGGCATCGTCCAACAACTGCTGGTCCCGCTTGAGACGGGCGGCAATCTCGTCAACGACGCCCATCTGGCTGCCCTGGCCATCGAGCACCGATGCGCAGTGGTGTCCTACGACACGGACTTTCTGCGCTTCGGCGGTGTGAAGCTGGAGATCCCACCCTCAGTCGATCCCACGTAGATCGCGCTGGGTCCCACGCGTCGACGACGCTGCCCTCGATGGTGGCATCATGCCGGCCGAGTCGGTAGCAGCCGTCGGTGGCGGCTACCTGGTGTGGGGTTCTCGATTGGGGCGCGGTGGGGTTGGTTGTGGGCGCGGACGGTCGGGAGCGTTGGTTCAGTCGCCTGCCGGGACGAGGCTCTGGGAGGCTTGGCGTGCTCGGTAGGCTTCCCTGGCCTCGCGGCTGGCGTGGTGGTCCGAGAGCTCATGCAGGCTCGCCGCCTCATCTGCCGAGACGGCGGGATGCAGATGGACCGCAACGCTGTCCATGTTGGGCACGGCATGGAGCACGGCGTGTTCGACCTCTTCGGCGATCCGGTGGCCCTGGAGCACTGTCCGCGCTGAGTCGATCTGGATGGCGACTTCTCCCGACATCCGATGGCCCGACCACCTGGCGCGCACCGTGTCGACTGCCACCACGCCGGGTGTCTCTTCGACCGTAGCGGTGAGGTGGTCAATCAGCCCCTCATCGACACCGTCCATCAGGCGCCTCACCACGGTACGCATCGACGCTACGAGGATTCCGAGAATCATGATCGAGATCAGGAATCCCACGATCGGGTCAGCCTGGGGATAGCCGAGCCAGACTCCGACCATGCCGATCGCAACCGCGATCGATGTCAGTCCATCCGCCCGTGCATGCTGGCCCTCAGCAATCAGCGCCGCTGAGCCAATCCGTCGACCACCGCGGATCCGATAGACGGCCACGATCTCGTTCCCGAGGAACCCGACGATCCCTGCCGCGAATACCCACCACAGATTGGTCACCACCCGCGGGTTGACCAAGGCGTCTACGGACTCCCAGACGATGATCACCACGCTTACCAGGATGATCAACCCGATGAACAGCCCGACCAGGTCCTCGGCTCGCCGGTAACCGTACGGATATCGCTTGGTGGCCCGCCAGCGGCCCATGCGAAACGCCACGATCAACGGGATCGTCGTCGCCGCGTGGCCAAGGTTGTGGATGGTGTCGGCCAGCAACGCGATCGAACCCGACAGAGCGACGATCACCAGCTGGGCCACCGCGGTCGCCATCATGCCGGCCAGCCCAATCCATGCGGTCCGTATCCCCACTTCGCTCGACTCGTAGGAGGACTCGATCACCTCACTGTGATCGTGAGAGTGAGGCACCACAAGGTGCTTCAACTTGGCCAGCACTCCGTGGTCGTGGTCGTGGTCGTGGTCGTCGTGGCGATGGTCATGGTGGTCCTGGTCATGGTCATGGTGGTCGTGTTCGTGTTCGTGGTCGTGGTCACCTAGAGATGGCGCGTGATCGTGACCATGGTCATGATTCGGCTCACGGTGGTCGTGGTCGTGGTCGTGGTCGTGGTCGTGGTCGTGGTGATCGTGCGATGAGCGTTCAGTTGGCTCGTGCACCAGGAATCCTTACGTTGCCCTTTTCGCAATTGAAACTGCTATCGGTCTATCTTGCAAATGTTGGCAATGATGGAGCCCGGGCACGATCCGGGGGCCTAACGCGCCAAGAAGGACCGCTAGGTAGTCCTTCACCTCGGCGTGGGCCCGCAGGGAGTCGCAGACACCTGTGACTGTGGGCCGATACTGGTGGGTGAGTTCGGTCAGCCACCCGGGATGGAACGAGCCGGCGGCAACCGGCTCCTCTAGGAGCAGAACCCTGACACCCCGACAGCCGGGGGAGGCGTCAGGCGTTCCGTCTCACTTCAGCCAGTCCTTGAGGCGGTAGTAGGCGCCGGCGAACGGTAGGTACCAGGTCGGCCCGAAGTGACCGGGGATGGCCCGGAAGGGTACGTCGGCCCAGGGGTTCTGCGCAGGTTTCCCGAGAATCGTGTTGGCCATCTGATGACCCATGTAGGTGGCCATCTGCACGCCATGGCCCGCGTAGGCGACCGAGTAGAGCAGGCCGTCGTGCTCACCCGCATGCGGCATCCGATCCAGCGCGAACCCGACCAGCCCACCCCAGGCGTAGTCGATCCTCACGCCGGCCAGTTGCGGATAGACCTTCGCCATGCCCCTCTCGAGGATCTCGGCGCTCTTCTGGTCCGATTCGGGGCTGGAGAGAGCGAAGCGCGCCCGACCGCCGAACAGCAGCCGGTTGTCGGGGGTGATACGGAAGTAGTAGAGGAGGCTGAGGCTGGTGGAGGCCATGCGCCGGTTCGGGAGGAGCTCCGCGCAAACGGACTCGCCGAGCGGTTCGGTGACGATTATGAAGCTGCCAACCGGCGCTACCCGCCGCCCTAGCCACGGTACGAGCCTCCCCGTGTAGGCGTTGGTTGCGACCAGCACCTTGGCGGCTGTGATCCGGCCCCTAGGGGTGTCGACGGTGAATCCGGATGCCCCGGTCCTCCGGATCCCGGTCGCCTCGTTCTGTTCGTGAACCTCGGCCCCGGCCCGTTCGGCCGCCTCGGCCAGCCCGTTGGCCAATCGCCCGACGTGGAGTCCGGCACCAAGCGGATCGACGATCCCGCCGTGGTACAGGTCCGAGCCGATCTCTTCCCGCATGCCCTCCTTGGGAACCAGAACGGTCTTCTGACCTACGACCTCGCGCAACGCCTCCTGGGTCTGTTTGAAGCCTTCGAAGTGGCTGGGTTTGGCTGCGAGGGTCATCCTCCCGGACCTTTGCCAGGAACAGTCGATGCTTTCCGACTCGATCACCGACTCCACGTAGTCGATTGCGTGGTTGTAGGCCACGTACATCCGGCGAGCCGCGTCCTCGCCGTAGCGCTTCACCGCCAGGCCGAACGAGATGGTCATGCCGGTCGTGCACATCCCGCCGTTACGGCCGGAGGCGCCGGATCCGACCACCCCCTTCTCGACTACCGCCACATGGGCGCCGCCCTGAGCCAGGTTGAGCGCCGCTGTGAGACCGGTGAAGCCCCCTCCTACGACCGCGACATCGACCCGCCGGCTCGGTTCCGTGTTGTCCCGGACCGCGGGCCGCGGCGCGGTGTCCATCCAGTACGGAACGTTGGCGGCTGTCGAGGCGATCCTGCTCGCCCGCCTCCGGGCTTGGTTCAAAGCCCCAATACCGTCAGGACCCCGCTCAGGTCGCCCACCTCGTGGTAGGTCCAGTTCTCACGCCCTGACGATACGTTGCGCGTGAAGTCCGGATCGATGGACGGGTCGCGATTCACCCACACCTTGTTGTCGATGTGGAGTTCTTCGGCCGGTTGCATGTCGTAGCGGATGCTCGAAGAGACGTGCATGACATCGCCGGGACCGCAGTCGAGGGCATCGAACATGTACTCGAACGCCGCATGCCGGGGCTTGTAAGCGTGAGCCGCGGTCGACGTGAGGAGTTTGTGGAACGGGGCTCCGAGCTTCTCGACGTTCTGTGCCAGCTGAGCCGGATCCGCGTTGGACAGGATTACAAGCGGGTACGCCTCCGCCAGCTTGGCCAGAGTGGCCGGGACCTCGGGGTAGGGACCCCACGTGGGGACGGCGGCCACCAACGCATCGGCGTACGACGGGCGGTATTCGAGCCCGTGCTTGGCCATCGCTCGCGCCAGACTGTCCCGAATAACGTTCGGGTAGGGCTTCCATGGCCCCAATGTCTCGTCCACCCTGATGGACGAGAAGTCCTTGATGAACCGCGACTCGTTCTCCGGAGTGAGGAGGTCCGCCAGGAGGACCTTGGTCGTCTTGGTGATCTCGAAGTTGATCAGAGTCCCGTAGCAGTCGAACGTGATGTAGCGGGGTTCTGGGTGACGATCAGCCATAAGGGCTCGGTACCTGCCTTCCTTCTGTCGAGCGTGGCGAGGGTCGAAACTTGTGGTTACCCGGCCACTGAGATATCGGTCGCCACAACGTAGTGGACGGGGGGTGGCCCCGCAACCTGGTGACATGGTTGCCCCAGTGCGCCGGCCCGGGGGGTCTCGCACCACCCTCGTAGACTGCTCGAGGTAGACCCTATCTCCTGGTCGGACATGTGACCTTCCTTGCCAAGACCCCAGGCTGTCGATGAACCGGCATGATCGGTCCATTCTCCGTCTGGCGGTGCCTGCCCTCGGGGCGATGCTGGCCGATCCGCTGGTCAGCCTGGTTGACACTGCTTTCGTCGGACGTCTCGGAGCAACACCGCTCGCCGCATTGGGAATCGCGATTGCCATCCTCTCCGTGGGCTTCTGGGTCTTCATCTTCTTCGCCTACGGAATCACTCCTATCGTCTCACGTGCGATAGGGGAGGGAGACAGTCCAAGGGCTGCCCGCATCATCGGGAGCGGGCTTCTCGCTGCTGCGGGTCTCGGAGTTGTCGTGTCGGTACTCCTGATCCTGTGTGCGGGGCTGCTGACCGACCTCATGGGCGCCCGTGGGGAGGTTCACGCGCAAGCGACTGCGTACCTTCGAATACGCTCCCTGGCGATTCCGGCTGTTCTGATCATCCTGCTCGGGCACGGCGCCTTTCGGGGACATCAAGACACACGAACACCGCTGCTCGTCACGATTACGTTCAACTCCGCAAACGTCATCCTCGACCCGATCCTCATTTTCTGGGTCGGCTGGGGTCTGGTGGGCGCCGCTATCGCAACCGTGGTCGCTCAGAGCATGGGTGCCATCTGGTTCGTGCGGTTGATGCGCAGACGGCTGGGCGCAGAGTTTCGCGGGATTCGATGGGACGAGAGCGTCGGCTTGCTGCGGGCCGGGCGGGACGTGGTAATCCGTTCAGCCTCGATCGTCATCGCCTACACGGCAGCTGCCCGGGTCGCGGCCGCGCTTGGAGATGCCCAGATCGCGGCGCACCTGGTGGCTGTTCAGATCGTGCTTCTGCTTGGGCAAGTAGCGGACTCGTTCGCTGTCGCGGGACAAGCTCTCATTGCCGGCTTCAGCGGTGCCCGGCGCGGGAAGGAGGTTCGAGCCGTGTCGATGAGACTTCTGTTCTGGGGCTTCCTATTGGGTGGGCTGCTCCTCGTCCTGCTCGCCCTTGGCCGGCTCGTGGTTCCGGCCTGGTTCTCAAGTGATCGGGGCGTGGTAGCCGCCTTGGAGGGGATGTGGCCGGTTCTGGTCGTGATGCTGCCGCTGACCATGCCGATCCAGGTCTGGGAGGGTGTGGTGATGGGCGCAACCGATTTCGGGTTTCTGGCCCGAGCCCTCCTGACATCGATGATCTCGTCGCTCGTCATGCTGGTCCTCGTCGTTCCCCTGGGTTGGGATCTCTCGGGCGTTTGGTGGGCGCTGGTGGTCTTCTACGTTGCCCGAGCCCTGCATCTGATCTGGTGGAGTTCGAGGCCTGACTCGCTGTATCGCGGACTGACCCGACTGCGGGCTGGTTGAGCCTCCTCCTTCCACTTCCGCCACCGCTCAGGAGGATTGTCGACCATTGACAGCCATCGGATCCGCTGGTCTAATCCGGGCTGGCGACAGGCTGCCACACCAAAGGAGGGACAGGCCATGAGACCACGAAGAGACCTCTTTGTCTACGTGGCGAAGCCGGGGACGCGGGACGAGACGATCGGGTACCTGACCGGGTGGCTCGAGTCGCTTGCCGGGCATCCCGGTTTCCTCGGAGGTTCGGTGCTCGTCGAGGAGGCAGAGGAGCTGCTCCCCGATACCATGGTCGTGATCATGGACTTCGAGTCCGGTGATGCGGCCCGCGCCCTCTGGCCGAAGATCGAGAACACGATCAACCCCCTCTACCCGGACGACAAGTCGGACCGTTCCCCCGACCAGGGACCGGCCTTCTTCGATGACACGGCGGAGCGTGTGGCGGCCGGAGAGCCTTCCGGGCTCCGATTCACCCGAGGAGACGGACGTGTTGCTCGCATGCTCCACATCCACGCTGAAGTGGCGAGTGAAGTCTCCGCCTGAGTGACTCACATCCCGTGAGATTGCTAGACACCCCTGTGGCCGAGGGGCTGCTCGACTCGTTCCGGTTCCGATGTATCGGACCGACCCGCGGGGGACGCGTCGTGGCGGTGGCAGGCGATCCGGAACGCAGGTCTGTCTTCTACTTCGGGGCTGTTGCCGGTGGAGTGTGGAAGACCGAGGACGCCGGGACGACCTGGCGCAACGTCAGCGACGGCTATCTGAAGACCAGCTCGGTAGGCGCTCTGGCCGTGTCCGAGTCCGACCCCAGCGTGATCTATGCCGGCATGGGGGAGAGCTGCATCCGCGGGGATGTCTCTCACGGGGACGGCGTCTATCGCTCCAGCGACGCCGGGCAGACCTGGACCCATTGCGGTCTCACCGACACGCGGCACATCGGTGAGATCCGAGTTCATCCCAAGGACCCACACCACGTCTATGTCGCCGCGCTGGGTCACGCCTTCGGACCCAACGAGGAGCGGGGGTTGTTCAGGAGCCTCGACGGAGGAGGGGCCTGGGAGAAGGTCCTCTATGTCTCAGCCGGAGCGGGCGCCGTCGATGTCGTTCTGGACCGGCAGAGCCCGGATGTGATCTACGCCTCGATCTGGGAGGCGCACCGCAACTTCTGGGAGCTGTCGAGCGGGGGGCCGGACAGCGGTTTATGGAAGTCGACCGACGGGGGTGACACCTGGCGGGAGATCACCCGGAACGAGGGTCTTCCACAAGAAGCCGTCATAGGCAAGATCGGTGTCACGGCGTCACCGGTCCGAGCAGGCCGGGTCTGGGCGTTGATAGAGGCTACCGAGGGGCCGGGGCTGTACCGCTCTGACGATTTCGGCGAGACGTGGGACTTCGTCAGCTCCAAGGCCGAGCTCCGTGGTCGCCCCTGGTACTACATGCACGTCTTCGCCGACACCCAGGAGCCGGACACGGTCTTCGTCAACAACGGACGGATGTGGAAGTCGACTAACGGCGGTGAGGGTTTCACCCGGGTCGCCTCCCCGCACGGCGACAACCATGACCTCTGGATCGACATCGATGACAACCAGCGCATGGTCCAGGGCAACGACGGTGGAGCCACCGTCTCCTTCAACGGCGGAGAGTCGTGGACTCCGATCTACAACCAGATGACCGCACAGTTCTACACGGTGGCCACGGATGACCGTGAGCCCTACTACTACGTGTACGGGACTCAACAGGACAGCTCGAGCATCGCGGTGCCCAGCGGCACGATCGACGGCGCCATCGTGTGGTCGGACTGCTACGCGGCGGGACCTGGGGAGAGCGGTTTCATCGCGGTCCGTCCCGACGACCCCGACACCGTCTTCGTCGGCTCCGTCGGAACCTCTCCGGGTGGCGGAGGGGCGCTGATCCGCTACGACCACCGAAGCGGTCAGATGCAGTTGGTGAACGTCTGGCCCCAGTCTCACGCCGGAATCGGTCCCGGTGAGTTGAAGTACCGGTTCGCGTGGACCTTTCCCATCGTCTTCTCCCCGCACGACTCATCGGTTCTCTACACGGCGGGAAACGTAGTCTTCAAGAGCACCGACGAGGGTCACACCTGGGAGCCGATCAGTCCCGACCTGAGCCGCAACGACCCTTCGAAGCTGGGTCCCTCCGGCGGTCCGATCACCAAGGACACCAGCGGTGCGGAGCACTACTGCACCGTGGCCTCTCTCCGCGAGTGCCCATTGGAGCCCGGGGTCCTCTGGGCCGGGAGTGATGACGGGCTGGTTCATGTCACACGGGATGGCGGCGAGACCTGGAGTGAGGTCACCCCGCCGGACCTCCCGGAGTGGGCTTTCATTCGTACTGTCGAGCCGTCGCCGCACCAAGCCGGAAAGGTCTATGTGGCCGCCACGCGCTACAAACTCGACGACAACGCCCCGTATCTGTACAAGACCACCGATTACGGGCAGACCTGGGAGAGCACCGTCGGTGAAGGCGACACCGCGATTCCACCCGACGACTTCGTCAGGGTGATCCGCGCTGACCCGAATAGGCCCGATCTTCTCTTTCTGGGAACCGAGACCTCCCTCTATCTGTCAACCGACGATGGCGCCGGCTGGGATCGTTGGGAGTCGAACCTCCCGGTGACTCCCATCTATGACCTGACGGTGAAGGGGGCTGATCTCGTGATCGCCACTCACGGCCGCTCGTTCTGGATCCTCGATGACCTGAGCCCGATCTACCGGCTCATGGACGAACCTCGAGGCAGGGAGCGTCTCTTCGTACCCGGGGAGGTCTGGCGGGTTCTGCCCAACCACTGGGAGTTCTGGCAGACCACCGCGGGAAAGGACTACTGGGTATCGCCGGGTAAGGCGGCCACCTTCTGGGCCGAACCGGACGAGACCGGTCAGGTGAGACAGACGTATCCGTACGCCGGCGCATCAGGCCCGAGAGGAGCGGCCGTCACCTACGTGCTCGGCGAGGAGGTGACCGCGGATGGGTTCTCGGTTGCGCTGGAGTTCTTGGACGGTGACGGCGGGATGGTGAACCGGTTCGAGCCCGAGCATCCGGGCCGGGACGAGATGGACGCCGACGAGAAAGCGCTGCATGCCGGGCCGTGGATCACCACCAAGCCCGGGTACAACCGGTTCGTGTGGGACCTTCGCTATCCGGGTTCGACGAAGGTGCTGGGCAACGACCGCGGCGGTGAGGCTGATGTGGGCCCGCTGGTGGTTCCGGGCGTCTACCAGGCCCGCCTTGTCATCGTCGACCCCTCCGGGAAGGCGAGGACGCACACCGAGATCTTTCGGGTGCGGAACGACCCGAGATCGGACGTCTCTCAGGAGGACCTCGAAGAACAGCTCGCTGCCCTGCTCGGGATTCGGGACCGGATCTCTCGGGCCCATGAAGCGGTGGCGACCATCAGGGACATCAAGAGACAGATCGGACTTTGGCGCGAGCGGTCGGACCTCGGTAAGGAGGCCGGTGCGGCCGCATCCCACCTCGAAGAGCAGCTCTACGAGATAGAGGACAAGCTGATGCTGCCTATCGAGAAGAAGGGCGCTCCTGCCCCAAACGAGCCGGCCCGGCTCTGCGAGAGGCTGGCCTCGGTGCTCAGCGTCATCCGCTCGGCCGACACCAAGCCGACGCGGAGTTCGCTTCAGGTGGCTGCCATGCACTCGGCTGAGATCGAGGACGAACTGGCCGATCTCGGCGATCTGCTGGCCACCGAGCTACTCGAGTTCAACGCCCTGATGGACAACGCCGGTCTGCCGGCTGTGAAGACCTGAGGTCGGCTTCCATGTCCTACCCGCATCCCCGGCTTGCGAGCACCACGATCTCCGAGCTGGCAGGCAGGATCGAGCGCCGGCAGCTCAGCTGTGTGGACCTGGCGGGGATGTATCTGGAGAGGATCGCGGCCATCGACCGCCAGGGCCCCCGCTTGAACTCGATCATCGAGTTGAACCCGGACGCGCTCGAGATCGCGGCGAGGCTCGACGAGGAGCTCAGAAGTGGAACAACCAGAGGTCCGCTTCACGGCATGCCGATCCTCGTCAAGGACAACATCAACACGGGAGACCGGATGCAGACGACTTCCGGGTCGTTGGCCATGGTGGGCACGCCGGCCGATGAGGATGCTCCGCTGGTTGCGGGACTCCGCCGTGCCGGGGCGCTGATCCTCGGCAAGGCGAACCTCACCGAGTGGGGTGACTACAGATCGCCGAAGTCGATCGACGGCTGGAGCGGTCGGGGAGGCCAGACACGCAACCCGCACGTACTCGACCGGACTCCGCAAGGTTCGAGTGGAGGATCAGCTGTCGCCGTGGCCGCCGGACTGTGTGCGGGTGCAGTGGGCACGGAGACCAATGCCTCGATCGTCAAGCCTGCTGCGGTTAGCTCTGTCGTCGGGATGAAACCGACCGTTTCGACCGTCCCGCGCGGCGGATTGATACCGGTCTCCACTACCCAGGGATCGCCCGGACCCATCGCTCGATCCGTTGTGGACGCTGCGATCCTGCTGACCGCCATGGCCGGCAGCGGCCGCCGTTACGAAGCGGCCTTGGAGGAGAACGATGTGTCCGGTGTCCGCATCGGTGTCCTGCGCGGTCATCCCTTCTCCGGCTACAACCGTTATACCGATGAGGTCTTCGAGGAGGCCCTCGAGACGCTGCTCGGGCTGGGGGCGGTCCTGATTGACGCGGAGATCCCGTCGACCCCGGAGATGCTCGAGGCCAACGCCTCCGATGAGCTCTATCTCTGGGAGTTCAAGGCAGGTATCGATGCGTACCTCGAACAGCGCAAAGGTGTGCCGATGAATTGCCTCGAAGACCTGATGGCCTTCAACATCCAGCACTCCGACGCGGAGATGAGGTTCTTCGGCCAGGAGGTCTGGGAGCGCGCCGTGACCAAGGGTCCATTGAGCCAGAAGGGGTATGTGGAGGCTCTGGAGCACCGACGGCGCCTTTCACGACATGAAGGGATCGACGCGACCTTGAATCGGCTCGACCTCGACGCCTTTGTGGTCGCGACTGACCGGCCACCCTATGTGAGGGACCCTGCGGTCGAGCACACTCCGCCCCCCGTGCCGTCGGCTCTGCCCGCGGCGATGGCCGGCTACCCCATCATCACGGTTCCGGCAGGGTTCGTCTTCGGCGACCTGCCGATCGGTGTGAGCTTCTTCGCCGGAGCGGGCAGCGAAAGCCGGCTTCTCGGGATTGCGCAGGCCTTCGAAGGGGCCATGGGCGCCTCTACACCGCCTCGATTCCTGAAGACCCTCGAACTCGGTTGAGGTCGAAAGGCAGCCTCACCGCCACGCTGGTGCGGCTCTGCGAAGGTCGGGGGTCACCCGCCGGCCCGATGGGGCAGGCCTTCGAAGTCCACGTCCAAGACCTGTCGCAGGCGTGCCAACTGGGCATCGATCTGCTCGAAGTAGATCGAGACCACGCTCGATGCCTGTCTTGTCGGCTTGGCATCCGCGCTGGCAATGACGCTGATCACCGTCGTCAGGCCTTGGATCAGAGCCTTCTCACCACGACCGAACGTGTCACTCAGGGGGCCGGGGAGGACTATCAACTCCTTCTCGACAGACGCAAGCTCGTCGAGCACAGCCTGGGCTCTCCGAGACGCCATGTTCCCGGTACCGGCCCGTTGCTCGATCCGGCGCCGTGCTTCGCGAAGCCGCGCCAGGGCACCGTGCGCCTCGCTTATCTTGTCGCGTATCGACAAGAGGGCTGAGAGCTGCCGCTCCAGATCGTCTTGCGATACCTCGCGTCGGGGATCGTTGACCACCACTAGGGGCGCGGTCTGCACGCTCGTCGAGCCGTCCGGCCTCTGTACGGTGAGCCTCACCTCGTACTCGCCCGGCACGACGAGGGGGCCTCGATCGGCTTCTCCTCCCGCCGGGCCTCCGGGCAGTGGCATGGCTCCTTCGTGGCGAAGATCCCACACCAAGCGACACACACCCGGGTCCTTGGGCACCCGGGGCGCGACTCCTTCCGGGTCGTAGTCAGGGGCCGACCGGATCGACCTCACCACACCCTTGTCGCCGTAGAGGAAGTCCAGGGTGATCACCACGCCGGGATCGGACGCGGTCGCGTCGCTCAGGTAATAGTGAATCGCCGCGCCGGTAGGTCCGGTGGAGCCGGCGTCGAGATAGCGCCGCTCCACCTGCCCTGTCTCGTCTGCCTGGGCCACGAAAGTCGCCGCCTTGCCCAGAGCGGTCCAGTAGTCCTTGCCCTCAGCGGTGACCCACGCCGAGGTCAGATGGGGAAGCACCCTCCAGGTCTTTTTCGGGGTGAACAGGAAGTCGCCGGACAGGGAAGGGTCCTGGGCCACCCGGCGCAGCGGGGTCAGGTCGTCGGCGATCCAGAAGCCGCGCCCGTGGGTGGCAACGACCAGATCGGACCCGTGAACCTTCAGGTCGTACACCGGGGTGGTGGGGATCGTGGACCACCTGAGCCAGGTCGACCCATCGTCCACGGATACGTAGAGGCCGGTCTCGGTTCCTGCATACAGGAGCCCGTCCACAATCGGGTCGCTGCGCACCACCCTGACGAAGTCTTCAGCGGCGATGGCTTCATCGCCTTCACCGACAATGCTCACCCAGGTCCGGCCATGATCGTCGGTGCGGAGTAGGAACGGCCGGAAGTCGTCGAGCATGTATCTCGTCGCCGCGAGGTAGGCGGTGCCCCGGCGATGCCGGGACGGCTCGATGCTCTTGACGAAGGTCCACTCAGGAAGGTCGGGCGGTGTGACATCCTCCCATGTGGCCCCTCGGTCTCGGCTCAAGTGGACAAGGCCGTCATCCGACCCGGCCCACAGCAGTTCCGGCTCGAGCGGGGACTCGCTCAGCGCTGTGATCGTGCAGTAATCCTCGGCGCCCGATGTCTCCTTCTTGATGGGCCCACCCGAGAGCTGTTGTTTCTCGGGATCGTTCCGTGTGAGGTCAGGACTGATGACCTCCCAGCTGTCACCGAGATCGCTCGACATGAACACGACGTTTCCTGCCGCATACAGGACGCCCGGGTCATGAGAGGAGAACAGGACCGGGAACGTGAAGTGGAACCGGTACTTGAGATCAGACGGCGCTACACCGTCGTGGGACTCAGGCCAGATGTTGATCAGACGTATCTGTCGGCTGCGGTGGTCATAGTGTTGAAGGGCGGCTCCGCGACCCGGAGAGCTCCCTATTCCCCCCGCCACCACCGTGTTGTGGTCACCGGGATGCACTGCCACCGAGCCGCTCTCACCGGTGCCCGTCTCGCGGCAGTCGACCATGGTGATCGCGCCGTCGGTCGTACCGCTGGGCACGGCAATGGTGGAGTTGTCCTGCTGGGTGCCGTAGACGTAGAAGAAGGGTGCGCGGTTGTCCGTGTCCAGCCGGTAGATCTGCGCTGTGAGCTGGTTATTGACGGTGCTCCAGGACGCTCCGGCGTCGAAGGAGACATTGGCGCCCCCGTCGTTGGCCGAGATCATGCGGAGGTTGTCGCCAGGGTCGATCCAGAGGTCGTGGTTGTCATCATGCTGGGTGGCGATTCTCTCGAAACTGACACCCCCATCATCGGATCGCCACATGTGCGAGTTCATGACATAGACCCGATCCTCACGCAGCGGGTCGGCCTTGACGTGCGTGAAGTAGAAGGGTCGGTTGCGGAGTTCACGCTTCGCGCTCACCAGACTCCACGCCCGGCCGAAGTCGTCGGACCGGTAGAGGCCCGGCGCCTCGGGCGATTCGATCAAGGCCCAGAGCCTTCCGGGGCGCGCTCCGGAGGCTGCCAGTCCCACCCGGCCGATGATCGCCGACCGGGGAAGCCCCTCGTTCCGCGTGATCTCGGTCCAACTGTCGCCGCCGTCGGTCGATCTCCAGATCCCGCTGTCGGGCCCCCCGCTGCTCATGTCCCAGAAAGTGCGGCGAGCTTCCCAGACGGCCGCGTACAGCATGTCGCGAGAGCCCGCGTCCATGGTGATGTCGATTGCGCCGGCTTTGGTGCTCGTGTGAAGCACCCGGTCCCACGTGTCGCCGCCGTCGAGGGTTCGATAGATCCCGCGTTCGGGATTAGCGCCGAATGCGTGGCCCAGGGCAGCCACGTAGACACGTTCCGGGTCGAGCGGGTCGACCAGGACCTCGCCTATGTGCCGAGTGTCCGCCAGACCCGTGTGGTCCCACGTGTCGCCGCCGTCCCTCGATCGGTACACACCGTCGCCGGGCGAGACATCGTTGCGGATGCAGGCTTCACCCATCCCCGCATAGATGATTCCGGGGTCCGTGGGTGAGACCGCCAGGGCGCCCACTGACGCCGTTCCCAAGTACCCATCACTGACGTTCTCCCAGGTCAACCCGGCGTCATACGTCCTCCAGATGCCTCCTGCGGCTGCTCCGAGGTAGAAGACAGAACGTCTGTCGGGATCCCCGGCGACCGCGACCGATCTTCCGCCGCGAGGAGGGCCGATGCAGCGAAACCTGATTCCCCTCAGAACCTGGCGTGTGGTGTGCCTGCTCGACAACTACCTCGTCTTCCTCTCCTTGGGGGCCTCAGCACAACGTTGAGCGGGGATCCGGCGGACCAGATCCGGCGTCGGGTCTCTGACCCGATGCCGGCCCTCCGAGACAGATTGTCAGCAATATACAATCTGACCAACCTACCGGCAGGGCGAAGAAACTCAGAGTAAGTTCGATCGGAGCCGCTCCTAGTGATCGATCGGACTAACCGGGATGGGAGCGTTGACAGCACCAATTGGACGTCAACCGAAAATGTCGTGCAACGCCCAACGCTCTTGTCTGTACGTGGCCATGGCGCCGTGAAGCCGATGGCCACCCGTATCTATCCGTCCCTGGCCGTTCCGGCCTACCGATTGCTGTGGTTGGGGATGGCCCCCTCGCTTCTCGCGTTTCACATGGGTGTCGTCGCCGGTGGTTATGCCGCGGTGACCCTCACAGGCTCGGCCTTCGTCGTGGGGCTGGTTGGCGGCGCCTGGGGTATCCCGGTCGCGTTGATCCCGTTTGCGGGAGGAGCCGCCGCGGATCACCGATCGAGAAGGCGCATCATGGTTGCCTCCCACCTGGCCGTGGCAGGGTCGGCCGGGCTCATCGCCTTACTCTTTCTGACTCAGACCCTGACATGGTGGGCTCTGGTCATTCACGGACTGGTGCTCGGCGTAACCCTCTCGTTTCTCACTCCCGCCCGCATCGCCTACTCGATCGATGCCGTCGAGCACCGACTCGTGGCCAACACGATGGCTGCCTTCTTCTTCATCTCGCAGGCCATCGCGATCGTCGGACCGGCTGCGGCGGGAGTGCTCCTGCGCTTGCCCGCGGTCGGCATCGGCTGGACGTACGTGGTCATCGGCTGGCTCTATGTGGTGGCAGCCATCGTCCATTCCCGCCTGCCCGAGACGCCGAGGAATGGCAACGGCGCAGTCACCACGTGGGGCCAGGTACGCGGCGGGATCGCATTCGTGCTGTCGAACCCACCCCTACCCAAGCTCCTCGGCCTCACCGCTCTGATCGCCTTCGGGGGCATGGCGTACGTGTATGTGCTGCCGATCTTCACCGATCAGACCCTCCGGGCCGGGCCCGAGGAGTTGGGACTGCTGGTGGCCGCGAGCGGAGTCGGCGGGTTGATGGGGGCCCTGGCCGATTCGGCCTTCTCCGAGCCGCGGCATCTCCGGCTTGCCCAACGGTTCGCAGTGTTCGGCTTGGGACTCGGGCTGCTGGCATTCGGAACAGCTCGCTCGGTTTGGGTTGCGATGGCTTGGGTCGGGCTCATCGGGTTCTGCTTCACGACGGGGCTGATCGCCAACAGCTCACTGCTGATGACTCACCCTGACGCCAAACGGTTTCGCGGCCGGCTGGCGAGCCTGTACCAGGTAGCGATCGCCTTGGGTCCGATCGGTGCGGTTCCGGTCGGCTTGCTGGCCGACGGGGTTGGCCCCAACCTGGCTGTAAGCCTCGTTGGCATGGCAGTACTCGTTGCCGCTGCGCTGTCCACGCGGAACCGGATGAGCGTGCCCTCGTCGAGCCCCTCGGGTGATCGGCCGTGAGCCTCGGCGCCGCCAGCGGTCCGGATGCCGTGCAGCTGGGTCCTGTGGTGGAACGCACGATTCCATCGTCGGCCGATGTCGTGGTGATCGGTGGCGGGATCATGGGTGTCGCCAGTGCCTTCTTTCTTGCTCGGGCAGGTCGATCGGTGGCCGTGATCGAGAAGGGAAGGATCGCCGGGGAGCAGTCGGGCCGGAACTGGGGCTGGATACGGCAACAGGCTCGGGATGTCGACGAATTGCCCTTGATGATCGAATCCAACCGGATATGGCGGACAGCCGAGCGTGAGCTGGGGGCTGACATCGAGTGGACCCAAGGGGGCAACCTTTCACTCGCAACGGATCCGGTCCGCATCGCCTTTTTCAAGGAGTGGCTTGCCGTCGCTCGCGACGTCGGATTGGACACCCGCCTCCTGACCCCGACCGACGTGTCGGAGATCTTGCCCGAAGTGCAGGGGCGATGGCGGGGCGCGATGTTCACGCCGAGCGACGGGCATGCCGAACCGACCAAGGCAACGTGGGCGTTCGCGCGGGCGGCCGAGAGGGCAGGGGCAACCATCGTCGAGGGATGCGCAGTCGATCGGATCACGGTCGAGCGGGGCCGAGTTACGGGTGTCGAGACAGAGAGGGGTGTCATCCGGGCCCGCCACGTGATCTGTGCGGCCGGGGTCTGGTCGGCGCGGCTACTGCGTGGCGTGGGCATCGACTTGCCGGTCCGGATCGTCCGAGCCACGGTGGCCGGTACCACACCGATCGACCCGCTGACCGAGATCGCCGTCGGCTACCACCCGGTCGTGTCCTTCCGGCAGCGTCGCGACGGCACCCTGTACATCGCCTCAAGCGGGGGCGATCACGACGTCACGCTCCAGTCCTTCCGTCACCTCCGCATGTTCCTCCCGAACTACCTGAAGAACCGCCGGATGCTCCGGATCCACGTCGGACGTCCGCTGGGAAGGGACGTGACCAACGCCGTGCTGCGCTCGAGACGCCACCGCCGTCCCTGGCGGACTGAGCGGGTGCTCGCCCCCTCGGCAAGCGAGGAGAAGGTTCGCGAGGGTGTCATCGAGTTCCGGAAGATGTTTCCGGACCTGGAGTTCGAAGTCGCCCACACCTGGGCCGGCTATATCGACTCGACACCGGACGCAGTGCCCGTCATCGACCTACTCGATCGGCCGGCGGGTCTGGTCATCGCCACCGGGTTCAGCGGGCACGGCTTCGGCATGGGCCCGATCGTCGGACGCGTCACGACGGAGCTCGTTGTCGACGGGAACCCGTCATTCGACCTCTCCGCCTTCCGTCTGTCTCGTTTCGCGGACGGCAGCTACAAGGAACCGCGCCTCGTCTCGTGAACCTTGCGCGACCTGCATGGACAACCGCGAGTGGGGGCTAGGGAACGCCGCCCGCCCCGGCCAGACAATGCAAGCGGGGCGGCCAAACAAGGAACTTCTACAAGAGCTCGAAAACCGCGGGGTTAATCGCCTCGACATCGACAGTGAGTGGCGGGAGTCGTAGGAAAAACAACGAGTTCGCCGTCCTCGATCCGGCGACCGAGGAGGTGCTCACCGATGTCTCGAGCGCGTCGCCAGAGGATGCCACAGCCGCGGTCGCCACTGCTCATGAGGGGGCGCAGAGCCGGCACATCTTCTAAGAGGGCGTGCTGATTTCTCAGTCGGTGGGGTTCCAGCGGTCATGGCTTGGCCATGGGTCGATCGTGGGACGCCTGCTTGCCGAGGTGACTCCTCGAGAGGGAAGAGCCCGGTCAGTTACTCTTGTGGCACCTCAAGGAGCACTCTCTCTTGGCTGATCTTTCGACTCCCTACCAGGACGACGCCTGGGACCTGGACACGTTGCTGATTCACGGGTGGTCGGAGCCGAACGCAGACGGGGCCATCGTTCCGCCGATACACCCGGCCTCGACCTTCGTCAGAAGCCGCATCGATGACGATGCTCGCTACCACTACGCACGGCGGGCCAATCCCACTCGTGATGCGCTCGAGTCCCTCCTTGCCGGTCTCGAACATGGTGTTTCCGCTTCCGCGTTCTCATCCGGTATGGCCGCGATCAATGCGGTGCTTCAGCTCCTGTCGGCAGGTGACCGCGCCGTGGTCGGGTACGACAGTTACCTCAGTACCTATCACCTCTTTGCGAACGATCTGCCTCGGTACGGTGTCGAGGCAGACTTCGTCGATCTCTCCGATCCGGAGGCCGTGCAGGCCGCAATCAAGCCGAACACCCGACTGATCTGGATCGAGACGCCGACCAACCCCTTGCTCGACATCGTGGACCTGAGGGCCCTTGCGGAGATCGCTAGCGGGATCGGTGCGCTGAGTGTCGTCGACAACACCTTCGCGTCTCCCTACTGCCAGAATCCGCTCGATCACGGCGTGGACCTCGTGGTCCATAGCACTACCAAGTATCTCGGAGGACACAGCGATCTGCTCGGCGGGGCGGTGACCTCCAGCTCGGAGGATCTTGCTCGGCGCATCGCCGATCGCCAGTACCTCTTGGGCGCTATCCCCAGCCCGTTCGACAGCTGGCTGCTCATGCGGGGTATCCGAACTCTTGGTGTCCGGATGTGCCGGCAGATGACGAGTGCCCAAGCGGTAGCCGAGTGGTTGGACGATGATCCGCGGGTGGCTCGGGTCTTGTATCCGGGCCTCTCAGACCATCCACAGCACGAGTTGGCGCATGCGCAAATGCGCGGCGGGTTCGGCGCCATGGTTTCGTTCGAGATCAGAGGCGGCTCGGAGGCGGCCAGGCTCGTCTCTGAGCAAACGGCATTGTTCAGGCTGGCTACGAGCCTGGGCGGTGTCGAATCGCTCATCTTTCCGCCCACGGCCTGGCTCGAAACCGACCCTGAGCTGATGGCAGCTATCCCGAACTCGCCGTGGGCGCACCATCCCGGTCTGATCAGGCTCTCGATCGGGATCGAGTCCGAAGAGGACCTCATCAACGACCTGGATCGAGCCCTCGGGTAGCCGGCTAGCACAGTAACTCGCCGACCGCTTCGGGCGTGGCCATCGTCATGCGCTCGGCCCTCACTGGTAATGTCGTCGACTGTAGATCGCCCGCGATCGCTGGCGGGGCGTTCTCCTCAGTCCGAGCCGGCCGGGTCCGGACAGCACCGCATGGAGGATGGTTATGACGGGCTGGAACCTTGGCGAGAGCTACGACTTCCACGGCCAGGCCGTTCGGTACGGGGTCATGGGCTCGGGCTCTCCGATGGTCCTTGTGCACGGCACGCCGTTTTCGTCTTACGTGTGGCATCGGATCGCCCCGTACCTGGTCGAGCGGTACGAGGTCTTCTTCTACGACCTGCTCGGCTACGGGCAGTCCGAGATGCGCGAGGGGCAGGACGTGTCACTCCCCGTGCAGAACGAGCTCCTCGCCGAGCTGCTGGTCCACTGGGGGCTCGACCGGCCGGACATCGTCGGCCACGATATCGGTGGGACGACGGCTCTGAGGACGCACCTGCTCAACGGACGCGAGTACCGGAACCTCGTACTGATCGATCCGGTCGCCCTGCGGCCTTGGTGCCAGGGGCTTGATCAGACGATCCGCGGCCACGAAGGCGCTTTCTCGAGCCTATCGGTGTCCATCCACACCGCGATCGTCTCGGCGTACATCCGCCAGGCGATCCGGCGAGCGATTCCTGACGACGAGCTTGCTCCGTACCTGGAACCGTGGCTGGGCGATGGGCAGGCCGCGTTCTATCGGCAGATGAGCCAGTGTGACATGCGGTTCACCGACGAGATCGAGGCGCACTACGCGGAGGTCCGCTGCCCTACGTTCATCCTCTGGGGCGAAGAGGACGGATGGCTGCCCATCGAGCAGGGGCTCCGCTTGAAGGCGCTCATCCCGTCGGCCGAATTCCGCCCGGTGGCCGGCGCCGGCCACCTCGTCCAGGAGGACGCCCCCGAAGCGATCGTCGCGACGCTCCTCGGCGCCCTCCGGTGAGGATCGGTGGTCCGCTCGTCCGATCCACTTGGAGCCGAGATTGTTATGGTTGGCAACAGTTACCGGTTATCGGCTTTGGCCCGGTCCCAGGTGTCCTTCGTCAGCCAGTTCTGAGGGAGATTGAGGTGGCAAACGGCAGCGAGACGACTTCATGAGCCGGACGGGTCCAGCCGACCATGAGGTCTTGCTGCGGGTGGACCGGTTGAGCACCTGGTTCGCCAAGGACGACCAGGTCATCAAGGCAGCGGACGAGGTCAGTTTCTCGATCAAGAAGGGCGAGATCGTGGGCCTGGTCGGGGAATCGGGTTCGGGGAAGACCGTCACCGCACGGTCCATCGCCAGGCTGATATCGCCGCCCGGCAAGATCGTGGGTGGCCAGGTGTTTCTCGGCGGAACGAACCTCCTCGACCTCGATGAGGATGAGATGAACGCCGTTCGTGGCGATCGGATCGGAATGCTTTTCCAAGAGCCGAGGGTGATGCTTGACCCCACTTGCCGGGTAGGTAACCAGGTTGGCGAGCCCCTCAGGATCCACCAGGCGACATCGAAGCGGGACGCCTGGTCCACGGCGGTCGGTCTGCTCCGGGATGTCGAGATCCCGGATCCGGAGGAGCGAGCCCGGAGCTATGCCATCGATATCTCCGGAGGCATGGCCCAGAGGGTCATGATCGCCACGGCTCTTGCCGCCGAGCCCGATCTGCTCATCGCCGACGAGCCGACCACCGCTCTCGACGTGACGGTCCAGGCTCAGATCCTTCAGTTGTTACAGCAAGAGTGCCGAGAGCGCGGGATGGCGATGCTGCTCATCACGCACGACCTTGGAGTGGTCGCGGCGATCGCCGACCGGGTGCTGGTCATGTACGCAGGCCAACTCGTTGCCGAAGGAACGACCGAGGAGATACTGCGGGGGCCTTTGCATCCGTACACGTGTGCTCTGGTGGCATGTGCATCGCTTTCGACTGCGGACGGGGAACTGGTGACGATTCGCGCGAGCAGCGAGGATCTGGGCGAGGGATGTCGCTTCTACGACCGGTGCGACCTGCACGGCCAGGTGGGCATCAGCGATCGATGCCGTGACGATATGCCATCGCTCGTGGAGTCTCAGGCGGGTCGGCGAACCAGATGTCACGCGATAGAACTAGGCCTCCGTGAGGCGGCCGGTGTCTGACGCACGCGACTCGTCGGCTTCCGAGCCCCTGCTCAGCCTCCGAGAGGTCGTCAAGACCTTCCGACATCGCAAGCAGCATATCTTCGACAAGCCGGCGTCGGTCCGTGCCGTTCGCGGTGTCACTTTCGATCTGGACCGGGGGGAGAGCCTCGGTCTGGTCGGTGAATCCGGTTGCGGAAAGAGCACTCTCGCACGATTGATCCTGGGTCTGCTCGCCCCTACCAGCGGAGTCGTCAAGCTGAACGGTCAGGACATCTCAGTCTTGGGTTCACGGGAGATGAAAGGTCTGCGCCGGCGAGCACAGATGGTCTTTCAAGACCCGCATTCCTCTCTCGATCCTCGGATGCGCCTGGGAACCAGCATCGCAACAGCCTTGCGGCAGCATGGGGTCGGCACGCCCGATGAGCAGCAGGCCAGGGTCGTCGAGATCCTGGACAAGGTGGGGCTGAGCGCCGACTACGCGAACCGGTATCCGCATGAGTGCTCCGGTGGTCAGCTGCAGCGGGTGGGGATCTCTCGAGCCCTTGTCCTGGGTCCGGAGCTCATCGTATGCGACGAACCCACGTCCGCCCTCGATGTCTCGGTGCAAGCCCAGGTGCTCAACCTCCTCAACGGGCTCCGTGAAGACCTCGGGCTGACCTATGTGTTCATAAGCCACGACCTGGACGTGGTGCGTCGCGTCTCGACCCGGATCGCAGTCATGTATCTCGGGGAGATCGTCGAGCTGACAACGACCGACGAGCTTTTCGAGAATCCGCTCCACCCATACACCCAGGCTCTGATCAGTTCGATCCCGTCTCTCGAGCCGGGCGCATTCGCTCCCGTTCCGATGCGCGGGGAGATCCCGAGCCCACTTTCTCCACCCTCGGGTTGCAGCTTCCACACCCGGTGTCCGCTGGCCGAGGCCAGGTGCATGGAGCAGTCACCGCCCTTGGAGGAGGCCGAGGCCGAGCACGGCACGGCTTGCTGGCGGTGGGAGCAGGCCAAGAAGAGTCTGTCAGCCGTCACCGTTAGAGATCGTTGATACCGCAGCGGCGGCCGATCCGGAGGGAAGTTTCCAATCGGCGAGGCCCGAACCCTGGATCGTCGACAGTTGACAGTATTCTTATCTGACAATAGATTTAGTTTCCCCGCATCCGGGGCGGCTCACCTGAGAGGAAAGGCTTAGTAATGAAATATCGGATCAGATTGTTGGCGGCTTTGGCTGCCATGGCCCTGATAGCCGCCGCGTGCGGAGATACGGCTGACGAGGTAGAGGACGCAGCACCCGCCACGACAGCCACGACAGCCGCCCCCACGGACACGGCGCCCGCCACGACCGCTGCGCCGGAGGCTCCGGCAACGACCCAAGCTGACGACAGTGCCCCCGACACCACGGCTGCGCCGGCCGAGCCGGCCGAGCCGGCCGGAACGCTGGTAGTCACCGAGACGTTCGGTCCTAACGCAGGTTGGGGGATCGAGACCGACGATGCCCTCCTGTTCACCAACTACGGAATCGCCGAGCCGTTGGTGGTCGTGGATTTCGACGGCAATCTCGTTCCCGGGCTGGCCACGTCCTGGGAGCGCCGCTCTGAACTCGAGTGGGCGTTCGAGATTCGCTCCGGGGTCACCTTCCATGATGGTTCGGACCTGACCGCGACGGCGGTGGCCGACGCTCTCAACTACTTGCTCGACTCACCGACTCCTCCCCGTGGTCTGAGCAGGTCCATCGTCGCCACGGTGGCCGTCGAAGGCGACTCCACCGTGGTCATGACGACCAACGGTCCCGACGCCGTGCTGCCACAGCGTCTGGTGAGCGGCAACAGCGCCATCCTCTCACCCTCTGCGTACCTTCCCGACCGGACGATCGACCCCTTCGCGGGGGGAACGGGCCCCTTCCTGCTGGTTGACATAGTTCCCGACCAGCTGATAAGGCTCGAAGCCAATCCGAATTACTGGGGCGAGGCGCCGAAGCTTGCCGGCTTTGAGGTCTTCTTCGTCCCGGACGGGCAGGTCAGGTCCGGGATGCTCCGGTCGGGCGAAGCCCAGATCATCGCCCAGGTCCCCATCACCGACCTGCCGTTGCTCGAGGGCGATCCGAACCTGGTCGTGTTGAAGACCCCGTTGCCACGGACGACCTCGGTCTATCTGAACAACATTGCCGGCCCGACCACGAACCAGACCGTACGAGAAGCGATCAACTACGCGATCGATCGCGAATTGATCGCTGCCGCGGTGCTCGAGGGTTCCGATGATCCGGCCATCGGTCCGTTCCCGTTCTGGGAGGAATGGGCCGACCCGACCATCAGGGCGTTCCCTTACGAGCCCGACACAGCCAGAGCATTACTGGCCGAAGCCGGATACGGAGACGACAATCCGCTGAGGCTGCGTCTCTGGACCTACATCGAACGACCCCAGTTGTCCGACATCGCCGTGGCTATGCAGGCGATGCTCCGAGACGTCGGAATTAGCACCGAGTTGACCATTACCGAGTACGGACCCTTGGAGGGCAGCGTCCTCGCCGGCGACTTCGACCTGTTCATACTGTCGCGGTCCCATCTGCTGGACGTGTACGACCCGATCGGGTTCCTCGAGGCCGACTACGGGTGCGAAGGTGGCTACAACCTGAGCCACTTCTGCGATGCCGAGTTCGACGCCGCGCTCACCGCGGCTAGAGGCATGGACACGGCGGAGCGGTACGCGGTATACGGGGAGCTCTCCGGCGTCCTTCAAGATCGGGCGATCACCGGGTTCCTTACCCACCAGATCGCCATCGACGCGCACAGCAGCAATGTGGTCGGATACCGGACCCACCCCATGGGCCACTACGTGATCACCACCGACGTCGCTGTGACCGGATGATCGAGACTCTATGAAACGACGTACCAGGTGACCGGTTGGTACCGGATTCGGCGGAGAGGTTCCTGACGAACCTCTCCGCCCTCCGTATCGAAGAAGTGCCGGGTCCGCCATTGGCGCATCCCCGCGTTATCAGGGACAGTCCGGCTCGCGCTATGGCTCGCCGGCCAACTCCGCAGGGCCTGCAACGAAGCCATCGATTGTTACGAGTCGATCGGCGAGCCAGAACCATTCGGCGCCGATCTTGCGCTCGACCGGCGGGGGCATCACGATGCTGACGTTCGCGCTGCGTCGCTTGGGCTTCGTCGCCGTTGTCCTCCTCGTAGTATCCATCTTCGCCTTCCTCGTGCCGTACGTGACCGGTCGTGATCCGGCTCGAGAGATTCTTCAGTCTCGCGTCGCCGAGCGGGCCCCGGACGAGGAGGTCCTCGATGCGATTCGTGAAGAGTTGGGTCTGAACGAGAGCCTGTTCGTCCAGTACCAGCGCTGGCTCGGCAGCGCCCTGGAAGGGGACCTCGGTTACTCGATGGTGAGTAAGGAGCCGGTCGGCGAGCTGCTGGTCAACGCCCTCCAGATCACATTCCTGTTGACGACCGTCACGCTCACGTTCAGCCTTCTGGTGTCGTTGCCGATGGGGGCGCTCGCCGCGGCGCGGCGCGGGGGATGGTTGGACAACGCCATCGTCGCCGTTACGCAGACAGGCGTAGCCATACCGGAGTACTGGCTGGGGCCATTACTCATCCTCTTGTTTGCTCTCACCCTCGGGTTGGTACCGTCAGCGGGTCTCCGCGGCCCGGAGTACCTGGTTCTCCCGGCGTTGACCTTGGCCTTGCGGCCGATCGCCTACATCACTCGCATAAGCCGAGCCGCGATGCTCGACGTCCTTTCGTCTCCCTACATAACCGCCGCTCGAGCCCGGGGGCTCTCCTACGCGAAAACCGTCGTCAGGCATGGCATCCGCAACGCCTCTCTACCCGTCCTCTCCGTATTCGCTATGTGGTTCGCAGGCCTCCTCGGCGGGTCCGTTGTAGTCGAAGTGATCTTTGCCGTCCCCGGGATGGGACGGCTCATGTACGAAGGAGTTCTCAACTCGGACATCCCGCTCATCCAGGCAGGCCTGATGACGATTGTGGCGCTGGCGGTGGTATTCAACGTGCTCGCCGACCTGCTGTACACAGTCATCGACCCCACGGTCAAGCTCCGGCGATGACGGCCCTAGAGACCCCCCAAGCTGCGCCGCCAGGAACGAAGGAGAGCGGGGGCAATCGCAACATCTTCTCGATTGCCGCCATCTGGAGCCGGACTCCTTGGACCGGGAAGATCGGCTTGATCACGATCACGGTGATCATGTTGCTCGCTTTCGCCGCCCCGTGGATTGCCCCGTATGACCCGAATGAGATCGATCTGATCAACAGGCTCACCGGGCCGAGCGGGGCGCATTGGCTCGGAGTGGACAACTTCGGTCGCGACGTACTCAGCCGGCTGCTGTACGGCGGCCGGTTGGCCCTCTTCATCGCTGCAATATCGGTCGTGGTTTCGATCGTCGTGGGCACTCTGATCGGCGCGGCCAGCGGGCAGATCGGGGGATTCTTCGACGAGGCTGCGATGCGTTTCGTCGACCTCTCCCTCGGTTTCCCGACGTTCATCATCGCCCTGGTCATCGTTGCGATACTGGGACCCGGCTTCTTCAGTCTGATCCTCGCGCTGTCATTCCTGGGATGGACTCCCTACGCGCGGCTCGTGCGAGGGCAGACGTTGAGCATCAACAGCCAACAGTTCATAGAGGCCGCTGAGGCACTCGGATGCTCGCGCTGGTTCATCATCACCCGCCATATAGTTCCCCACACGATCAATCCGGTCCTCGCGATGGGGTTCTTGCGGTTCGGGCACATGCTGATACGCATCGGGGCTCTCTCCTACCTGGGTCTCGGTGTGCAGCCGCCGGATGCCGACTGGGGTGCGATGCTGCGCGAAGCCCAGCCGTACATGCAGAGGGAGCCATGGCTCATCATCTTCCCCGGCCTGGCCATCTTCATCTCGGCTCTGGCAGTGACCCTGGCCGGGCAAGGCCTGACCCACGCCTTCGATGCCCGAGCCGCCCACGCAACGATCTCAGCGAGCTTGGTTGCCGAGGAGCAAGCAAGGTGACAGGTTGTGGGAGAGGGGGCCGCTACGCCCCTCTGAAGATGGCGCGAAACGGAGGGTCCCGCGCGGAAACACCGGATAGAAGGGTGCTGAAGAGACGGGGATGTGCTGGCCCCCGATCCTTTGACCTGGGGTTTTATTGCTGAGTGTCGGGCCAACTGGACGTTTTTCAGTACCCTCCTAGACCACGGCGATGCGCGGGCGAACGCCGGTCGGTTCATCCTGATGCTCTCGGTCGTTTACCAGGAGGGTTCGGCGCACTCGACGTGGGTCTCGGGCTCCACCTGGAACGTGGCATGATCGATTCCATGGTTCAAGTCGAGTATCGCCTTGGCCTCGTCCAGAACCCTGTGAGCGTCGACGTCGGCTCCGGTCATCAAGTGGACCGTGGCGACTTCCATCTCGGAGGTCAGTGTCCACACATGCAGATCGTGCACGTCCGTCACTCCCTCGATCGCGCCCAGCTGGGCGGCGATCGTCTCCAGGTCCGCATCCTTGGGGGCCAACTGGGCCAGTATCCGTAGAGCCTTCCACCCGAGCCGGATTGCCCGCGGCACGATAAAGAGCCCGACCAGCGCGCCCACCGCGGCATCGATGATGAGCAGTCCGGCCACCTGGATGGCAAGGGCGGCGACCAGGACGGCGATCGAGCCGAGCAGGTCGGCAAGCACCTCCAGGTAGGCCCCTTCGACGTTGAGCGACTCCTTGGCGCCGGTGCGAAGCAGGCGCCAGCTGATCAGGTTCACCACCAACCCGAGGGAGCCTACGACGAGCATGGTGACCGGGAGGACCTCGGGCGGAGCCCGTAACCTCCCGAACGCTTCGTAGAGGACATACCCGCCGACGCCGAGCAGCAATACTGCGTTAGCCAGCGCTGCGAATATCTCCACGCGGTACAGACCGTAGGTGTGACGTAACTTGTCGGCCGGCCGGCGCGCGGCAATACGCGCCGCCAGAGCCATGCCGAGTCCCAGAGCATCGGTTGCCATGTGTCCGGCATCTGACAGGAGGGCCAGGGATCCGCTGAGGATTGCGCCCACGAACTCAACCACCATGAACACGCCCACCAACCCGAAGGAGATCGCCAAGGCGCGAACCTGGGTGTCGCGCCCTGCGCGCGCGTGATCGTGAGCCTCACTCACCGTGACACCCTCGGTCCTGAGGAAACGATGAGGAGCCCAACCGGACGAGCGCGTCCGATCCAAAGGTGGTCTTGCTGCTGACGGGATCACCTTCTGGCGTGCGTTGTGGTCGCGACCGCGAGTGGAGTATTTGCTACAAACTCCGATCGCGATCAGCGACTGGCAGGTTACTACGCCAGAGTTCTACCGGTGCGATCTCCAGAGGAGGCCGGCATGAGGAGGGGGTGCCACCCCCCGCCGGAGCACGCGGAGCCACGCGGTCGCTGAGCATCTCCGCCCCTTGCGGCAGCGCGCGGTCGGGAAAGGAGCCGGAAAGATGGTCGCCGGGTTGCTGATCCGAGTTGGTCCGGAACCGACTCCGCCGCGTGCTATCCCCGCGAGTGCCCCGGTGATCGTTTATTGAGAGTAGGGATCGCCCGAGCACCGGTGCTCGGCCCGGAGGGTCAAGGACCCGGCTTGATCATGCCCACACAGTGACTATTACGGCCATTGCGGTGTGGCCGATGATGCCGATTCCACCGTTGGCGCGGACGATCCACCGTCCCCGGCCTTCGTAGATGGCGTTGACCATGGCTTGGAGCGCTACGAATGCGAATCCGGTCAGGAGGCCCAGCACTAGTCCTTCACCGAAGGTGGCGGCGCCTGTGCCCCGGGCGATCATGGCCAGGACGGTCGCCATCACGAGATAGGCGACGAAGGTGAGGACGAAGAAGATGGGCTTGGGTCCGTCGGAGGACGAAGGGTCGACCCCGGCTGCTTCCATCCACTTCGTGCCCATGACCTTCGGTTGGTACCAGATGGCGGCCAGGCCGAAGAACGCTATGGCCGCGACGATGATCGCAAGCCAGTTCAGTCCGCTGAGTGAGAGCACGGTCCTCCATTCGTGACGTGTTCGCAGTGTAGGAAGGCCGGAGGACGCTTCTCGCGCGCCCTCGCGGTTGGTGTTTTGATACCTGCGCCCGGCTTCTTAACCCCGATCATTCATGGATCGTGGTTAGCACCGATGGATAGAGTCCCGGCACAAGGTGGGGCTGAGCTGGCTTGGTGTACGGCGGTGTGCGGGGAACATGAATAATCAGGGTTAACGTGGGGCCGTGCGGCGCAGGACGAAGATCGTGGCCACGATGGGCCCGGCGGTGGCCGACCTGGAGGCGGTCCGGGGCCTGGTGAACGTCGGGATGGACGTCGCCCGGCTCAACTTCAGCCACGGCGACCACGAGTCACACGTCCAGATGATCAAGTGGATACGCCAGGCCGCCGCCGAGGTGGGCCGTTCCATCGCCATCCTCCAGGACATCCAGGGGCCGAAGACGCGGGTGGGCCACTTCCGGGGCGGCTCGGTCGATCTGCCGCAGGGGGCGACCGTCCGCCTTGCCGTGACCGGGGACGAGGGCGGTCCCGACCTGATCCCGGTCGACTATCCACGGTTGCTCGACGACGTGGGCACGGGGGCACGGGTGGTGATGGCCGACGGACTGATCGAGGGCCGGGTCACCGGCTCGGACGGCGATGGGTTGACGGTCCTCGTCGAACGTGGCGGGGAGTTGCTCGACCGCAAGGGGATCGCCTTCCCCGACAGCGATCTCGAGCTCGGGCCGGTCACCGAGAAGGATCGCGTGGATCTCGAACTGGGCCGGCAGATGGGCGTGGACTACGTGGCCGCCTCGTTCGTAAAGCGGGGCGAGGACATATCGCAGGTGCGCGAGCTGGCCGGCGGCTCCACCCCGGTCATCGCCAAGGTGGAGTTGGCCCTGGCCTACAGCAATCTCGACTCGATCCTGGATCAGGCCGACGGTGTGATGGTGGCTCGCGGTGACCTGGGCGTCGAGTTGCCGCTGCAGACGATCCCCAATATTCAGGCCGACATATTGCATCGGACCAACCAGGCCGGGCTCATCTCGATAACCGCCACCGAGATGCTGGAGTCGATGGTCACCGCGCTGCGCCCCAGCCGGGCGGAGGTGACCGACGTGGCCAACGCGGTCGCCTCGGGCACCGATGCCGTCATGCTCTCGGCGGAGACGGCGGTGGGACGCCACCCGGCCCGGGTGGTCGAGGCCATGTCGTCCATCTGTGTGGAGGCCGAGCGCTACCGGGACCAGCAGATGACCGGCGCCGATGCCATAGATTTCCTCGAGAGCACGATGACGTTCGCCTCGGCCACCGCCAAGGCGGCCACCGAAGCGGCCCGCAACCTCGGTTTCAGGACCATCGTGGCCTTCACCGAGTCGGGTGGCACCGCCCGGTTGCTGTCGAAGTACCGGCCGTCGGCCGACATCATGGTGTTCGCTCCGAGCGGTCGGATCCGGCGGCGCATGGCCCTCTTCTGGGGTGTCACGCCGATCCGGTTCGAACCCAGGGCGTCCACCGACCTGATGTTCGCCGCCGCCGAGAAGTACCTCGAGAAGGAGGGGGTGTGCGAGCGTGGCGAGGGGGTGGTGATGATCGCCGGCACGCCTCCCAACACCCAGGCCAAGACCAACCTGGTCAAGCTGCACGTGATCGGCGAGCGCCTGAGAGCGTCTTGGAGAGCCGGCCACCGCGGACGTCCATGAGGCGCCGGGAAGGCGAGCTCCCACGGCCTGGCCCGAGGCGGACTACCGGTACCGGGGTCGGCTACCATGCGACCGCCTCGTTGCAGGGTTGCTCAGCACCCTCGACGGTTCCGGGGCTCGATGCGAGAGGAGAATGTTGGGCCAGCTGATCGAAGTCGATCACCTACTGCTGGGGGACGTGGCGGTCTTCGACACCGACCGGAGCCTCTCGGGCCAGGAGGGTGAGACCTACCGGAGCGCCGAGGCGGCCGGACAGGCCGATACCTTTCCCGGCCGGCTGGCGGCTGCGCTGTTCGAGGTGACCCCGTCACTGACTTCGGTCTACGTGTTCTCCAACACCGTCTCGGTCCGCCGCTTCGGAGGCTGGACCGATGACCTCCTGACCGAGATGTCCGACACCATCCGCCACTCCCTCGCCTTCTACCGGGACGACTCCTAACCGTTTCTCTCGAGACGGTGTTGTCGTAGTCAGGGAGACCGGTCGTCACGAGCTGACCGTTCAGGTTCGGTGGCTCATCATCCACGC
>WTGW01000192.1:0-8254 GCA_011523395.1 Acidimicrobiia bacterium
TGGGGACTGTTCCGGGAGGAAGGCGCCATAGCCCACTTCTGGAGCAACCTCGGAACCAGCCAGGACATGAGGATCAAGTTCGTCCACGCCTGCCCCGATCTTCACCCGGCAAACGTCAACAATCCTTTCAGGCAAGTCGCCTCGAGCCTGATGGGATGGAAGTACACGTCTGACACCGCTGCCCTGACCGGTGGCCCTTTGCCGGTGCCGATCGGCCAGCTACCCGACTATTGCTACGGCTACGGCATTCACCTGATCGTGACGATCATCCGGATCCTGCTCGGCGCTGCGTTCGGCACCATCGCCGGTCTCGCGATCGGCCTGTCCAGCCTCGTGTTCCCGAAGGTCGCCCAGGTATTCACACCGATCGCCTCCTTCTTCGGAACCGCCCCCATCTTCATCGCCGCACCGTTCTTCGTCATCTGGTTCGGTGTAGAGGTGCCGATCATGACCACCATCGGCCTGGTCACCTTCTACACGACATTGCTCATGTACTTCTTCAGCCGGCGGGCGGCCGAGAACATCCCCGTCGGGATCGTGGAGTCAGCCCTGACCCTGGGCGGAACACCCCGCTCGATATTCCGCTGGGTCTACCTGCCCGGCACGGTTCCAGAGATCGCCGGGGGATTCCGCATCGCGCTGGCAGGTGCCTGGGGCCTGGGTGTCCTGGTCGAGGTGCTCGGAATACAGGTCGGCGGAGGGCACCTGATCGACATCTGGAGGTTCCTGATCGGCCAACTCCAAGCCCCATCGGCGCTCGTGGCGTTGATCACCTTCTACGGAGTTCTTGCGGTGGTGGTCGATGCATTGCTGCTGGTGATCATTCGTTACCTGACCAGGTGGTCCGAGGCCGGCCGCCGACTTGGGCTGTAGACAAGGAGGAACAGCTATGTCAAGAGTCGTTAGCTTCGAGGGCCTATGGTGCGTGTTCGAGCACCGGTCCGGCCAACTGGTCAACGCCCTCCACGACGTCAACTTCGAGGTCCAACCGGGCGAGTTCGTGTGCGTGGTCGGGCGATCCGGGCACGGGAAGACCACCCTGCTGCGGGTTCTTGCCGGACTTCAGCCGCCGACCGCCGGTCAGATAAGGCTGGGCGAGGAAGTTGTCGAAGGACCCGGCGCCGACCGGGCGATGGTGTTCCAGCAGGACACCGTCTTTCCCTGGCTCCACGTCCGCGATAACGTCGAGTTCGGCCTCCGCGCCCTCAAGGTGGACGACGAGGAACGAAAGTCCACAACCGCCCACTGGTTGGACGCGGTGGGGCTGACCGACTTCGCCGACTCGTGGCCCCGGGAACTGTCCGGAGGTATGCGCAAGCGGGTGGCGCTGGCGGCAGCTATGGCGGTCGGCTCCGATGTGATCCTCATGGACGAGCCCTTCGGATCCCTCGACTACTTCACCCGGCGCAATCTCCATGACGTGCTCCTGGACCTGTGGGAAGAGACCCAGAAGACCATCTTCTTCGTGACCCACGACATCGAGGAGGCATTGATCCTGGCCGACCGCGTGATCCTCCTGGCCGAAGGAAAACTGGTCGATGACATCTCGGTCGACCTACCACGCCCCCGTGATGAAGATGTGCGAGCCAGTGCCGGCGCGGTGGACATCACCAAGACGATTCTGGCCCACTTGGGAATCACCGAAGAGGAAGCGACCCAGGTTTGAGCCTCACCCGACTCTTGAGGATCCTATTCTGGGTCGGATGGGCCGCCTGGATCTTCGGCTCAGGTCTGGTCGTCCTCGCCTTCTCGTCGCTTGGAGACTGGCAGTTCGAAGAGGGCACACTCCATCTCACCTGGCAATTCATCTCCTTCTGGGTTGTCTTGTGGTGGGCCTACACATTCGTCTTCCGATACCGAAGGTCGGTCGCAGCGGTCATCAGGATCGGAAAGGGCATTGTCCGTCTGCCCGAGCGCATCTTGAACGCTGTGAAGAACAATCCGCTCTTCTTCATCACCTGGGCGGTACTGCTGGTGGGCTGGCAGATCGTGTCGTACATCGCCCCCAAGGGGACTCTTGAACATCCGCTCGTGCCGGGATTCGACTACATCATCTACAACGCCCTTTACCGGTTGTCCGGCAACTGGGACCTGTTCGGAGGGTTCAGCTTTGGCGGACTGACCCTGCAGTTCGGAGAGTTGGCGCCGTTCCCCGCCATAGAAGGCGCCGAGTCGAGGACCTGGACGGCCGTGTTCCTGGCGCTGGGTTTCCACTCCTTCATGACCCTGTCCCGACTGATAGCCGGCCTGGGTGTCGGGCTGATCGCCGGCCTGGCCACCGGTCTCGCCCTCCCCTACTGGTCCGCCCTGCGCCAGATCTCGTGGGCGCCGTTCAACTTCCTGAGAATGATCCCGCTGCTGGCAGCCATCCCCTGGATGCAGTTCGCCCTCGGAGTCGACCTACGCGCTACCACGCTCTTCATCGGCTTCGGCGTGTGGGTGATGCTGGTGGTGGCGACCATGAACGCGGTGGCCAACGTGCCCGACAGGTATATCGAGAGCGCCCGCACGCTGGGCGCGTCGCGGCTGCGCACCTATTTCAAAGTGGTGGTTCCGGGCGCCATGCCGGAGCTACGCACCGCGCTCTTGCTGGCCGGTGGGCTCGGGTGGTCGCTGACGATCGCCGCCGAGTTCCTGGGCTTCCCGACCGGACTGGGCTTCATGGCCGCCGCGGCGGTTCAGGAAACCAACACAGCCCGTCTGGTGATCGTGGCCATCGTGGTCGCCTTCTACTCGCTCCTGACCTTCTACCTGCTCAACCAGATGTTCAACCGGATGGTCAGCTGGATGCCGCAACGAGTCAGCGGCACGACGGACATCTCCAAGGTGGCGGGAGCCGCGGGCGCTGCCGGTCGCGCCGGAGACCAACTCCACGAATAGTCCGAATCGACAACCGGCTCAGTCCACGGCAGTGACCCGGTCAGGACACGGATCATGCTGATCGGGACCGTCTTCGGGCTGATCACGGCGGTCACGCTGGGCGTCAACAACCTGCTCACGGCGGTCGTGGCCCGTCGCTTCGGGGTGCTCCGCTCTACCACCGTCACCCTGACCATCGCCTTCGTGGTGATGATCGCCTGGGCAGTGGCGATCGGCGTGCCCTACCAGATAACGAGGGACCAGGTCATCCTGCTGGGCCTGCTGGGGGCCGCGGCAGCCACCTCGTTCCTGGGAAGCTACATGGCCCTGCGGCTCGGTCCGGTCTCGGTGGTGAGCCCCATCAGCGCCCTGTCGGGCGCCATCACCGTGCTCTACTCCTACTGGTTGCTCGCGGAGAGGCCCACCGCCGTGCAGTGGATCGGCATTCCCATCGCCGCGGCAGGTGCCGTCCTGGCCTCACTCGTCATCGAGAAGGGCACCAAGATCCGCCTGGTCACGTGGGGTCCGGTCTTCGCCATGATCGCGGTGCTGGTGGGATCGCTTTCCAATGCCGGGCTGAAGATTCCCATCCGGGACGGCCTCGACTCCAACTGGACCATCATCACCCAGCGGTTCTACACGGTCGCGTACGTCGCCCTGGTGTTCGTGATCATCGCCCGGATTACCCAGAACAGGAACCGGGAAGGGAAAGAGTCTCGACTGGAGGACTGGGACAAGAGGCAGTCGAAGATCACCTGGCGCAACGGATGGCTGCTGGTCCTGGTCGGGGTAATCGACGCCGTCTCCTTCGTGACCTTCGGGTACGGTCTGGCCTACGCGCCGGCCTGGCTGATCGGGTTGCTCTCCCAGAGCGGCCGGGTCATCGCGGTGATCGGCGGGGTCATCTTCTTCCACGAACGCCTACACCACCTGCAGTGGACGGGTGTAGGGCTGGTGGCGGTCGGCCTGGTGATGTCCATCGCCGGCTAGCAGGGTTGGTGAACACGCCCGCCCGCGCTCGCATCACCCGGTAGCTGACACCATATGCCACTATCGACAACGGAGGACAACGTTATAATTCGCGACATGGAGAGTGCGATGACAACGTTGACCTACCAGGACGCGGCCCGGCACCTGCTAGCCCAAGGCTTCGAGGAGTTGGCCCAGGGAGACTCCCGCCAGGCATCGGAGAAGGGATGGGGTGCGGCCGCGCAGATGATCAAGGCCGTCGCCTCCAGCCACGGATGGAGCCATGACAGCCACGCCTCTCTCTACGGCGTGATCGACCGGCTGGTGCGCGAAACCGGCGACGAAGGAATCCGTGACCGGTTCAGGTCTGCCAACGCCCTTCACCAGAACTTCTACGAAAACTGGGGTAGCGCGGACTACGTGGCAGGTGGGTTGGCGGAGGTACGTGGGCTGCTCGACAAACTGGAACCATTGCTGGATTGACAGCCGGTTCTCCCGGGACTCGCCCGGCCTACTCGTTCCGGAGCGCGGCTATGGGATCGATGGTGGCGGCGCGGTAGGCCGGGTAGCTTCCGGAGGCCAAGCCCACGCCGGCCGCCACCAGGAAGGCCGCCGCGATGCTCCACGGCTGAATCAGCACCGCCAACTCCTGCCCTCCCACTGCCCGGCCGTCGACGGCCAACGAAGCTCCGGTCCCGAGGGCGATGCCGACCACGCCACCGAACAGGCTCAATGTCAGCGCCTCGGTCACGAACTGCGTCACGATGTCGCGCGACGTGGCGCCCACCGCGCGGCGGATACCGATCTCGCGAGCACGCTCGGCGACCGAGACGAGCATGATGTTCATCACCCCGATCCCGCCGACCAGCAAGGAAATGCCGGCGATGCTTCCCAGCAGGATCGAGAGCGTGTTGCTGACCTCGGTCGCCGCGCTGATCAGATCGTCCTGGCTCTGGATCACGAAGTCCGGCTCGGAGGTCTCGTGGCGGAAGAGCAGCAGCTCGCTTATCTCCTCCTTGACACGGTCCTCGTCGACGCCGTCGGCGGCCCGGACGTCGATCTGGGTGACCCGCAGGTCCCCGGCCGGCGTGTACAGGAAACGCAGGCGGTTGGCGATGCTCGTGATCGGTATGAAAGCCTGGTCGTCAGCCTCGCCCGCGCCGCCCTGTTCCTCGAGGACCCCGACCACCACGAAGGCGAGTGTGAGACGGCCACCTGCGAAGGAGAGCCGCACCTGTTGTCCTACCGGGTCCGCGCCGGGGTACAGCGTCTCCGCGGCCCGCGCTCCCAGCACGGCCACCATCGAACCTTCCTCGTCATGCGCAGGAGTGATGAACGAGCCCGAACGGACGTCCAGGTCGCGCACCTCGCCGTACTCGCTTGATGTGGAGACCACCGTGGCCCCCAGGTTGTTCGCTCCTGCGACCAGCTGCGTGTCGACCGCGGCGTGGGCCGCGACCGCGATGACGCCCGGAATGGCGTCGGCCGCGATAGCGGCGGCGTCACTGGCAACCAGCGTCGACTGACCGAGCCCGGCAGGCCCGCCGGTTTGCGAGGTGGTGGCGGCCGCGCTCGACTCTACGAAGATCAGGCCCGTGCCGAGGCCGCGGATGCGGTCGGTGACACCCTGCTGCGTACCCTGCGCCACCGCCACCAGCGCGATGACCGAGCTGACCCCGATGACCACCCCGAGCGAGGTCAGCACACTGCGCAGCCGGTTGGCGAAGATGGCTCGCAGGGTGACGCGGAAGGCGTCTATCAGGCTCAATGCCCGGACGCCCCTGCCGGAGCCCGGGCCGGCGGCCCCCCGCTCTTGCCGCTGTCCTCGATTATCTTCCCGTCGCGCATACGGATGGTCCGCCGGGCGTACGTAGCCACCTCGGTCTCGTGCGTCACCAGCACGACGGCTACGCCCCGCTCTTCGACCAACTCGGTGAACAGTCGCATGATTTCCCCACCGGTCGCCGTGTCGAGGGCACCGGTCGGTTCGTCGGCCAGCAGCATGAGTGGGTTCACGGCTAGAGATCGGGCGATCGCCACGCGCTGCTGCTCGCCCCCGGAGAGTTCGTTGGGCAGGTGCGCGATGCGGTGTTGCATACCTACTCGCACGAGCGCCTCGGCGGCCCGCCGCCTGCGATCCTGGGCACGCTGGTAGATCAACGGCAACTCGACCTGCTCGAGGGCTGTCATGCGCGGGAGCAGGTTGTAGGACTGGAATACGAACCCGAAGGCGGCGCCGCGCAGGCGAGATCGGACGTCCTCGGTGAACCGCTCCACATCGCGCCCGGCGAGAAGATACTCGCCGGTCGTGGGCCGGTCCAGCAGGCCGATGATGTTCATCAAAGTGCTCTTGCCCGAGCCGGACCGACCCATGACGGCGACGAACTCCCCGCGGTCGATTTCGAGGTTGACGCCCGCCAAAGCCCGCACCGCCATGCCTCCGGTGGCATACACGCGGGTCACATCGCGCAGAATGATCACCGTCCGCCTCCGCCGAAGCCGCCGGGCGTGCCACCCGGGACGAATCCGAGCCCCGGCTGCGAGTCCTGCTGCTGGATGGTGCGGTAAGCGATGCCGACGCTGTCGGCCCCGATGAGCAGCACGGCGCCGTTCTCAAGACCGCTCGTGATCTCCACGTTCACCCCGTCGGACTCGCCTACTCCGACCGTGACGCGCTCAAAACCGGTTCCGGCGCCGGCGTCAGCCGCCGGAACGGTCACGAACCACTCGCCGTCGAGTTGGCGCACGGCGGAAACGGGAACGAGCACCGACTCCTCCCGCACCTCGGTGAGGATGGTGACGGTGGCGCTCATTCCGGGCGCTGGAAGCACGCGGCTGCCGTACGAGGCCGTCCCGGCCTGGCCCTGCCGACCGAGTGGTCGCAACCCACCGGCCGCAAGACGCTCGCGCTCCTGCAGGGGGATCTCGAGGCCCTCGGGCAAGCTCACCCCCTCAGGAGGGGGCTCACCGTTGACCACCGCCTGCGCAACGTCCTGGATGGTCACGCCTCCGGGTAACTCCATCCCGGCAAGCGGCCCATCCGGCCTGCCCCCACCGAAGCCGGCCCCGACCCCGCCATCTCCGGCGCCGGTCACAGCCTCAGGAAGTCCGGCGACTCCGGTAACGACCCCCTGGCCGGCGATGACCGCCAGTTGGCTCGCCACCTCGACGGTCTCGGCGCCGGTGAGGATCCGCGCCTCCACCCCGTAGGTCACCACACCCTGGGCGGTGTCGGGCAGGCGGCTGATCGAAACGATCCGCGCCGGGTACTGGACGCCCTCCACTCCATCGAAGGAGGCAAAGCCGGCCTGCCCCACCTCGAGCGCCAGCAGATCAGCTTCGGTAACAGCCAGGGCGATCCTCATCCGGTCCGGCGTGCTCATCGAGAAAGCGACGACGCTCTGGGTCACCCGGTCGCCCGGGTGGACGTTCACCGCCTCTACGGTTCCGTCGAAGGGGGCCGCCACCGACAGATCGGACAGGGCGGAGCGAGCCTCCTCCAGCGATATCTCGGCGAGCCGCACGTTCTCCTCCTGTTGAGCGATGGCGTTGGCGGTGGCGCCCGCCAGAAGCTCGTCGTGACGTGCCTGGGCGGTGGCCAGGCTCGCCAGCGCGGCGTCCAGCGAGGCTTGAGCCTGCTGGTAGTCGCTCTCGTCGGCCGGCGTTCGTAGTTCCTCAAGGCGAGCGGCGGCCGCGGTGTGGCTCGCGCGGGCGGCGTCCACGGCCTGTCGAGCCTGGTAGAAATCCTCGGCCGTCGGGTCGCCCCGGAGTTGATCGAGCCGGGCGGCGGCGGCTGTGTGGTTGGCGCGGGCGGCGTTCACCGCTTGTTCCGCCTGGTATAGGTCCTGGGATGTGGGCTCCTCCCGGAGCGCCTCTAGGCGGGCGACGGCTGCGGTGTGGCTCGCGCGGGCGGCGTCCACCGCCAACTCCGCCTGGCGCAAGTCTTCTTCGGAGGCCGGTACGAGGAGGTCGGCCAGTCGATCCTCGGATGTGGCAAGGCTCGTCACCGCGGTCTGCCGCGCAGCCTCGGCGAGGATGTACTCGAGGTTGCCGTCTATGAGGGCGTTGGCGAGCTGCTGGTAGTTTCTCGAACGACCCTCGAGCGTCTCGTGCAGAGCCTCCACCTCCTCGTCCGAGAGCGGGTCCACGACCTCGTCGCCCTCGAGAGGCAGGGTCCCCGCACAGGTCACCGCGGCGACGTTATAGGCGCCGTACTCGTCGCAGTACCCGTCCCAGGCCTCGCCCAGGGCCACCCAGGAGTCGTTCGCATGGCTGACCGCGCTCAACAGTTGGGCCTGCGCCTGTGCCACCGCCGATCGAGCGGAGGCGGTCTCGGTTTCGGTCGGATCGGCCAGCAGGTCCCCCAGCGCTTCCTCCGCGCTCGAAAGCTGCGCCAACGCACTCGCCACCGCCTGCTCAGCCGAAG
>WTGW01000192.1:8354-10324 GCA_011523395.1 Acidimicrobiia bacterium
CACCAGGCGGCTCCGAAAGACCCGCCAAAGCCATCTCGGCGCTCGTCACCTGCGACTCCGCCGCCTCGATCGATTGTCTGGCGGCGGCCACATCGGATCCCGCGGGAGTAGCAAGCAGCGCTTCCAGGCGCAGCCGGGCAAGACGCAGCTGCACCTCAGCCGTCTCGATGCGCCGCTGCGCGTCAGTGTCATCCAGCACCGCCAGGATGTCGCCGGCTCGTACGGCGACGCCGCTCTCGACCATGACGGATGCGACGGCGCCCGCAGCCTCGAAGTAAAGATCGGTGCTGCGCTCGGCAACCGCCGATCCGGACAGGTCGACGGTGGTGCTCAACCGGCCCATCATGGCCTCGGCACGCTCCGGTTCGGCCGTCACGACCGGCTCGTCCTGCTGCCACCAGAGGAAGGCCGCTACCCCTGCCCCCACCACCAGAACTGCGGCAACCAGGAACAGCCGACCCTTTCTGGAATCACGGCCACGGATCAGGGCATCGATATCAACTTCGCTCATCTCCGCCTCACACCCCCATGAGCGGCACCGGTGGCGCCGCTGGCGCCGGACCCACCGGGCAGGTGGACGCACGAGAAGCTCCCGGAGTCGTTCCATGGGCAGGTGCGGTGTGCCTCGCTTGGTCCGGCGGCTTCCCGTCCTCGTTCCGGTGGCATATCACACCCTCCTTCATGCAGTTTCCCTCGGCGGACCGGAACCACTCTTCTGCTCGAACCTGTGAATAGCCTGAGAAGAACGTGAGAAGAAAATGAGAGATCGATGACTACACGATGTCCGACCCCTCGAACCGACCCGGCGCCGGTGCGATCCAAAGGAGAAGGGGGCCGTCGGGTGAGAGTCAGTCCCACCCGATACCCCCGCCCAACGACTCATTGTGGGGACTAGGAGGGCACTGGAGATGTCCCGTTGGCCCGATGGCAGGCAACAAAACCCCAGCTAGAAGCCATCGCTGTCCAACCCGGCCCCTCTTCTTCGGCGCCCTCCTACGTTCCGAGCCGGCGGGAGAACGCGAAAGTCGCGGCGAGCGGGCTCCGCCCGCCGGGCCCTCCCCCGACCGCCACCACCTCGGTGTCGAGCGCGTCCCGCCATCCCCCGGGTGGGGTTGCTCGACAGAATGTTCCCTCACGCGGTCCGACCGACGTCCGAACCAGACCGCTGGTGCTTCGACCTTGCTTCCTCACTTACACGAGCCGGCGGCCCGGCCGGAGCACACGTCTCCGTCCGCAGGCGCCCGGCCTCGACCTGTGAAGCCTCGGGTCAACGGTTATCCAGCACCGTATGGCGAGGGTGTGACATGAACGAGGAGCGAGACCGGCCGATCCCGCCCTTCGGTGAGGAACCGGTTAGGTCTTGGGGAAGTTGTACCGGAAAACTCCGCCGGTGCGGACCATCTCCGCCGCGATCCCGTCGGCGTGGCCGATGAAACGGTTCAGCATGGCGTTGATCTGATCCGGCACGTCCTGGAGTGCCTTGTGACCCGCTCCAACCACCTTACCGATCACCACCTGAGGACACAGCTCCCGCAGCAGACCCAGGTCGAGGTCGGGCTGACCGCAGTCGATATACAGGTACGGGCACTTCACGCCGCGCATGATCGGTTCCGCGTCGAACCCCATCATCCCCTTCCACCCGTTGAGGATCACGTGGTCGGGAACCTCGGCCAGCCGCTCGGAGATGGTCGCCACCCGGGAAGGATCGTCGGTCGGAAGGTAGGAGGCGCTCAGGAACATACGGAGCGTCTCGCGGAAGTCGCTCTCGGCCGTCATCAGATGGTCGAACGGACCGTGGTGTTGCTGGTGCCAGCCGGGAATGTTGGAGGGTGAGTCGAGGCTGGCGATCGCCCCCACCAACTCAGGGTGGCGGGCCGCGGCGGAGATGATCACCTGGCCGCCCATGCTCTGGCCTACCAGAACCGGCTTCTCGAGACCCAACTGCCGGATGAGTTCCGCCACGTCGTCAC
>WTGW01000066.1 GCA_011523395.1 Acidimicrobiia bacterium
GCTTGTTCGTGGGTTTACGTGTCCCGTACGTCGACCATTATCCAGTCGCCAGGTCCTACAGACCGGATAGCGTCAACGATTCTCCGGATTGTGTCTGGTGTGATGGCCAATTTCGGGTCGTTTAGGACAACGACGCCTAGGCCCAGCTTGTGCAGGTTCTGCTGGTCTGGTATCCCCTGGTCTGTGGTTACCACGACGTCGTAACCGGCCTTGCCGGCTTCGGCGATCCAGCTGTGGTTTGAGAGCCCACGCCACTTGCGGTACTGGACTGTCTCGGTTGGGAACCCATGCTCTTCGAGTACCGGACGTAGCGCGTGGTTGACCCCTTCGTTGAGTATGACCCGTTTCACAGTCCGGTGGTGGTGACCGCGTCTTCGAGGAGATCGTCTGAGATGTGGTCGAGCATGGTACGTACCTGGTATTCGGTGACGGTGGGGAAGTGGCAGCAGAACTCGGCTATGAACTCGTCGCTCAGGTTAGCGAACAGGGTACGTAGGGGAACGCGGGTTCCCTTGAACACCCAGGTGCCGCTGACTGTCCCCGCGTTCTGTTCGACAGAAGGGATATCGCCCCAGTCCAACACTTTCTACGCTCCTTGGTCGGTGACGGAGTGGAGCCGCCGCTCGATGACGCTGCGCGGCTGGGCCAGCACCGCGCTGATCTGGTCGATGGTCAGCCCGGCCTCGTGGGCGGCGGCTATCGCTTCGGACACGTCCCGGCGGGATGTCCTGACCAGTTGGGTCGCGTCGCGGTGGGCTTTGCGGTACTCGATCCACGCAGCCCGGACCGCCGCTTCGGTCTGTGCCTGCTCTTCCGGTCCCATATCATCATTCTAATCCCATGTCATTGGGTCGACGGGCAGACCAGGTCGCTTCCATGTGCGACCCACCCCGGGTCCGGGAATGTGGAAGCCCCCGCCGATCATGCGGAAGTCCCCGTGGGGATGGTCGTATCACCGCAGTTCAGGGCTGGTGGCGAACATCCCATTGCGATCGGTCGTCTACCGGACCCGTCTGGGCGGTTGGTTGCGCACTCTCTTGATGAGGCCCACGGCGGCTTCCTCAGCCGCCGGCCCACCGCTCGACGGTGGCGGCGTCGGGTACGGGACGCTGTTCGGCAGGTCCGAACACCGCCACACGCGGATTGAGCACAACCCCGGACGGAACATCCCAGTTGAAGTCCCAACGGTACGGGCGGCTGCCGCGGGGAAGGTCCCACGGTGACAAGACCAGAACGTCCATATCGGCGGCTACCCGAGGCCAGTCAGGGTCCGACTCCGACAGTTTCGGATCGGACGTCCGGCAATACCTGTCGGTGAACTCGGCGAACTCGACGGTTCCGGTGGCGAACATGGTTACCCGAGCGTCGGGCGTGAACGTGACCTGCCTTCGCCACCGGACCCGTTCGGTACGGAACTGTTCGGCGTGGGACCACCGTTCCCAGGCGTCTTCCACGGACAGCCACCAGCCAACCGGTTTATTCGCCGAACACGGACCGGTAGGCCAGTCGGGAACGTCAGCCGACGGCAGATACTTGTACAGACGCGGCAGCCCTGGTGCGGCCATGTTCACTGCGTTCTTCTTCTCAGATGCTGGTGAGGCACCACGCTACCGGAAGGAACCTCTGCACGGCGGGGATCATTTGGTTGATGGTATCTGGCGGGAAGACGTGCGCCACCGTATTCCGACTCTGTAAAGCGTCCTGGAGCGTGGCGGCGTCGCTGTCACTGATAAGCCCTTCTTCTACTGCCCGACGAATAAGCCAACCGAGCCGTGACGTTCGTTTCACATCAGGTCGGTCGGCAAGTCGGTCCAGCAGCAGCTCGTGAACTTCGGTGACTGCGTACTGGAACGGACCCCTGACCGCTTCGTGCAGCCGCCAATCAACCGACCCGGCTGGACGGTCACCGCCTTCGGCTAACGCCTGTTCTATCCGGCCTAGCTGTTCGGCCGGCGTCGCTGTGGAATACGCCATACCGCTGATATCCTACGCGGATGGCGCACGTACTGCCGATACGACGGTCGAACAGACCCCGGCGGACGGTTGGTGTGTAACCGTGGATCAGGCGCCTACACGCTCGAGGGACTTGCCCTAGCCGTCGATCCGGTCGAGCAGCGCCTCGTTCCCACACATCTCATCATGTATTAGGAGGGTACTGAAAAATGTCCCGTTGGCCCGGCAGCAGGAACGAAACCGCAGGTCAAAGCGTCGCGGGCCAAGCTGTCCCCATCTTTTTCAGCACCCTCCTAGCGTCCTGTGTCGTGGAAGAGCGCGAAAAACGCCGCCGGCGGGACGGGCGTCCCCCGACGGGTCCCACCCCCGCCGCCACCACCATGGTCCGGGGCGTGAGCGGCCATACCCGGCCTGACGCCGGGTGAAACGGCGGGTCGCTCCACGAAACCCCTTCTGTATGTTCCCTCCATCCCGGCCGGGCCGATCGGAGCTTGCGCAGCTTCAGGCCGGTGGCGGTGCTTGGCATGAGCCAACCTATAGGGAGGGTGTGACAGATTCGCGTCCGAGTGACAGGAATAGACAAAGGAGGCGCCAATCGTCCGCGAATCTCCGACACAGGACACTAGGAGCGGGGTACCGAAAAACGTCCGGTTGGCCCGATAGCCGGCAACGAAAACCCATCCATGAAGTGATCGGGGCTGATAGGGTCCACGTGTCCGGCCCTCCGTCTGGTAGAAGTCAAAGCAGACTGCCCGGCCTCTAGCCCTTCCGGTGGCGGCCGGTGTAGAGGTCGCGTTCGGCCAGTGCCTCTTTTATGATCGAAGCGCTTTTGCTGACATGGGCGGCGACGTCCAGGCCGGGCGGGAATTGGTCGGCGGTGTAGATGGCTGTGGCGCAGGCGGCTTGGGCGATGTCGGTGAACACTTCCGGGGTGGGTGTCACGTAGCGTTCGTAGCGGGCCTGTTCCTGCCACTTCTGGAGGTCGGCGACACCCACGGGGGCGAGTCGGGTTTCGATCTCCCCTCGGTGCGGTTGGGGGAGTTGGGGGAGGAGCCGGTCTATGTCATGGCCCCACGGTTGAGCCGTCGGAGAACCCGTCAGGTGGATGAGAGCCTTCACCGCGGTCTCCACCACAAGATGCCCCGCCCCGCAACCGTGCGCGAGGCGGGTTTCGTAGACTGCGAACGCCTTCATCTCCTGGCCGGTCTCCTCCATCAGCTTCTGGTAAAAGGTAGGAACGAAGCTGGCCTGGACACCTTCTAGGGCGTTGGCGACTTGGCGGAGCCGTTCGACTGCTTCTTCGTGGTCGCTTGCGGGCATCACCATCTCCTTGTCCCAATCGACCTCCCCGGGTTCTCGGTCGACCATCACCAGCGCATGGTCCTTGACCCGGTTCTCGAACGAGGTCGCCACCTGTCGGGTGCGTATCCTCCACTCCGGACGATCGGTCAGGTGAACGTCCACCGAACAGCCCACCTCAGCCTCCGCCAACCGTTCCAGCTCCGACGCCAGCTCCCGGCGGCGGGCGTAATCGAGATCGTCGAGGATCACCATCAGATCGATATCGCTACGAGCATGAGCCACCCCCCGGGCCACCGACCCGAACAACAGCACCGTCCCCGCCCCCGCGCCGGCCAGCGCCTTGGCAGCCCGTTCCGCCTCCGCCAACGTAGGAACAAACTCCCTGTCAACAACCACCATCACATCCGCTCCCGCATGCGCACCGCCATTGACCACACCGCTTCGATCCGGCCCGTCCGTTTCTCAGCACCTCGGATAGTACCGGCCTCAGCTCCGAAGTCCCACCCCAAATCCCCTTCAAGGACCTGGCGGTTGGTTCCAAAGGGCGCCGGCGCCGCGCTTCCCTCCAACCGCTTGGCAGCAAATGAATGTGATGCTTGTCAAATGCCGCCAGCACCCGTATCTTCAAGACAATGCCCGAATCCATAACCATCCGAAACGTTCCTGACACGACCAGGAACGAACCGGCCGCCCGCGGAGCACGGAGCGGACGATCCCTGCAGGAGTGCCTCCGCCGGGGACTCATCGCAATGGCCGACAGACCCGACATCGAGTCTTGGCCGGCTCGAGTTGAACAGCGTGTTGAAGCCGGCCGGGCGAAGCTGTCCTCCGAGGAAATCCTCTCCTACATTCATGAGGCCGTCGGTGACGATCGTCGTCGATGCCTCGGTCATGGTCGGCGACCTGATCGACCCGGACCGCCGGGGAGTCTGGGCCAGATCACAGCTGACGGAGGGGTTGTTAGCGGCGCCTCACCTGGTCACCGTCGAAGCAACCCGCGCCCTCCGGAGGGCTCGGTTGAACCAACGGCTGTCAGCTGATAAGGCCAACCTGGCGTTCGCCGACCTGCTGAACCTTCCCTTGGCGCTCTATCCACTCACCCCCTTCGCCGCACGCATCTGGGAACTGCGGGAAACCGTCACCGCCTACGACGCCTGGTATGTGGCTCTGGCGGAAACCCTCGGGGCGCCGCTGGTCACCCTCGACCGCCGACTGGCCAAATCCCCCGGTCCCACCTGCCGCTTCGAGACACCGCCGTCTCGGATCTAGCTCTCCGTTTCGGGCTTCTCCGGCTCACGACGTCCTCGGTCGAGCGTGCCCTGCCGTTCGTCCCGGCGCCGGCCGGTGTAGAGGTCGCGGCGGGCGTGATCGTCCTCGATGTAATCCGCCAAGCTTCGGACATGGCCCGCGACATCGAGGCCCGGGTCGAATTGGTCGGCGGTGTAGATGGCTGTGGCGCAGGCGGCTTGGGCGATGTCGGTGAACACTTCCGGGGTGGGTGTCACGTAGCGTTCGTAGCGGGCCTGTTCCTGCCACTTCTGGAGGTCGGCGACACCCACGGGGGCGAGTCGGGTTTCGATCTCCCCTCGGTGCGGTTGGGGGAGTTGGGGGAGGAGCCGGTCTATGTCATGGCCCCACGGTTGAGCCGTCGGAGAACCCGTCAGGTGGATGAGAGCCTTCACCGCGGTCTCCACCACAAGATGCCCCGCCCCGCAACCGTGCGCGAGGCGGGTTTCGTAGACTGCGAACGCCTTCATCTCCTGGCCGGTCTCCTCCATCAGCTTCTGGTAAAAGGTAGGAACGAAGCTGGCCTGGACACCTTCTAGGGCGTTGGCGACTTGGCGGAGCCGTTCGACTGCTTCTTCGTGGTCGCTTGCGGGCATCACCATCTCCTTGTCCCAATCGACCTCCCCGGGTTCTCGGTCGACCATCACCAGCGCATGGTCCTTGACCCGGTTCTCGAACGAGGTCGCCACCTGTCGGGTGCGTATCCTCCACTCCGGACGATCGGTCAGGTGAACGTCCACCGAACAGCCCACCTCAGCCTCCGCCAACCGTTCCAGCTCCGACGCCAGCTCCCGGCGGCGGGCGTAATCGAGATCGTCGAGGATCACCATCAGATCGATATCGCTACGAGCATGAGCCACCCCCCGGGCCACCGACCCGAACAACAGCACCGTCCCCGCCCCCGCGCCGGCCAGCGCCTTGGCAGCCCGTTCCGCCTCCGCCAACGTAGGAACAAACTCCCTGTCAACAACCACCATCACATCCGCTCCCGCATGCGCACCGCCATTGACCACACCGCTTCGATCCGGCCCGTCCGTTTCTCAGCACCTCGGATAGTACCGGCCTCAGCTCCGAAGTCCCACCCCAAATCCCCTTCAAGGACCTGGCGGTTGGTTCCAAAGGGCGCCGGCGGCTCTCCAGGCCGCCGGGGAGTCTGGGCCAGGTCACAGCTGCGAGAGGGCCGTTCGCGCCTCCTCACCCGGTCACCGTTGAGGCAACCCACGCCTCCGGGGGGCTCAGTTGAACCAACCGCTGTCAACCTGACGCGGCCGACTTGGCGTTTGCCGACCCTCTCAGGTCTCCTGTGGAGCTCTATCCTTCGGCCCCGTCACCAACGCATCCGGGAATCGCGGAAACCGTCACTCTGCTGATCGCCATCAACTCCTCACGACGCCTGGCATGTGGCTCAGGCGGAAACCCTGGGGACACCGTCGGCCGCCCTCGACCGCCGCGACCGGTAAAGCCCCGGGCCCCCATCTGCCGCTTCGAGACACCGCCGGTATAGACTGGAGTGGCGCGGGAGCGAGAGCGATGACCACTACGACGACCACCGAGGCGAAGCTGCTGACCGCCGCTGACCTGTTGCGGCTGTCCAGGGAGGGTGTGCGCGGGGAACTGATCCGGGGGGTGCTTTGGGAGACCATGCCGACTGGACAGGAACACGGTGAGATCGCGGCGCTTGTGGCGGCGGAACTGGTGGTGTTCGCGCGAGCCCGGGCCCTGGGCCGGGTCACGACTTCGGACGCCGGCGTCCGGCTGGAGCGCGACCCGGACACGGTGCGCGAGCCGGATGTCGCGTTCTTCTCTGCGGCGAAGATCCCGCCGGGTGTACGGGTGACCGGATACTCGGAGGTGGTTCCCGACCTGGTGGCCGAGATCGCCTCCCCTGGCGACGGCCGGCGGGCGCTGCGCGACAAGGCCTACATGTGGTTGGGCCATGGCGTGCGCCTTGTCTGGGTGGTGCGGCCGGAGGAGCGCGGCGTCGACGTCTACCGGCCCGGGGAGGCGGTGGCCGCGCTGGGGGAGCAGGACACCCTTGACGGGCTGGACGTGTTGCCGGGGTTCAGCTGTGCGGTGGGGGCGCTGTTCGGCCCGTAGGCCGCGGGGGGGAGTTCAGGACCCGGGTAGCGGCCGGCCGGGCGATCCGCTTCGCCTTCGGCGCGCGATCGATCCCACAATCCCTGCGATGCATCGGGTGTCAATCACATGGGTTCTGCGGCGCCCCTTCCGCCGAGCCCGCACAGGCAGCACCTTCCGGTCGCCGGTGATCACAGTGGTCAGACGGGCTGAGGTTCTCCGGCGTGGATGACGACGCGTCCGCCTGCCCGAACCTGGATGCTCAGGTCATGGTCGTAGAGAAGGGACATCCCCACCAGGGGCGTGCTTCCCATCGCGTCGGCCTTGATTCTCCGTGGCCCACCCTCCCAGAGGACGGTGACGCTGTGCGCCCTGAAGCCGACCTCCGTATCGTCGGCTAAAACCGCTCGGTTGTTGAACAGGTAGGGAAGCTGCAACTCCGCCACCAGCGGCGGTGGCAGGGTCAGAGAACCTGTGTAGCCGGTGTCCACCACGGCCTCCACTTCCACTTCCCGTCCATCGGGGCCACGGAGGGAGAGGGGCACGACGGCTTCGAGTTCGGTGTTGACGAAGCCTTCTATCACCCGACTCTCCGCCGGTTGGCGCCTCCGAAGCTGTGCATCGCCCGGTATCCGACTCTCATTGCCCAGGCATTGGGCGCGGGGCGGCGCTTTCGTAGGGCATCCGCTGCGGCGAGTCCGGTGTCAGCGATGGCGTAGTCCCCGCTGTCCACGTCTATGACGATGACCTCTCCGATGTGGTCCGGTTCCACCTTGCCGCGGATGTCTCGATCATAAATCTCTTCTCCAAGACGTCCGATCTCTTCCGTAGTGAGGGTCGGCGCCGTGGTTTCCCCTCCGTGATCGGGCGCCGGGGTCTTCTGGTCTCCCATCTTCCTTCTCCAAGGGTCCTTCAAGGGTGTTCTTCTCTCCTGATTCTATTGGGAGGGTGCTGAAAAAGACGGGAATGGGTTGGCCCGCGGCCTCTTGACCTGCGGGTCTCCGGCGGTCTTTCTTGGGGTGTGTCGAATGCCTACAAGACGCGTCCGTGTCGGGGGTCCTCGTCAAGGGTGTTGTTCGCCGGAGGGCGAGGGGCGTTGGGGGTGTGGAGCAGCCCCTCGGCTTCCGAACCTGAGGAACACCGCACCGAATATGACGCCCTGATCCTCAGGAACAGAGCACCACGGACGAAGCCCTGATCCTTTGGTCGAGCCACTCGGCAACGCCATTGTTCATGGGGCGGTCCGGGCGCCTACCCCGCGACGGGAGTTGCCTCCTGCGCACGGCGGGCCATCGTCAGGTCGTAGCCGGCCTGACGGCGCATCCAGAACTCGGCGTTGCTCCAGCCGATGCGCTCAGGGGCAAGGGCCACTTCAGGCGATATGGCGCAGCGGCCGTTCAGCAGGCGCGAGGCTGTGTTCCGGCTGACTCCAAGGCGGGCCGCAAACTCGTTGACGGTCCAGCCCTCCGCCTCCAGGTCGTCCCGCAGACCGGCGCTGGGTGGGTCGGGTCGTGTGCGCTCACTGGCAGGGCCTCCTTCCCTGGTCAGACGGGCTGAGGTTCTCCGGCGTGGATGACGACGCGTCCGCCTGCCCGAACCTGGATGCTCAGGTCATGGTCGTAGAGAAGGGACATCCCCACCAGGGGCGTGCTTCCCATCGCGTCGGCCTTGATTCTCCGTGGCCCACCCTCCCAGAGGACGGTGACGCTGTGCGCCCTGAAGCCGACCTCCGTATCGTCGGCTAAAACCGCTCGGTTGTTGAACAGGTAGGGAAGCTGCAACTCCGCCACCAGCGGCGGTGGCAGGGTCAGAGAACCTGTGTAGCCGGTGTCCACCACGGCCTCCACTTCCACTTCCCGTCCATCGGGGCCACGGAGGGAGAGGGGCACGACGGCTTCGAGTTCGGTGTTGACGAAGCCTTCTATCACCCGACTCTCCGCCGGTTGGCGCCTCCGAAGCTGTGCATCGCCCGGTATCCGACTCTCATTGCCCAGGCATTGGGCGCGGGGCGGCGCTTTCGTAGGGCATCCGCTGCGGCGAGTCCGGTGTCAGCGATGGCGTAGTCCCCGCTGTCCACGTCTATGACGATGACCTCTCCGATGTGGTCCGGTTCCACCTTGCCGCGGATGTCTCGATCATAAATCTCTTCTCCAAGACGTCCGATCTCTTCCGTAGTGAGGGTCGGCGCCGTGGTTTCCCCTCCGTGATCGGGCGCCGGGGTCTTCTGGTCTCCCATCTTCCTTCTCCAAGGGTCCTTCAAGGGTGTTCTTCTCTCCTGATTCTATTGGGAGGGTGCTGAAAAAGACGGGAATGGGTTGGCCCGCGGCCTCTTGACCTGCGGGTCTCCGGCGGTCTTTCTTGGGGTGTGTCGAATGCCTACAAGACGCGTCCGTGTCGGGGGTCCTCGTCAAGGGTGTTGTTCGCCGGAGGGCGAGGGGCGTTGGGGGTGTGGAGCAGCCCCTCGGCTTCCGAACCTGAGGAACACCGCACCGAATATGACGCCCTGATCCTCAGGAACAGAGCACCACGGACGAAGCCCTGATCCTTTGGTCGAGCCACTCGGCAACGCCATTGTTCATGGGGCGGTCCGGGCGCCTACCCCGCGACGGGAGTTGCCACCGTGAGGGCTGATCCGCTGTAGACCACGGCGGGCGTTCCGGGGCCGTCCCCCGGCGGCCGGGCCACCATCGCTCCGTCGTTCAACCAGTGTGCGCTCACGCCTTCTGTTTCGGCCGCTACGGCTGCAACGGCAGCTACCACGTCTTCGGGTAGCGGGTCCACTACGTCTACGTCTCGAGTTAGCCGGTTGGTGTTCCACCGGAAAGAGATTGCTGCGCCGCCGACCACTAGGAGGTCGATCGGTATAGGGCGAGGCGCGAGTTTCGAGTCGAGCGCAGCGAACAGTTCGGCGATCAGGCTCGGCGTTAAATGCTCTCCACCAGCCACGTCAATCCCACGGCAGCCACCAGTCCGGTGTGCCTTTGTCGAGCAGTCGATGGTGGAACCAGACACGGTGGTACCGGCATGTAGCGGGCGCCCGTCCCCGCCGCAACCAGCGCCCGTACCAGCCGTCGTCCGTGTCGCCGAACAAGACGGTGTGGGTTGGGTGGCGATGGAGTCTCACCCAGGGGGGGATGATGACTCCGTCCCGATCAGCCAGGGCGTGTACCACAGCGGCGATTGCCGGGAGGAGGAGTTCGTCGTCGCCGGTGTAAACGGGAGACTCGCAGATCATTGCTTCTCGACCGTCGGACGAGTTCCAGTCCCAGACGAACTGGATGATGGGGACCCGGTAAGGGTTGCGGAGGCAGGGCTGCGAAATGTCGGCGGGCAAGCTTGCAGCCGTCAGCTCCCTGAACTTGGGCAGCTGGAGCGTTTGTGAGGCCGGCCGCCGGTTAACAGTGGTGTCTGGTGTTGGTGACACGGCCCCAAGGCTAGTGTCCTGAATCGTTGGAAGAGCGCGAAAATCGCCGCCCGCGGGCCGGGCGTCCCCCGACGGGTCCCTCCCCCGCCGCCGCCATGGTCCGGGGCGTGAGCGGCCACGCCCGGCTTGGCGCCGGGTGAGTGGGCGGGTCGCTCCACGAAACCCCTTCTGTATGTTCCCTCCATCCCGGCCGGGCCG
>WTGW01000097.1:0-26196 GCA_011523395.1 Acidimicrobiia bacterium
AGAGCACCTCGTTCGCAACGAGGGGGTCAGGGGTTCAAATCCCCTCAGCTCCACCTTGACGACGACCTGTTGTCCCACATCGTCGCAGAAGCGGGTCCTCTCTTGACGTAGCGGGAGCGGTGTAGCTTCCTTGAACAGCAAGCGGGGAGGAATGCTCATGACCGAGGACAAGTCACCGACGAAGGCCCTGTTGCTGTCGATATTCCTAGGGGGTCTGGGTGTGGACCGGTTCTATCTAGGCCATGTCGGCTTGGGCCTCGGGAAGCTGTTCACCGGGGGCGGGCTAGGTGTCTGGTGGCTCATCGACATCTTCCTGATCCAGGAGGCGGCTCGCAAGGCGTGAGTCGTCCTGGATGGCAGGCGGATAAGGCTGTGGGACCTTCGAGGAGGCCGGCCGCATACCGTATCCGGCAGCTGATCTGAACCCCTAGTGCACCGGTCGAGCAGAGATCAACCGACTGCGGACCCGACCAGGCTCCCTATGTACCAGGCCAGTACGCCGCCGAGTCCGGCGATCAGCATGTTCTCTAACCCGGCGCGAACCATGCTCGTGCGGGCCACGATGGCCTTGACCGAGCCGACGGTGAACAGTCCGACTGAAGTCAGGACGGCGGCCCACCAGAGCCCGACGCCGGTGTCGTTCGTCAAGACGAAGGGGAGGACGGAGGTGGCCGAGCCCGCCAGAAAGAGCAGCCCCGACATGGTCATAGCGATGACGGGAGAGCGACGCTCCGAGTCGACGATGCCGAATTCGAGCACCTTCATCGCGTTCAGCATGCCCTCGTCCGATCGGTCGAACGCCTCCACGATGCCCCTGACATCGTCATCGTGGAGTCCCATGTCGGAGAACATGTCGCCCAGTTGCTCCAACTCCTTTTCGCGGTGGTGGCGAATGTGCGAGCGCTCCAACTCGAGCTCCGCCGCCAGGACATCGTCCTGAGATTTGGTTGCCAGGTACTCGCCGGCGGCCATGGAAATGGCGCCCGCGATCGCGCCGGCCACCCCCGCCAGCAGGACTTGGTCGGCGTTGAGACCTCCGCCCACAACCCCGGCCACGAGCAACAGCATCGAGACGAGCCCGTCGTTGACACCCAGGATGATGTCCCGCCAGTACGGCCGGCTCTCGCCGATATGGTCCTCGTAAGGGGGAATGCCCTCATCCGCGTGCTGTGCCGATGTCAGGCCCTTCCCCTTCACCATGCGGGTCTCCTTGGCTTCGATCCGGTGCGCATCGTGCATGCTACCGGCACGTCATTCGCCCTGTTGACCGGTCGGGGGAGCGGCATGCTTGATGGCAGGAGAAGGCGAGGCCTCTGGACGGACGAAGTGGAGCGTGATCGTTGCGGCACTCGTGGCGTCCGCGGAGGAGTTCGTGGAGGTCTGGATGACTCCTCCTTCCGCCCGAGTCCCAAGACATTGCCGCGGTATGCACTCCTCCGGCGGTTCAGGCGCGCCGGTGGGGTCTGAACGGCAGGGGGACGACCTCGGCGGCGATCTCGACCGTCTGACCCGCAGCCGACCACAGCACGGTGTGTTGCACTCCCAGTCTTGCCGATTCCCTGTCGATGTGGCCGAGACCGATGAGCATCCCGACCGACGGACCCCAGGTGACGCTGGTGGCGTATCCCACCCGCCGGCCCGAGTCGATCACCGGTAACGGCATGTCATGCACCCGGGGGAACATCTGCACGAATTCGCCCCGCTCGAGTTGGTACTCCAGCATCGCCCGCCAGTCGATGCTGAGCCCGACCATCCGCCGAGGGGCGCCTCCTGCGGCCTGCTCGTCCAGAAGGGCTTGCCGCCCCAAGAAGTCCGGCTTGTCGAAGTCGATGAAGCGACCCAATCGAAGCTCGAACGGGGAGCACTCGCGCATCTGGGTTGGGTCGTCGACAGGCGGGGTCGGATCTGGACCGGCCCCCATGTAGTCGGCGCCGATGATCAGGAGGCCGGCCTCCACCCGGGCGATGTCGATCGCATACTCCCCGGCGGGCCTAAGCCCGTATTCCCCGCCTGCATCCATCAGGGCGTCCCACATCGGGCACGCGCCCTCGGGCGACACCCATAGCTCGTAGCCGACCTCGCCCGTGAAGCCTTGCCGGCTCACATCCACGCTCGCTCCGCCTATCTCGGCCTTCGCCATGCGGGAGAACCCCAGAGACGACCAGTCCTGGCCGGTCGCAAGCTCAAGAACCTTGGTGGACCTTGGTCCCTGAAGGGCGAGGATGCCGATCGACGGGCTGATGTCATCGACCTCGACGTCGAGCCCGCCGGCGTTCATCTTGAACCATTGTTCCTGGGGGCCGGCCACGAACACGTAGTCCTCAGCGCCGAAGCGGAATACGAGGCCGTCCGCGACCATCTTTCCCTCCTCGTTGCACCACGGCGAGTAGAGGACCTGGCCCACCTCCTGGGTGAGAGCGTTCCGGGGGAGGATCCGGTTCGCCAGCCGCGGAGCATCGGGTCCGCTGATGCGGGTCTTCGACAGGGGAGACATCTCGTTGAGGGTGGCGGCCGTTCGCATCGCCGCCAGTTCCTCCCTGAAGTCGGTATAGATGTCGGGCACGATGTACGGGGGCCAGGGGAACCAGGCAGATGTCTCGACGGCTGCTGCCGTCCGCTTGTGGAAGGGCGTCCCCACGAACCCCTCGACACCCAGATCTTCCAACATTCGGTCTGCTCCCCGGCGCGATGGCGGCGAGTGTACAGCCGGCCGGCCGTATGCCTCGGGCCCTGAATCCTGGGCCCGGCCTGCTGCCAGGCGCCATCAGGCCCGCTGCCGATACGAGGGTTCCCGCTACCGCCGGCTGAATGCCCGTGCGTACAAGGGGGTTGAACATGTCACAGACCCGCCGCATACTGTCCGGCAGTCACAAGCACTACCGGTTTCTTGCCCTTCGACGTCGAGGGAACCGGAACGGATCAACTCGGAAGCGGACCCGTCAGGGGATGGCGGAACGCGCTCGGACCGAAGGAGGTGGTGGCTGGGGGATGGGCCCGCCGGGTAGGCCGCGTGCTCGCGATTTTCGCGCTCTTGCGGCTCGAGGACACTAGCTGGGCCGCTGATAGTGTGAGGAACATCAATAACCGCCTGTCCTGCATCTACAGCGGGCCGCTTCATCTGCTCCCGCAGACATGTCACGCATCGTGGTCAGGCGGGTCACGCGGATGGAAGGCGCCGAGTTGGATTACGAGTTCGTCAGGTTCAGCCGGGACGATGCGGTGGCCACGATCACCCTCGACCGTCCGGATGCGATGAACGCGCTATCGCATGGGCTCGAGCGGGAACTCCATCACGCGCTCAACGAGGCCGATGCCGACCAGGCCACGAGGGTGATCGTCCTGACCGGAGCAGGGCGAGCATTCTCCGCGGGATACGACTTCGACGAGGATCTTCCGGGTGATGACGCCACCACAGCTGCCACGCTGCGTCAATGGCTCGATGTCAACCAGCGAAGTGTGGAGGGCTTCATGCATGTGATGGAGCTCTCGAAGCCCGTGATCGCCGCGGTCAACGGCTGGTGCCTCGGCGGAGGGTTCTGGTACGCGTTGTGCTCGGACATCACGATCGCCTCCGAGGACGCGACCTTCGGCCAGCCCGAGGTCCGGGGGATATCGAGTTCGTCCATCCTGTTCGCGGTGCTGGCCGGGTGGAAGAACGCCCACCGCTACACGCTCACCGGCGACCACTTCGACGCCGCCGAGGCGCTGCGGATGGGGGTCGTGAACGAGGTGGTGCCGGCCGACCGGCTGCTGGAGCGGGCCTACGCTCTGGCCGCCAGGATCGCCATGGTCCCGGCCGACTCGGTGCGTCTCAACAAGGCGATCACCACCCATGGCCTGGAGGCGATGGGACTGCGGAACGCCCACAACGTGATGGCGTTCCTCGCCACCATCGCCCACGCATCCGGAGATTCACCCGACGTCCGGCACCTCAACGATGCATATCGCCGGGGAGGGACCAGGGCGTTTCTCGACGCCCGCGACGGTCCGTTCCAACCCGAACCCGGCGGGCCGCGGTCGCGCCGAGACGGGTGACCCGGTCACCCTGTCCACCCGCGGTCTAGCATCCCTTGAGACACCACGATCGAAGGGCGCGCCGTGATCACCAGTTTCAACCACTCGGGAATCGTGGTCCGGGATCTCGACGAGATGTTGCGGTTCTACACGGAGGATCTCGGCCTGACCGTCCTCGAACGCTACGAGATGGAGGCGGGGCCCGAGGGTGATCACGCCGGAATACCGGGAGCGCGCCGTACCGAGGTGTTCCTCGGTCTCGGGGATGACGGCCACATGCTCGAACTCATCGAGTACCTGGAGCCTCTCTCGAGCGACGGCCATGTCGGGTTGAACAAGCTGGGCGCCACCCACGTCTGCTTCCTGGTGGACGACCTGGACAAGGCCCACGAGGAACTGGTCGGGAAAGGGGTCTCCTTCGTTACGGATCCGATCTTCTCGAAGACCCCGGATGGCGACGATTGGGGCGTGGTCTACTTCCAGGATCCGGAGGGCAACTGGCTTGAGTTCATCCAGCTCTAGTGGTCTGTCTGTGTAACGGCGGTGTGGCATGGCGTCGGCAGCGGTGTTCCTCGCATGGCCCGCTGACGAAGGCGTACCCGCAGCGGTACGTTGAGGAAGCGGAACGCAGCGACGGGACGCCGATGGCCGCCAGAGCACCCGGCTGTTTCGCAGACAGACCACTAGGCCGTCCACCGTGCCGGAGGGGTACATTGATTGAAGAACCGATCAGGGCAGGAGAGGGATCGATGGTCACGGTTGATTGCCACCTTCATCTGACCGAGACGCCCAGCCAGGTTCCTGACTGGTGGATGACCGAGATGTACCGCCCCTACGGGGGCGTCTTCGGCTCGACCGACGGGGCCTGGATGGTCGACCTGCTGGATAGGTCCGGTGTCGACGTGGGTCTCGTGCAGGGCGCCGACATCCGCCGCACGACCTGGCACCCGGACTTTCCTGAGGAACATGAGGTGTTCGTTCCCAACGACTACACCGCCGAGCAGGTGGCAATGTTCCCGGATCGGCTCAAGGGGGTCGTCTGCGTGGACCCGCTCCGCGATGTCGGGGCTGCGCTGGAAGAGATCGACCGGTGTGTCCTGGAACTGGACTTCCGCGCCGTCAAGCTCGTGGCGGCCTACCAGCACTACTCGCCCAACGACCGTCGGCTCGACCCCGTCTACGAGCGATGCATCGAGCTGGATGTCCCGGTGCACATCTTCACGGGTTGGACGCCGACCATCACCGCCAAGCTGGAACACGCCGATCCGGTGCTCATCGACGAGGTCGGCCGCCGCTACCGGGACCTGAAGCTCATCGTGGCGCTCGGTGTGCCATGGATCGATCAATGCATCCTCATGGTCGCGAAACATCCGAACTTCTACGCCGATATGTACCACTATTCGGAAATGGGACCGGAACCCCTCTACGGGGCGCTGGAGACGTTCCGGTCACTGTCCGCCCTCGACCGGGTGTTGTACGGATCCAACAACAGCGACAAGGTGCGCGTGGGTCGGGAGGAGTCAACCGTCCCGGACGTGTACCGGAGCGTCAACGAGGTGGCCGAACGACGGGGCGGCGCTCCGTTCTCGGACGAGGAGATGGCGGCGATCCTGGGCGGTTCCGCGGCGAGCATCTACAAGATCGGCGCCTAGACGGTCCGACAGCGACAGCCCGTACCTCGCTGCCGCCCTGCCAAACCGACGTCACGGTTCGTGTCGGCGCGGTCCTAGGACATTGCCGGGACGTCGAAGACGGTGGGCTCCGAGACCTCGGCCTCGAGTGCCGAGATGGCGGTCTCCACGACCCGGCGGCGATACTCCATCTCGTCGGCCGTGTCCAGCTCCGGATCCCCGAAGGGATGGGTGACGGCCTTGCCCTGGACGATCCGGAGCACGCCCACGGACTCGGCCAGAGGGACGAGCGCCGTGACCAGCGCCGCCGGAATGCCCTGGTTCTCGATCGACTTTGCGAGCGTAGACCCGCTACGCGTCCCTGTTCCTCAGGTCGAGCCCACGATCGCGGCCTGAACCCCGTCCGCGATCAGGGCGCGTCCCATCTCGGCGCCGATGCGGGTCATGTCGCGCAGGGTGCCCATGTTGCCCGTGGTGCTCAGCAGTTCGGGGTGAAGGCTCAACCGGCCCGCCTGCTCCATGGATCGGGCGGCGTCGAGCGGTACCTGGCGGTCGGGGTCCTGGTTGGCGAAGCTGGTGTCGATACCACCATGCACCGATTCGAACTCGCCCTCCGCGAAGCCTTCCCTGTCCTGTATCGGGTATCTCATCCAGTCGGTCGCCCATCCGGAAGGCAGGCGGTCGGGGTTGCCCGCCGGAACTATCCCGGCCTCGGTCACCAGCGCCAACCGGAAGGGGGCGCCCGTCGCGATCGGCTCGGAGGCCTCGGCGGGTTCGTAGCGGGGGAGCGGCCACTCGGTCGCGAAGGGCTCTCCGCGCATCTTCGTGAGCAGCATCTCGATCGCCCGGGTGGAACCCCGCAGGTCCTCGAACGTGTTGCGCCGGAGCCCCTTGGTAAGGGTGCCTTCCTCCGCGGCGCTGCCGAGTTCTTCACCTCGCGCCAGCCTGGACGCCAGATGCGCGAGGTGCTCGAGTGCGGCGGTCATGCCGGCGGCAGTCTCGGCGGTGGCCAGGGTCGGGACCCATGCCCGGTACTCGGCGGCGCCCGGGCTCTCAGGATGGAGTCCGGTAACCGCCGGCACGCCGAGGTGTTCGATCACCGCCGCACAAACCGCGCCGCAGGCCAGGCCGTACCGTCCGGATCCGAAGGCCGGTCCGGCCACCACGACGTCCGGGTCGAACCCGGCGATCAATCCGATCACCTCGTCCACGGCGCGGCTACCGCCTTGCGCCATATAGTTGTCACCGCCGATGACGGTCCCGACGATCCGGTCCTCGCCTTCCAGGAAGCGGGTCAGACCCCGGCCGCTGCCCACCGGACCAGGTTCTGAGACCGGTGCCATGCCTGCCTGGTCCTCGCCGCCCAGTCCCCCGAAGAACTGGTTGAGATAGTGAACGATTCTCGCCATCGGTTACCTCTCAGTACTCCTCGCCGCGTATATGCGTTCCGCCGAACTGGTGGGTGCTGGCCATCACGATCGCCAGCGGGGCCTCGAACGCACCGGACGGGTCCCCTTCGATCCGGATCAACTCGTCACCACCGATGACCCGCTCCACGGGCTCGAAGAGGACGGTTTCCTCGTAGTTTCCGGTGCTCACGATGGCATCGGCTTCCGGAACGAAGTGGACGAAGCCGGACTCGCCCGGGTTGGCCGCCATCTCCATCGACAGCATCGTTGTCGGCACCCCCCGTCGCTCCAGGTTCCTGCAGATCATCATGGCGTCGACGGCGGGATGCCCGCCGCCGGCGTAGTTGATCAGCGCACCTTCGGCGCCCATCATGATCGCCAGGTTGGCCGCGTGGTTGGCGAGGCGCTCCTTGGCGGCGCGGGTGTCGCCGTTGGTGAAGAGGACCACACCCCGGAAGTCGATGTCCTTGCCGTGGCGGGCGTAGAGATCCTCGATGATCGGGTGGTTCTGCACCGTGTAGGTGAGTTCCCGCATGCACGCGATGGCGTTCCAGCCGCACACCAGGGCCCCGTCGAGCAGCTCGTTCGGGTGGATCGGCGTGGGCAGGTGGGCGGCGCCGCCGATCGCCCCGGCGCCGGGAGCGATCTCGCCATGCAGGAACGGGATGGCCAGCTGGTATAGGTACACGACCGCCGGCAGGCCGTTGACCGGCGAAGGGGCCAGGTCGTAGGTGTCCACCCGGTCGGGTTCCTTCCCTACGGTGGTCTCGGCCAGGTACCGGGCCGCTTTCAGGCCTGCGAGCCGGACCGCCTTGTTGTACTCGACAGCCTCCGGCGTTCCCTCGAAGACGTTGGTGGCGCGATCCTCGCTCTCCAGCAGGGCGGTGGTCGGTTCACACGAGACCACCACGTTGATGAGCTCCGAAAGGGGCGAGAAGCCCGCTGTGGAGCCGGCCATGTCGAAGACGGCCTCCCGCCAGTAGCGCGGTTCGCCCGGAACCGGGAGAGCGGTCTCCACGACCGCCACCCCTTTCAGGGCGTGGGTGGTTCCCGTGCCGACCAGCCTCGGCACGGTAAGGAGCCCCGAGAAGTCCGCGCCGGGAGGGTCGACCTTGATCCGAGGCTCCACGGCGTCGATGGCGTTGATCACCCTGACCGATTCCCCGGGCCTGATGATCTCCACCGAGACGGCGGCAAGGTCGGGATCCGCGGACAGGAGGTTCTCCAACTCCTCGATGTTGATGGTGAGGATGCCGCCGGAGAAAGCGGTCTCGTCGCCGGTCCGGACATCGGACACGTCGAAGGCGCCGACGTCCAGGATCTGGCGGCGCGGGCCGGAACTCATGCCGGCGTCCTCCCGCGCCTCGCGACGGGCTCGGGACGCTCCCGCCGAGGTCCGGGCTTCATGCGACCTGCGGGAGGCCCAGCATCTGGCGGGCCTGGGCGGGCGTGGCGATCTCGCGGTTCATCTCTTCGGCGATCCTGCGGATCCGGCTCACCAGCTGGGCGTTACCGGTGGCCTTCTCGCCCCGCCGGTAGTAGATGTTGTCCTCCAGACCAACCCGCACATGGCCTCCGAGCAGGATTCCCAGGACGTTCATCGGGATCTGGAACGGCCCCGTGCCGATCACCGAGTACAGCGCTCCGGCCGGGAGTTCGCTGACCAGCGACATGAGGTTGGCGGGGGTCGGGAACGATGCGGTCTGCGCTCCCAGGACGAACTGCACCATGTAGGGGGGCGTCACGTTCTCGTTGTAGATCAGATCGCGCAGCACCCAGTACTGCCCCGGGTCGTAGACCTCCAGCTCTGGCTTCATCCCGCGCTCGGCGATCACGGACGCGTAGTGGTTCAGTTCGCCATAGGTCGTGCCGCTGCACATGTCGTAGTCGACCGGCCCACGGGGATGTGGCAGGTGGGAAGGCCGCTCGGGCATGGTGAACTTCGACACGAACGGACCGAGGTTGAGGGTGGCCACGTCGGGGGCCGGGTCGGCGAAAAGCGGGGAGTACCGTTCCTCCGTGGTCAGGGTGGGCCCGCCGCCGGTGCTGTTGTTGATGATCACATCCGGGCACAGCTCCCGGATCATCCCGTTGACCTTGCCGTAGTCGGCGGGGTTGCCGGTGCATTGGCTCCAGTCGTCGGGATCCCGCACATGCACGTGTATCTGCGACGCGCCGGCCTCATATGCCCTCCGGGCCTCCTCCGCCTGCTCCTCCGGGGTTTCGGGAAGGGCCGGGTTCGACTCCTTGCCATGGCCGCCGCCGCTGATGGCCGCGGTGATGATCAGGGGCGGCAGCGCACTCCTAGCCGTCTTCCGCATCCAGAGGTACGGGTCGCGAAAGTCCCAAGTCGCTTCGATTTCGCCCATCGGTGTTCCTTTCGAGGCAGCTGTCAACCCCCGGGCGGGGCCTCGTCCTGGTACCGGGGGATCATCCTTACGAGGCCCGAATCATAAAGAACCTAGCCGCTTCTACCGATGGGGCCTGGCCTGTCTCGTGCAGCGCCGACCAGGCCTCAAGCCCCGCCGGTAGGCCTTGTGGTGAACCGCCATGGTTCGAGCAGCGGGGTGAGCCCGGCCCGTGCTACGAGCTCCGCGGATCGAGCGTTCGCTTCCTCGACGACGGCCGCTTCGTCCACCATCGCGCAGCTGCCGTTCTCGAAGATGACGTCGCCGCCGACGATCGTGTGGGTCACGTCGGCGGGGCCGGTCGAGTAGACGACCGAAGCCACCGTCCGGTGGAGCGGCGAATGGTGAGGGGCGGACTGATCGAAGATCACCAGGTCGGCGAGCTTCCCCGGCGCGATGACACCGGCATCGATCCCCATGTACTCGGCGCCGGCGCGGGTGGCCAGCTCGATCGCTTCCTCACCGTTCGACTCCGTGGGGTTCTGGGAATGGACGCGCTGGAGGAGGACCGCCTGTTTCATGCAGGCGAACATGTCCAGCCGGTGTCCGCTGCCTCCGTCCAGACCGAGCGCGACGGTGGCGCCCGCGTCGCGCAGGTCGCGGAGGCGCATCACTCCCAGGGCTATGTATTGATGGGAGATCGGACAGTAGGCGATACCGGTTCGGGAGTCTCCGACCAATTCGACCTCCCGGTCATCCAGGAAGATCCCGTGGGCCAGGGTGGCGCCCCGGCCCAAGAGGTCCCGTTCAGCCAGCCAGATCACCGGCCGTTGTTGGTATTCCTCGAGATAGAAGACCGGGTCGTTCGCAGCCTCGGAACAATGCGAGTGCCAGCCGACGCCCTTCTCGTGTGCCAGGCCGACCGCATCGACCACAAGGTCCTGGCTGACGTAGATGATGTTGAGGGGCGCCGGCCAGACGCCAACCCGGGCGCCGGCCGGGCGGGCATCGATACAGGCCCGGGTGATGTCGATCTCCTCCTGGTTGGAATAACGGAACAACTCGCCCGCCAGGCCGTGTTTGGCCGCCATCCCGGTCAGCTCGCCGGTCATGCCCCTGGCGACCGCCCCTCGCAGCCCGACCGCCTCGATGGCGTCCGCCACGGCGAGGGTGGATGCGAAGTCGGTCGGGGCGTAATGGTTGTCGAGCACCGTGGTGACACCGGAGCGAGCGGCCTCCACCGCTCCGAGCTGAGCGCCGATCCTGGCCTCATCGATGGTGATGGCGGTGGTGACCGGCCACATAAAGTCCGACAACCACGGCCACAATTCCAGGCCTTCCCCCAGACCCCGCGTCAGGTACTGGAACAGGTGCTGGTGGGTGTCCACGAGCCCGGGCAGGACCGCCCCGCCGGTGGCGTCGATAACCCTGTTCGCCTGGTAGTGAGCCAGATCGCGGGCGGTGCCGACCGCCACGATACGGTCCCCGGTTATGGCCACCGCTCCCGGGTCGATCACCCGGCGCCGGTCGTCCACGGTGACCACCGTCCCTCCGGTGACCAGCAGATCGCACGTGATGGGCTTCGAGGTCATCGGGCCAGGCCCTCCAAGGAGCCTCCGGCAGGTGGGCTCACCATGCGGCGTCAGGCGGCCAGATGTTCGGTCCGGCGATGGGCTCGAGCACTCCGTCCGAATAGTACCCGCCGTATCGATCGAGATGAGCAGCCGTGTACGGTGCGGTCGTGTGGTCGCGCGCTGCGGCGGGATCGGCATGGACCTTGTAGAGCCAGATCTCGGTCGGGAGATCGAGACTCTGGTTGATGTCGAACCGGAGTAGGCCCTCCTCGCGTGCGGCCGCCGCGCGCGCCTGGTCCCGCACCGAGGCGATGAAGCCGTCTGCGTCATCGGGCTCCAGGGAGATGCGCGCCTGGTAGACCCTGATCCCTCCTGCCGATGAGCGTCCTCCGGACTCTGCGCCGGTCACACCACCGGACTCCATGCCGGTGGCATAGAGGCTGCGGCACGTCGCCCATACCGTCTGGTCCAGCATCCCGTCGGTAGCCGACAACCAGGTCTCGAAATGCGCCGTGCCGCCATGTGCGTCGACAGCGCCGTCATCGTCGTAGATCTCGTTGAATCCCACCCGGGCCGGGTCCGCATCGTCGCGGAAGAGATCGAAACGGCGACACCCCGGCTCGGTTGAGACAGAAGCACGCGCGTTGGCGATAGAGGCTGCCACGAACCTCTCCAGGTGATCCTGGCTGAGGGTGGCCTGAACAGTGATAGTCCGCATATCGTCCCGTCGGGTGCCGCTACAACGCTAGCGTTCTACACCTCTCCACATCGTTGGATTCCAGCCGTTCGGCGGTCCGGACCCGCGGGTAAGATCACGAACTGGGCTCGACCACTAATCGGCGCCCGAAGGGACGATGGGAATATGGCAACCGGAGGGGCCATCACCGGCAAGGGAGTAGCCGGTTGGCGATCGGCCGCCCTGGGGGTTGCAGGCGTGGGAGTCCTCCTCGCGGGATGGGAACTGGTCGGTCAATTCGAGGTGTTCGGTAGGGGTTGGCCGCCTTTCACGGATGTTCTCGAGTCTCTTTCCAAGGACAGGGAGATCCTGCGTCGGGCCGCCGCGGGCACGATCCGGGACGCGGTGCGGGGGTTCGCCGCCGGGATGGCACTGGGAATATCTCTGGCCATCATCGGGCTGGTCATCATCCCGCTCCGCCGGGGCATCGGGCGGCTGGCCACCGTCGTCAATTCCATCCCCTGGATCGCCCTGGGCCCGCTCATCGTCATGGTGGTGTCGTCGTCGGCGACTCCGGTGGTCTTCGCGAGCCTGGCCGTGTTCTTCTCGAGCTTCATTGCGGTGAGTTCCGGTTTCAACCTCGTGGGCGCATCCCATCAGGACGTGTTCACCGTTCTGGGGGCGTCCAGGACCAGCCGCTTCTGGAGGCTCGAGATACCGGCGGTCCTGCCTTCGATCGTGTACGCGGCCAAGCTCGGCGCACCCGCCGCCATGTTCGGCGTGGTCTTTGGCGAATGGTTCGGCACTACCGAGCCGGGATTGGGCCTGGTGATGGTCGTGGCCCTCCAGCAGTTCTTCACCGCCCGTCTCTGGGCCGCCGCAGGGCTGACGGCCTTCATAGCGATCGTGGCTTTCGGCCTCTTCGCCCTGGTGGAGGAACTAGTCCGGCGTCGCGACTTCTCCGTCCGCCAGGACGTGCGGGAACTGGCCGGTTCCGGCCGATCGAAGGAGGGAGAGAGGGAGCCCGCATCCTGGCGCCGCCGACTGGTGGATGTTGCTCTCACGGTGTGGCCCTTCGTCTTCATTATCGGCTTCTGGCAGTTCGCGGTCACGATCTGGGACGTCAGTCCGATCGTGGCCCCCACCCCCGAATCGGTGGTGAGCGATATCGCCGGTGATCCGGGGACCTATCTCTCGTACACGTTCAACACGCTGCAGATGGCTGCGGTGGGTCTCCTGGTCGGCAGCGTCATCGGGCTGGTGGCGGCACTGGCGAGTTGGCTGTCCCCGGTGCTGAGGGGCATGCTCACCACACCCATGATCATCATGTACTCCGTTCCGCTGGTAGCGACCGTCCCGATCATGGCGAGGGTGATCGGTTACACGCGGACCACGGTGGTGGCGGTGGCCGCCCTGGTCTCGATGTTCCCGACCTTCGTGCTGGTCAGTTCCGGTTTTCGTTCCACACCCCCCGGCGCCGACGATGTGTTCTCCGTCATGGGAGCACGGCGCCGCGCCAGATTGCGTCACCTGGCGCTGCCCTCGGCAGTACCCGACTTCCTTACAGCGCTACGGCTGAACGGAGCCCTGGCGATCGTCGCCGCGATCCTGGGGGAGTACCTCACCGGCCGTGACGGCCTCGGGTGGCTCTTCGCTCTCTCGTACGGCGGTCTCGAAATGGCGCGGGCCTGGGGTTCCGCGGTGGTGATAGTCGTCCTGTCGGTTGTCGTGTACGTCGGCGCCAGCCGGCTTGAGGAGCGCGGGCAGCAGCGGATGCTCTAGGCCGTACCGGCCTCCTGCCGAACTCGTCGTGGGCAAAACCAGGTGCATTCTCCGACCAGGGGTGGCAGACTGAGGCATCCGAGGCGAAGTAGGAGGAGACCATTGCGGTACTCACGTAGATCACGACTGGGCGGGATGATTCTCGTATTGGCCTTGCTGGCCGCTGCGTGCGGAGATGACGAGCCTGCCGCTACGACGGCTGCCCCCGCAACGACTGCCGCGCCCGCAACCACGGCCGCGCCGGATACGACAGCAGCGCCCGCAACCACGGCGGCGCCGGATACGACAGCAGCGCCCGCCACAACGGCGGCGCCGACCACAGAAGCTCCCATGGAGCCGACGGTTATCCGTGTCCGGCTGAACTGGACGGCTGATCCCGGATTCCTCGGGCTGTACATGGCGGACGAGTTGGGGTTCTTCGCCGAGGAGAACGTAGTGGCCGAGTTCGAGTACGGCGGCCCGAACGTGCCGCATCCCGTCCAGATCCTGGCCGGGGGAGCTGCGGACATCGGCTTCGGTGGTCTGGCCATCATTGCCGACGCAGTGTCACAGGGCGATGAATTCGTTATCTTCGGGACAAGGTTGCAAGAGGGCATCCTGGGGATCAGTTCCCTGGCCTCGGACCCGATCCTGACTGCGAGCGACATATGCGGCAGCAAGATCGGGGCCACCCCCGGTGACATAGTCCAACTCGATGCGCTGCTGACCCTCAACGGGCTGGAGGCCGGGTGTTACGACATGGTCCCGGTTGGTTACGACCCGTCACCGGTCGCTGAAGGCTTGGTGCGTGGCCAGATCAACTACATGAACAGCCACCCCGTCATTCTCGACTTCATGGGCATCGACAACGTGGCCGTGTCCTATGCCGACCTGGGCATGCAGATGTATCACGACCTGGCTTTCGTCAACCGCAGCTTCCTGGACGCCAACCGCGATGCGGTGGTGGGATTCCTGCGGGCGATGATCAAGGGCTGGGAAGCGGCCTTCGCCGATCCGGATGCCGCCATCGACCTGATGATGAATAAGTGGGGAGGGGCCGAGATCGGCATGGACATTTCGTTCCAGCGGCCTGTCCATGACGCCCAGGTACCCCTGATGACCAGCAGCCTCACCGACGAGAAGGGTCTGTTCCAGATGGACTTCGATCTCATGGCGTCCACCATGTGGGATGTCCTGGCCCTGACGGGTATCGAGAACCTACCCAGTACCGAGTCGATGGTCGACACCAGCCTGCTCGACGATGCGTTCGCCGGCTGCGGAGCTTCGCTCCTCGAGTGCTGATCGCCCGGGTCTCCCGGTTATAGGGAAGTGGCGTCTCCGACTGACGGGGCGCCACTTTCCTTCTGGTCGGCTCCGAGCACAGGGCAGCCTGATCCGCGGCCTGGGCTGATCTGCGGGGATCAGGCTCTCAGGTTCCCGTCGAGTCCAGGGCCAGGGTGAGCTCGTCGGCTATGGCGTGGAACTCCGGAGTGGTCGCCAACTCCCGTGTCCGAGGCCTCTCGAACTCCACTTCCTGCACCAGCTTCACCTGTCCCGGCCGCTCGGTCAGAACGATGACGCGGTCGGCGAGGAACAGGGCCTCGTCCACCGAATGGGTCACGAGAATCGTGGTGTGCTGCTGAGCCGACCAGATCCGCTGCAGTTCCATGTTCATCTGCCGGCGGGTCACCGCATCGAGGGCTCCGAACGGCTCGTCGAGAAGCAGGACTTCGGGGTTCAGGGCGAGGGCGCGGGCGATGGCGACGCGCTGGCGCATCCCGCCCGAGAGCTGCTTGGGCCTCGCCTTCTCGAACCCCGCCATACCGACGAGGGAGATGAGATCGGAGATGCGCTCGCGGTCCGGCTTCATTCCGGCCACGTGGAACGGCAGCGCGATGTTGTCCCACGAACTGAGCCAGGGCAGCAAGGCGTGATCCTGGAAGGCCACTCCCAGGCGATGCGCGGCTGCCAGCTCGGCCGGCTGCCGCCCGTTCACGACCACTGTTCCGCGGGAAGGCACCTCCAGCGATCCAACCAGCCGTAGCAGGGTCGACTTACCGCAGCCGGAGGGACCGATGAGCGCCACGAACTCCCCGGCCGCCACATCGAAGCTGACGTCCGAGACCGCCAGCAACGACTCGCCCCTGCGAAGCTTGAACTCCTTACTCACATCCCGCAGCGAGATGACCGGGGACCCGTCGGCGATCTCTCCGCCCACTTCAGCGGCAATGCGGTCAGTCAATGGCGCCTCCTTACGGGGTTCCGCCGAAGCGGAGACTAGCGGTCCGCCTCGCAGGCAGACCGCTACTCAAGGATCGGTTGCGGCGATACCCCACCAGTTTGGCCGGGCATTGCATTGCGGCCGGAGGCCGGTACCGGATCACAAGGTTCCCCAGAACTCCGGCGGGTCGCCCGTCAGCTCCTGGACGGTGGCTTCCATCGCGAACACCGTGGTTCCGGGGTTGATGTGGCCGCCGATCGTGCGTCCGGTGGAATCGGCGAACACGGCGTGTATGTGCACCAGCGGTTGGCCTTCGTACAGGGAGATGTTGCCCGTCCCGCCCGCGACCTCGAGTTGCTGCTCCCGGACGAAGGTGCGGTAGTCGCCGGTATCCGGGTCGTACCAGGAGAGGTCGGCGCGGCTAACCGAGCCGAGAAAGGTGATCGTCGCGCCCAGGACGCCGTTGGATCGGGCGAACTCTGTCAGCGAGCCCAGCAGGTCATCCCCCTGGCTCAAGCTCAAGAGGTGGATCCTGCCCGGATCGAAGTCGAAAACCTTCACACCGGTGCGCTCCAGTCGGGTGGGCGAGTCGGCAGCAACCGCACCCGGCGAGTCTAGGAGCATGCTAAAAAAGACGAGGGTGGGTTGGCCCACGACTCATTGACCTGGGGCTTCGCTTCGGATTATCGGGCCAACTGGACATTTTTCAGCACACTCCTAGGAGCACACCCACGGTGGAAGGCGGTGGGGCGATCCACCGGATTGATACACTCCGCACCTGCCCAGAGAACGGGAGACCTCGTTGGCGGAGACGACCGAGTTTCTGATAGTGGCGCCGATCCTTCCTGGGAAACGGGAGGCGTGGCGCCAGATGATGCGAGAGGTCACCGGACCCCGGTACGAGGAGTGGGCCGACCATCACCGGAGGATGGGCGTGGCGCGCGAGGTGGTCTGGGAGCAGCGTCTTCCCGGGATGGATCTGGCGATCGTGGCCATCGACGGCGTCGACCCCCAGGGCATCCTCGACAAGATGACCGCCTCCGATAATCCCTTCGACATCTGGTTCAGGGACACGATCATCAGCGTCACCGGTTACCTGGAGACCGCACCGGACGAGGTTCCCCCTCCCACCCTCGTGGGCAAGTTCGAGGCCGGGACACAGCAATGACGCTTCGACCCGGCCTGCGGCGGTGACCGCGTGAAGATCACCCGGATCACCGCCTTCTCGGCCGGCTACATGAAGGTCGACCCGGAGATGCATCGGAGCTTCTCGCTCGTCAAGATCGACACGGACGCCGGGCACGTGGGATGGGGTGAGGCAAGCTCGTCCTACGGGCATTCGTACCCCACGGTCGTGGAGACCATCGTCGATGATGTCCTCGCCGACGTGCTGGTCGGCAAGAACCCGCTGGCGATCCGGGCCCGCCTCGCCGAGATGCACCTATGGCTGGACGGCTACCTCGGATGGGACGGTATCTCGGCGCAGGTCATCGGCGCCATCGAGATCGCCCTGTGGGACATCTTCGGTCAAGAGCACGGTGTCTCCCTCGCGGCCATACTCGGCGCCGGCGTGGACAGCCTGCCCCTGTACGCCACGGGGACCACCGCGTTCGAGGTGGACCTGGGCTGGCACGAGACGTACTTCGATGATGTCCTCGGGGTCGGGATCAAAGCCATCAAGGTGCGGCTGGGCAACGATCCGGATCGGGATCTCGAGTTGATCGCCCGGACCAGGCGAGCCATCGGCGATGACTGCCTTCTGATGGCTGACGGCTACTGGACGTACACGCTCCGCGAGGCGATCCGCCTGGCGCGGAGGATGGAACCGTACGACGTGAGCTTCTATGAGGAACCCTTGCCCCAGTACATGATCGAGGCGCTCGCCGAGCTCCGGGCTGAGTCGCCCGTCCGTATCGCGGTGGGCGAGCGCGTCTTCTCCCTGGCCGGATTCAGGAACGTGGTGCATCATCGCGCCGCGGACGTTCTCCAGCCGGACCCGACGGTTTGCGGCGGCATACTGGCCTGCATGGAGGTGGCGGCCCTAGCGAAGGCTCACGATCTGGCCGTGGTTCCCCACATCGGGGGTCTGACCGCGGTGGGAGTGGCCGCTGGTCTCCATCTCGCTGCTGCCATCGAGCCCGAGGTGCTCGAGTACGACCCCGATCCGTACCAGCCGCTGCGGGACGATCTGCTGGTCGACCCAATCTTCGGCATGGATCGCGTCGAGGACGGCCGCATGGCGGTCCCGACCGGGCCCGGACTGGGGATAGAGATCGACGAGGACGTCCTGGTCGCCTACCCGTACGAGCGGGGAAAGCTCTATCAAGAGATCTACCCCGAGCACGGCGCCGGCCGCCTGTAGCCGGGAGTTGGTTCCCGGGTCGCAAGAACGCGAAAAACGCGACGGCCCGGCTCCACCCGCTGGGCCCTCCCCCTCCGCCACCACCTTGGTCCGAGACGCGTCCCGCCAAGCCCTCGGGGGGCGGTCTCGAACGATTTGATCCCTCGCACGGCCCGGTCGACGTCGGAGATGGGCCGCCGGTGCTTTTAACCCGGATTCTTCATTAACACGGGCTGGCTGGCCGATACGGCCACGTAAGAGAGAGCCCTTCTCAATCAGCTTCGAAGAACCCGCCGTCCGAGCATGAAGAATCGGGGGTTAACGGTTATCGAACACTATATAGCGAGGGTGTGACAAGAACTACCCCTTCGGCCGGGATGTGTGTCCGCTGGGAGTCGGCGAGACCGGGAAAAGCTCCTCGCGCCGGCAGCCGACACCGGCGGAGTTTCGGCAACCAAGGCCGAGTCCAGTGGTTTGGCATCCTCCTACAGCGGTGAGAAGGCGTCTGCCTCCTCCAGGGCGTCCAGGACGGCCAGGTAGGCCAGGTCCCGCTTGCGCACCACGTCTCGCTCGGGGCGGCCGCCGTAGTCATAGAAGCCTCGGCCCGTCTTGGGTCCGTAGAAGCCCTGGTCCACGACCTCCTTGAGGTAGGGCGGCACTTCGCGTCCCATCTCCGCCGTGCCTTCGGCGATCAGGTCGAGCCCGTTGAAGTCCAGACTCTGGAAGATCCCCACCAGCCCCAGCCGCACGCCGACGCTGGTCTTCAGCGCGAAATCGATGTCCTCCAGCGTCGCGGCGCCGTCGTCCATCAGCTCCTCCGCCGCAGCCCCCATCGCCATCATGATCGTGTTGGCGATGAACCCGATCGCGAACCGCTTCATCACAAGCGGCTGCTTCCCGATCCGCCGGAGCAGGTCGGCGGTCCACTCGAGCGATTCACTCGACGATTCGGGCCCACCGGCCACCTCCACCAGAGGGACGATGTAAGGGGGCATGAACCAGTGGGCGCAGACGAACCGCTCGGGTCTCGCGGCCGTCACGTGAGCGAACAGGTCCAGAGCCGACGTGTTGCTCGCCAGCACCACATCGGACGCGGCCGCATCCTCGAAGGCGTTGACGACCGCCTGCTTGGCGGCGATGGTCTCGCTGACCACCTCCATCGCGAACTCGGCCCGGGCCGCCGCTTCGGACAGCGACGTGGTCGGGTGGAGGCGCCCCAGGATCGCCGGGATCTCATCGGGGGTCAGACGGCCCCCGTCGACCAGCACGCGCAGGTTGGCCTCCACCAATCCGGGGGCGCGCGCCAGGGCTGTCTCGTCGAGATCCACCAAGTCCACGTCGATCCCGGCCTGGGCGAAGACCTGGGCGATCGCATGGCCCATCGTCCCGGCGCCCACCACGGTGATTCGCTGTACTTCGTCCGGGCTAGGTCTCATCACCCTCCTCGTCATCTGGCGCGTCACGATAGTTGGGGGCGCAGTACCTACAACCGGACCACCGGACGCCCGGCCCCGAAGGCGTTGTCCCGCTAGCCGACCAGTGTCTCGAGGTGGCCGTCGATGGGGATGACCGCTCCCGTGATACCGGCGCTCAGAGGGGAGCACAGGTAGAGGACCAGATTGGCGATCTCGTCGGGTTCGATGAAGGTCCGGAGGGATGCCTGCCTCTTCCACTCGTCGGACACCTCCTGGAAGGGAACGCCCCGCTCGTCGGCCAGGTCCTGCATGACCCGGTCGAGCCGGGGACCGGCCACGCCTCCCGGACACACCGCGTTCACCCGGATGCCGTAGGGGCCGAGTTCGGAGGCCCACGTCTTCGTCAGGCCGAGCAACGCCCATTTGGCCGCCGCGTACGGGCTCCGCAGCGGGGAACCGAAGAGTCCCGAGACGGATGACATGTTGACGATGGCCCCCTTGCCGGCCTCCTTGAGGTGCGGCGCCGCGGCCCGCGTGCTGAGGAAGGCCCCATCGAGGTTGCCGCTGATGCAGGCGCGCCAGTCCTGGTAGGTGAGCTCGTCGACCGGGACCGTGGGGCCGCTCGGCCCGGCGTTGTTCACCAGGACGTCCAGCCCTCCCAGTCGCCCGACCGCGTCGTCGAACAGCCTGCCGATGTCCTCTTCCGATCCGACGTCGGCCAGGGTCGTCGAGATACCTGGCACTTCTTCCCGGGTTGCGGCCAATGCACCGGCGTCGATGTCGCATATGTGCACCCCGGCGCCGGCCTCTATGAACCTCTCGGCCACCGTGCGACCGATCCCTGACCCCGCACCCGTTATGACGACCCTCGCACCCGACAGCCTCATCATTCCAAGTCCTCCCAATGTGGTGCCGGGACGGAGGATGCCCGAGAACGTCCCGTGAGATCCAGCCGGAGCCAGCCTACATCCCGCTGGCGCCGGGCAGTCACGCCTGGGCCGCCCTGTACAATGACCGCCCACCGCCGTATCGAACTATCCACGATGGGAGGCCTCGTTGGTCAGCGTCGACTGTCATCTGCACCTCGGCGTGGTCCCGGACCACATACCCGAGTGGTGGTTGACGGAGATGTACCGGCCGTACGGGGGAGGAGCTCTCGCCAACTATGACGGGCAGTGGATAGTCGACCTCCTGGATCGTTCCGGCGTCGACGTCGGGTTGGTCCAGGGTGGAGACATGCGACGGACGACCTACCATCCCGATCATCCCGCCGAGCACGATGTCCTCGTTCCCAACGACTACACGGCTGAACAGGTTGCGCTCTTCCCGGACCGGTTGAAGGGAGTCGCATGTATCGACCCGATCCGAGACATGGGCGCCGCCCTGGAGGAACTGGACCGATGCGTCAACGAGTTGGACTTCCGCGCCCTCAAGCTGCTCGGTTCCTACCTTCACTTCTCGCCCAACGACCGGCGCCTGGATCCGATCTACGAGAAATGCATCGAGTTGGGCATCGCCGCCCACTTCTTTACCGGATGGACCCCGATCATCACGGCCAAGCTCGAAAACGCGGATCCGGTGCAGCTCGACGAGGTCGGCCGTCGCTTCCGCGACCTCAAGGTGATCATCTCGATGGCCGATCCCTGGATCGACCAGTGCATCCTGCTGGTGGCGAAACACCCCAACTTCCACGGCGACATGTATCACTACGCCGAACTCGGGCCCGAGCCTCTGTTCGAGACCCTGGACCGGTTCCGGTCGCTGTCGGCGCTCGACCGGGTGCTGTACGGATCCAACAACAGCGACAAGGTGCGGGTCGGCCGGGAGGAGGCCACGGTGCCGGACGTGTACCGCAGCGTGAACCGGGTAGCCCGGGAGAGGGGAGCCGAGCCGTTCACGGACGAGGAGATGGCGGCGATACTGGGTGGTAACGCGGCGCGCCTGTACGGATTGCGAGGCTGACCGATGGCAAGGATCGACTGTCACCTGCACGTGACCGAGGTGCCCGAGCACGCCCCCGAGTGGTGGGTACGGGAGATGTACGCGCCCTGGGGATGGGACGTCGGTTCCGTGGATGGTTCGGATATCGTCGAACACCTGGACGCCACCGGATTCGACATCGGCATGATCCAGGGTGGAGACATCCGCCGCACGACCTACCACCCCGATCATCCTCACGACCGCCGTGTTTTCGTTTCCAACGACTACGTCGCCCACCAGGTCGCCCTGTCGGGAGGGCGCCTCTATGGCGTGGCGGCGATGGATCCCCTCCGGGACATCCCGGCGGCGGTGCTCGAGCTGGAGAGATGCGTGAAGGAATTGGACTTCCGGCTGCTCAAGCTCGTGCCGACCTATCACCACTACTCCCCGAAGGACCGCCGGCTGGACCCGCTCTACGAGAAGTGTCTCGAGTTGGACATACCGGTGATGATCCACACCGGATGGACGGCCACCATCAACTCGGCCATGGAGTTCCAGGACCCGATCCAGCTGGATGACATCGGACGTCGCTACCGGGATCTGAAAGTCATCGTGGCGCATCTCGGCTACCCATGGGTGGACGAAGGGGTGGCGGTGGTCGCCAAACACCCCAACTTCTACGCCGAGATGGCGGGATGGACCGCTTGGGGACCCGAAGGCCTGGCGGGCGCCCTTGTGAAGCTCAAGGAACTCGGCGCTATCAACCGCGTGGTCTTCGGATCGGACAACACCGACGCCAGGGATCTCTACCGGGACGCCCGCCGGATCGCACGCGAGCAGGGCACCGATATCACCGATGAGGAGATGGCCGGGATCATGGGCGGCACGGCTGCCGAGCTATTCGGGATCAGCGCGTAGGCGTCACCGTCGGCCGCTCGCGTGCTGGCTCCAGACGAGACGAAGGAGGTGGATGTGGCCGTCGCGGATATGAGCGACCGGACGATCGAAGACCTCATTGCTCTCGGTGGGCGCACCGCAGTGGTCACCGGAGCAGGTAGGGGCATCGGCTACGCCATCGCCCGGCGGTTCATCGAGGCCGGCGCCCATGTCATCGTCGCCGACATCGACCGGGAGCGCGCTTCGGAGGCGGTCAAATCACTGGGCACCGATCGGGCCGTTGCAGCCGGCGTGGACGTCACGGACCGGCGGTCGATCGTCGCCCTGGCCGATCTTGCCGTAGCCCGGACGGGCGGGATCGACGTCTGGGTGAACAATGCGGGCATCTACCCGGATGACGCCCTGTTCGACATCGATGACGCCCAGTGGGATAGCGTCCTCGACGTCAACCTGCGCGGTACCTATCTGGGCGCCCGGGAGGCGGCCGCCCGGATGATCGCCCGGCGGACGGGGGGTGTCATCATCAATATCTCGACGGCGCCCGCCTACGTCCGGGAAGGCGCTCCGCACTACGTCGCCTCGAAGCAGGGGGTGGTGGCGCTCACCAGAAGGATGGCGGCGGAGCTCGGACCGCACGGGATCCGGGTCCTGGCGCTGGCCCCCACGGTCATCCTCACGCCGGGGATGGAGGAGTCGGCTGCGGAGGGGGGCTGGGCCCTCGACGGCCTAGCGGAGCAGATGAGCCGGGAGCTACCGCTCGGCCGCGCCGGCGTGCCTGACGATGTGGCCCGGGTTGCCTTGTTCTGCGCGTCCGACCTGGCAGCCATGATGACCGGCTGCGAGGTCCGCGTCGACGGTGGCGATAAGCACGGCGGGCAGACTTAGCCGGCGTCGATAGCCGGCACCGGAGGGCTCCGGTTCAGTGATGCTCGTCGGTGAAGTCCCATGCCCGGAGCTCCCCGGGTTCGAGCCGGACGAGCGTACCCGGAGGTAGTCCGGCCAGGTAGTCGTCTACTTCGGCGGCGGCGACGTAGCGCCCGACGATGCGGCGATCGACTTCGGGACTCTGGGGCAACAGCCGAGCGGAGCCGCGTATCTCCAGGCCGCGCATCGGCGGTTCGACCTCCGCCACGACGACCGACGCCCGCGGGTCCCGCCTCAGGTGCCTCGCCTTCACGTCGTCGCGGCCGATAGCGATGTTGAACCCACCGTCCCGCCATTCGAACCACACGGGCGACAGCAGGGCCAGACCGTCCCGGCGGTAGGTCGCGAGCGTCGCCAGGAGCGGGCGATCGAGCATGTCACCCAAGTCCTCGGGGGTCAGGCCCGTACGCATGGCGAGATTCTATGCCGCGCGCCGGTGCCCGGTGATGGGCCGCCGACCCCTGCTAGTACTGTGCCGGGTCAGGCCATCTACTACTAGGAGCGACCATGGTCACCGTCGACTGCCACCACTACATCGGTTTGACGCCGAGCCAGGTCCCCAAGTGGTGGATGGAGGAGATGTACCTGCCATATGGGGGCACGGGCGTCTCCCGGTACGGCCAGGACATAGTGGACATGATCGACGATGCCGGAATCGACATCGCGATCGTGCAGGGCGGCGATATCCGGCGTACCACCTCACATCCGGACCATCCCGGCGACCACGGGGTGTACATCCCCAACGAGTGGATCGCCCAAGAGGTGGCGAAACACCCGGACCGGCTCCGCGGCCAGGTGGCGGTCGATCCGTTGCGCGATCCGCAGGACGCCCTCGCCGAGACCGAGTACTTCATCAAGGAGCACGGGTTCGTGGCCCTGGCCCTCAAGACCGCCTACCACGACCACGCCATCAACGACCGCCGGGTGTATCCCTTCTACGAGAAGTGCATCGAGCTCGACGTTCCCGTGGACCTCTTCACGGGGTGGACGCCGATCATCAACGCTCCCATGAAATACTCGAATCCGATCCTGCTGGATGATGTGGGTAGGGAGCTCCGCGACCTGAAGGTGGTCTTCTACCTGGCCTTCCCATGGATCGATGAAGGAATCGCCGTCGCCGCCCGCCATCCCAACTTCTACATGGACCTGGCGTGGTTCGGAGGGGGGAGCGCGGAGCAGCTCTACGACGCGCTGCTGAAGATCAAGGACTTCGGCGCGATCGATCGGGCGCTGTACGGATCGGACGGGAACGACAAGATCAGGATCGGCAAGAACGTGGCGACCGTCCCCGAGCTTTACCGCGCCGTCAACGAGGTCGCCGCCAGGCGGGGCACGGCCGAAATCTCGGACGACGAGATGGAGGCCATCATGGGAGGTACCGCCAACCGGCTGTACAAGCTCGGGCTGTAGACACTGTTCCGGCCGGCGCCGGACCTTAGGAGAAAAGAGGCGCTGCCCCTCCTTCCGGAGAGGCAGCGCTCTATACGGTCGAGAACTCGCTTCTAGCAGTCCAGCAGTGAGGATCCACAGCCCTCGTAGGCAGACTCGAGAATCGAGATGTCGTAGACGTCGGCGGCGTCCGGGATCGATGCAAGCCCGGTAGCCGTGATCACGTAACCGTTCTGGATGTTCTGGATCTGGTCGAGATCGAACCAGAACAGGCCCTTCTCATCGGTGAGGGGGCTGGTCATCAGGGGGATCTGCGCTTCGTGGATCGGGAACTGGTCCTCGAGGATCAGGCCGAGATCGACCCCGCCCCAGGTGTTCATCACCAGGTCTATGGCGTGGGCAGGATCGTTGAAGGCGTATTCCCAGCCCCTGATGTTGGCCCGGAGGAAACCCACGATCGCTTCGCGATTGTTGGCCATGAACTCTGTCGTGGTGAAGAACAGGTCCTGGTAGGCGGGCAGGCCCATCTCGCTGAACGTCCAGCTGACGTTGCAGATCCCCGCCGCGTTCAGCGGGAGGGGATGGCTGTTGACCCAGATCAGCATGCCGTCGACCGTTCCGTCGACCACCGGCGACATGTCCCAGCCGGCCGGAACCAGCTCGTAGGTGCCGGGCTCCAACCCGTTGGCGGTGAGCAGCGCATCGATCAGGAATCCGTCGGTGGTGCCGCCTGCGATCTTCTTGCCGGCGATGTCGGCCGGAGAGTTGATCGGGTTGTCGCAGAGCGAACCGATACCCGTGGGGTCGGACTGCATCCTGACGCCGAACACCACGAAGTCCGCTCCCTCCGACATGGCCAGAGCGAGCGAGAACGGATCGGTGACGCCGATATCGGCCGCTCCACCCGCAACCACCTGGGTCGAGTTGGGCACGTTCGGGCCACCGTGCTCGATCGTGACGTTGATGTTCTCGTCATCGAAGAAGCCCTGTTCGACGGCCTCGTAGAGCCCCATGAAGCCGGGATCGGCGATCCAGCTCAGCCTCAGCCTGATATCGGTCGGCTCGGCGGGCGCGGGCGCCGCGGTGGTAGTCGGAGCTGCCGTGGTGGTCGGTGCCGCGGTGGTCTCGGTTACCTCAGCCGCGGTCGTAGCCGGGGCCGCGGTGGTAGTCGGGGCGGCGGTGGTAGTCGGGGCGGCCGTGGCCTGCGTCGCCTGCGTCTCGGCAGTCTCGTCGTCCCCGCAGGCGACCGCCAGCAGGGCGAGGAGCGCAACTACCGATATCCACTTGATCCGTTTCCTCTGGGTAATCATGCGTCCTCCTCCTGGTAGTCGCACTCCGACTTTCCTAGCTCATTCCCTGCGCGGATCGGGGTGAACCGATTCGCCGGCCCGGACAAGCATACCGATGCAAGCTCGCCGCCCACCGGGAGGGCCTGCCACACGACCCGAACGAGCGCCCGGTGACCGCTATCAGTGTGACCGCGGACCGCTCCGAACGGTGCGGGTCCTTCATCGACGCCGAACCCGCGCTCGCTCAGGTCCAGCGTTCGATTCCCCGTTCCTCGACCCGGCTGGCGAGTGCGTAGGAGAGGATGGACAGAGCGATGATGACCATCGCCGCCCCCCAGGCCCGGTCGACATCGAACCGGCTGAACGAGAGCGCGAACAACCAGCCCA
>WTGW01000097.1:26296-38603 GCA_011523395.1 Acidimicrobiia bacterium
CCCCAGGCCCGGTCGACATCGAACCGGCTGAACGAGAGCGCGAACAACCAGCCCAGGCCCCGGACGCCGGTCAGGTACTCGCCGATGACGGCCGCGATGAACGCGACCGCCGCGTTGAGACGGAAGGCGACGAGGAAGTTCGGCATCGCGGCAGGCAAGGCCAGTCTCAGCAGTTGCACCATTCGTGGAGCGCCGAGGCTCCGGAAGACATCCGAGGAGCCCGCCGGCAAATCCAGCAGGCCCGAGTTGACGAGGACGAACGTGGGGAACATGGACACGATGGCCGCGATGGCCAGGACCGTGGTGGCGGAATAGCCCAGCACCTTCGCCATGATCGGGATTGTGGCCACGATGGGAGCGGAGTAGAGCAGGATCATGGAGGTCGTCAGCAGACCGCGGAGGACCCGGGAGAACCACACCGCGATCGCGGCGGCCACCCCGATGGCGGTCCCGATCGCGAGACCGGCGGCGGCTTCCAGCACGGTCCGCCAGCCGTAGGACCAGTACTCGCCTGGGGCCGACCAGATGTCGAGAGCCACCGCGCCCGGTTCGGGGATCACAAGCCGGTGTACGCCCCCGAGGGTCACCCACGCCTGCCATGCGCCGATGACGAGGACGTAGGGCCAGACGGCGACAAGGAAGCGGCGCGTGAGGGACCGGACGGTAGGAAGCCGGGGATCACCCTCGCGGCCCGTCCGGGTTGATGGATCGTTCACGGCGGCCTGGGTCCCATCGGTAGGTCGCATCAGCGGAACCGGCTCAGTGCTGCCCGCTCGAGGGCGGCGAACACGGCGAATACTGCAATGGCGATCAGGGACGTGAGAGCGGCCGCCGCCCATAGGCGGTCGGCGCGGAGACTCCGCATCGACGTGACTATCAGCGCGCCTAGCCCGGGACGTGAAGAGCCGAACCACTCCCCGAAGACCACGCCGAACATCGCCGCCGGGGCCCCGAGCTTGGCGGCATAGATCAACGACGGCACCGCGACCGGTAGCTGCAGCCGCCTGAACCTGGTCCAGCGAGAGGACCCCAGGCTGGTGAGGAGGTCATGGTGAGTCTGGCGGGCCAGGTAGAAACCCGAGGTGATGGCGATGAAGCTGGCGAAGAAGACGGCCAGCAGAGCGAACGTGAAAGGCACGGTCTCCTGCGACACCATCATGACCAGGACAGGTCCGAGCGCTATCCACGGTATCGAGTTGATCAGGGTCGCCATCCGGCCGATACCGCGGTTCAATGCCGGTGCGAGCAGTCCCAGCACCGCCAGCGCCAGGCCCAGCAGGATCCCGGCGACGAATCCCTTGCCTGCGTCGATGATGGTGGCCCTGGCGGCCCTGCCGAAGACAGGAAGGCTCTCAAGGAACGCCCGGACCACGGCCGAGAGAGGTTGCCAGTTGCGCCCGAGGAGCTCGAGCCTTCCCACCAGTTCCCATGCGCCCATCATGAGCAGGACGCCGACGGCTCCGAGCGCGGCCATCGAGGCTTGAGAGGACACGCTCGGCGGGCTTGATGACATCAGCGGACTGAAACTCGAATGCCCGCCGCGGCGGCCTGGGCAAACAACTCCGTCGGAAGCCGACCCTCGTTCGTCTGCGGCACGACAAGTCTCCTCACGCCTCGGCTGCCCGCCGACCGTCGAGTGTATCCGGCCCTTATGGCCTCCGCCACGGAGCGCGACGTACGTGGTCGCCGCCGTCACTTGGCCCTTGTCTATTCTCCTACGGGTAACGCCCGTTGCCGATCCCGCCCGACACCCGCAGGAGAGTCCATGGTCACCGTAGATTGCCATCTACACCTCACCGAGGTGCCGGAGCAGGTCCCTCACTGGTGGATGGAGGAGTTGTACCGGCCCTACGGTGTCGAGTACGGCACTACGGACGGGAAGTGGATGGTCGACCTGCTCGATAGGTCGGGAATCGACATCGGGATGGTCCAGGGGAGCGACATCCGCCGTACCACTTTCCATCCCGACCATCCGGACGAGTACGAGGTGTACGTACCGAATGACTACACGGCCGACCAGGTCGCCATGTACCCGGACCGGCTGAAGGGCGTTGCCTGTATCGATCCGATGAGGGGTATTCCCTGGGCGGTCGAGGAGTTGGAGCGGTGCGTGAAGGAGCTGGACTTCCGGGCTCTCAAGCTCGTTCCCAGCTACCAGCTCTACTCCCCGAACGACCGCAGCCTGGACCCGTTATACGAGAAGGCCATCGAACTGGACATCCCGGTGCACTTCTTCACGGGATGGACCCCCATAATCAACGCGTCATTGGAGATGGCGGATCCGTTCCTCCTGGACGGCGTGGGACGGCGCTTCCGCGATATGAAGGTCATCGTCGTTGTCAACTGGCCTTGGGTGACCAAGGGGATACTGATGGTGGCGAAGCATCCCAACTTCCACGCCGATCTCTGCCACTTCGCCGGCGGAGCGCCCGAGCCCCTCCATGACGCCCTTGCCATGCTCAGGTCGTACGTGGCGACCGGTCGAGCCATGTACGGATCGGACAACAGCGACAAGGTTCGCATCGACAGTGACTTCGCCGCGGTGCCCGAGCTCTACCGTCGGGTCAACGATGTCGCCGAGCGCCAGGGCTCCGAACCGTTCACTGACGAAGAAATGGCAGCGATCATGGGAGGCACCGCCGCGCGCCTCTACAAGCTCGATTCCTAGGTTTCGGAGCTGGACGGAACATGCTGTCCCGGGATCAGATCGACTTCTACAACGAGCACGGCTACGTCGTGGTCAGGGATGTCCTGTCGTCCTTGGAGGTCAGCGAGCTGCGGCGGGTGACCGATGAGTTGGTCGAGAGCACCCGGTTCCTGGCCGAGAGCGATGAGAGGTTTGATCTGGAGCCCGGTCACACGGCCGATGACGTCCGGGTGCGCCGCATCAAACGGCCCTCGTTGCACCACGACCTGTACATGTCGATGCTGCATCACGACGCCATCCTCGACATGGTCGCGCAGCTGATCGGCCCGTCCATCCGGTTCACGGGCGAGAAGCTGAACATGAAGTCCGCCGGGTTCGGCAGCGTCGTGGAGTGGCATCAGGACTGGGGCTTCATGCCGCACACCAACGACGACCTCTTGGCCGTGGGCATTTCCATCGACGACACGACGACGGAGAACGGCGCCCTGCTCGTGATTCCCGGTTCCCACCGCCACCCGGTCTACGACCACCACGAGGACGGCTACTTCGTCGGCGCGGTCGGCCGCGACCACTTCGACCCGGCGGACGCGGTGCCCGTAGAGGTCCCGGCAGGCGGCATATCCATCCATCACATCCGCATGTTGCACGGATCCCCGCCCAACACTTCGGACCGGCCGCGGCGCGTGCTGTTCCTCGAGCTGGCGGCCGCGGACGCCTGGCCACTGTTCGGCCTCGGCGATTGGGACACCTGGAGTACCTGGGATGAGTACAACGCGTGCCTGCTGAGGGGAGAACCGGTCGTGGAGCCGCGGATAGCAGACGTCCCGGTGAGGCTGCCCCATCCGTCCCGGCCGTGGCCGGGTTCGATCTATGCCCTCCAGGAGAGCCTGTCGTCCTCCGCATTCTCCGAGTAGGCGCTCGCTGGGGCCTGGCTGTGCGAACGCCCGCCATTACCCGTAGCCGTGCCGGTCTTTCCCGCCGACACTCGAACCACTAGGAGCTAGGGATATGCAAGGCTCGGCCGGGCTCGACGCGATGCTCAAACCCGAGTCGATAGCGGTCGTGGGCGCCTCTCGTGACAAACCGGGCGCGAGCTGGGTGGACATGTTCGGCCAACTGGTCGAGTTCGGCTACCGCGGCCGCCTCTACCCGATCAACCCGAAGGCCGACGTCATCCGTGGCCACAAGGCCTATGCCGGCCTCACCGACCTTCCGGAGCCGGTGGACCTCGTGATAATCGGCCTCTCCGCCCCCATCGTCCCCTGGATCCTCCGCGACTGCGTTGCCACCGGGAATCGCAACGTCCATATCTTCTCGGCCGGTTTCGGCGAGACTGGTGAGGACCAGGGCAAGGCCCTGCAAGAGGAGATCACGAAGATCGCGGTCGAGGGTGATCTGGCGGTGATCGGTCCCAACAGTATGGGTGTCTTCTCGCCGAGGCTCCGGCTGGTCACATGGGCCGGGGCGCCCGAGGCGATCGGATCGGTCGGGATTCTCACCCAGAGCGGGGGGTTTGCCGACGGGATCATCGGATACGGTTCCCAGATCGGGCTCTCGTTCAGCACCGTGGTCAACTACGGAACGGGCCTGACCGTCGATGCCTCGGATCTGGTCGAGTACCTCTCGGACGATCCGGAGACGGACGCGATCGGGGTGTATCTCGAAGGAGTCGCCGACGGCCGCCGGCTCTTCGACATCGTCGCCCGGACGACCCCGGACAAGCCGGTCGTCATGGTGAAGCCGGGCGCCAGCCGGGCAGCCCGCCGGACGGCCGCCTCCCACACGGGCTCTCTGGCGGGCGACGACCGCATCTGGCAGGGGTTCTTCGCTCAGACCGGGGCGATCCGGGTCGACTCGGTGCAGGACATGGCGCACACGATCGACGCCCTGAAGAGACTCCCGCGGCCGGGTGGGCACGGAGTCGCCATCATCGGGACCGGAGGTGGTAGCAGCGTGGTGGCGGCCGACTCATGCAGCCGGGCCGGCCTCGAACTCCCGCCGCTCTCCGCCGAAGCTCGCGCCGAACTTCGTGAGACCATCCCTGCTGCCGGGAACATCATCACGAATCCGGTTGACGCGCACGACGTCATGACCGACCCGGCGCAGATGCCGGCCGTGCTGAAGGTTCTCAGCTCTCAGGAGTACCTCGACATGGTGGTCGTGTACTTCCACATCGACTGGATGTACGACGTGGCGCCCGACCGCATAGCCGCGCTGGCCACCTTCCTCGCCGAGTCAGGATCCGCGTACATGAACGGCAAACCCCTGGTAGCAACGTGGCGGTCCTACCGTTCGGGACCCGAATACCGCACGGTCATCCAGGAGATGCGGGAGATACTGGTCGACGGAGGCATCCCGCTGTTCCCGGACATCGACTCCACCGCTCGAACCCTGGCCCGGCTGGCCGACTACTCGGGTTTCGTGGCCTCGGCGAGGGCAACATGATGCGGACCAGCGCCGATCTGTCCAGCCGAGCGGGCGAGATGCGGTCGTTGTCGGAGTTCGAGAGCAGGAACGTCCTCGATAGCTATGGCATTCCCGTGGTGGATGCGACCCTCGTCAACACGCAGCAAGAGGCTGTGGACGTGGCCGCCGACACCGGGTATCCAGTGGTGTTGAAGGGCTGCGGGGCAGAGCTGACGCACAAGTCGGAGGTCGGAGCCGTCAAGCTGAACCTCACCACGAGCGCCGAGGTCGCGTCGGCGTTCAGGGCCATCGAGGCTGCTGCGGCCGGAGGGTTGGAGGGCATCCTGGTGCAGCCGCAAATCCGGGCAACGCGCGAACTCGTGGCGGGCATGGTCCGGGATCCGCAGTTCGGCCCGTGCGTGATGTTCGGGCTGGGCGGCATCTATACCGAGGTCCTGGATGATGTCAGCTTCCGGATCGCCCCGCTCCAGGAACGCGACGCGCTGGCGATGATGGACAGCATCCGAGGAGCGGCAATCCTGGGTCCTGTCCGCGGCGCAAAAGCCGCCGACCGTGCTGCTCTGTCCAGGATCCTGGTTTCCCTTGGGCGCATCGGCCTCGAGAACGACAGCATCGAAGCGATCGATGTCAACCCGCTCCTCCTCCAGGACGGTGGCTTCCCCGTGGCGGTCGACGCCGCCATCTGGATCACCCTGTGACGGGATTGCAGCTCTCCTCCGAGCAAGACGACGGGTGTGGCGCCCTCGTGTTTCCCGCCGGATAGGCTTTCCGGTAGCGTTGCCTGATAGGCAAACAGAAGGGCGCCGAGCGCGCTCTGTCCTTCGGGTGAACCCAAGCCACGAGGACGACGAAGGGACTCCGTGACCACGACCAGCACCGATGTTCTCAACGTACGAGCGACGGCCCGCCGGAACAGGCGGCGCCGCCGGGTCTCCTACGTTTTCTATTCGGTCCTGGGGATGCTGCTGTTCCTGCTGTACTGGCAGCTGCTGGCCGCGCCCTTCTCGCCCCTCTCCAATCTCATCCCGACGCCGATCGAGGCCATCACCCACTTCGGGGACAACCTGATGTTCAGCGAGCCGATGAAGGACAACTTCGTTCACGCCTGTCCGGACCAATCGGCAGATCTGGAGTTCAAGAGGGGCAGGCTGGACAGCCTTCCCGATCGCTGCTTCGGGTACCTTCCCCATCTGTTGCACACCACCCGCAACATCCTGATCGCAGTCGCGCTGGGGACCGTCATCGGCTTGGCGATCGGGCTGAGCAGCCTGATCATGCCGTGGATCGCCGACGTGGTCACGCCGGTAACCGGCTTCTTCGGGACGACCCCGATCTTCATCGTGGCGCCTTTCTTCGTGATCTGGTTCGGGATCGACTACCCCCTGTTGACGACTATCGGGGTGGTCGCCTTCTACACCACCCTTCTGATGTATTTCTTCACCCGCAGGGCGGCCGAGAACATACCGGTGGGGATCATCGAATCAGCCCTCACCCTGGGAGGGGACCGCCGCACGATCTTCCGCTGGGTGTACCTGCGGGGAACCATTCCGGAGATCGCGGGGGGCTTCCGGATCACGCTGGGAGGCGCCTGGGGTCTGGGGACGCTGGTGGAGGTGCTGGGACCGCAGATGGGAGGAGGGTTCCTGATCCGCATGTGGAGCTACGTGATGGGCCACGCGGGTGGGCCGACCGCGGTGGTCGCCCTGATTCTGTTCTTCGGCGTGCTGGCTGCGGTGGTCGACGGGATCCTGGTATTGGTAATACGCTCCTTGACGAGGTGGTCCGAGGGCGGCCGCCAACTGGCCCTGTAGGCAAGGGAAGGCGACGACGGTTTGAACCAGCCTGCGCTCCTCCGAGCCCTCTTCTGGATTGGATGGCTGATATGGGCTGTCCTGACCCCGTGGTTGCTTGTTCAGCTGCCTGACAGCCTCCCCTTCGTCACCTGGGCACATACCGACGGTGTGATCCACGTCACGTGGTCTTACCTCGTTTCCGGGTTGGTCCTGTTCCTGGCCTGGCCGGTTGCGTTACGAACGACCCGGGTCAAGGAAGTCCTGGTCAGGGCGGGACGGGGGATAGCGGCGTGGCCGGACATGCTGTGGGCCGGCATGCGGCGCAGCCCGCTCTTCTTCGTCTCCTGGGTGTTGTTGATGCTGGCGTGGCAGGTGGTGTCTTACGTCGTGCCTCATGGAACTCTCGAGCATCCCCTGGTTCCCGGCTGGGAGTACGTGTTCGGTGACACCCTCTTCGGAATGTCCAGGTACTGGACCGTCCGCGGGCTTGACCTCGGGTTCGTGAGCCTCAATGTCGAGGGACTGGCGCCCCTTCCGATCCTCCGTGGGGAAGCGACCTGGTTGGGTGCGTTCCTCGCCATCGCCTATCACTCCGGTGTGACGCTCTTCAGGCTGTTGTGCGGCCTGGTGCTCGGCATGGCGCTCGGTCTGCTGACCGGTCTGCTCCTTCCCTATTGGCCGGCGGTGCGCAAGACTGCGTGGGCGCCCATGAACTTCCTCCGGATGATCCCCCTCCTGGTGGCGGCTCCCTGGTTGCAGCTTGTGCTGGGCCGCCGCTTCCTGGGTATCACCATCTACATCGCCTTCGGGGTGTGGATAATCCTGGTGGTGGCCACCATGAATGCGGTAGCCAACGTGCCCGACCGGTACATTGAAAGCGCCCGCACACTGGGCGCCTCCCGGCTGCAGACCTACTACAGAGTGATAGTGCCGGGGTCGATTCCGGAACTGCGCACCGGCCTGCTGCTCGCCATGGGAGGGAGCTGGTCACTGGCGATCGTCGCCGAGTTCCTGGGCTTCGGTTCCGGGCTGGGGCACCTGGCCGACGCGGCGGTGAGCGGAACCAACACCGCCCAGCTGTTGGTAGTGGCGTTCATCGTGGCTCTCTATGCCCTCACGACCTTCTTCCTCCTCAACGAGGGATTCAAGAAGCTGATCAGCTGGGTGCCCCAACGCACCACCGGCAAGACCGACATCAGAAAGGTGGCCGGAGCCGCAACAGGTATCTGATCGCCGACCCCACCGCGCCGGCTAGATATCGGGGATAAATTAATGATAACTATTAGTAATAGACTATAGATTTCTTTTTGACTAGATCGTTCCAGACCCCTTAGGCCACTTGAGTCCCCCTTTTCCGACGCCGAACGGCGAGCACATGCTGATGTCAATGTGGCCGAACCAGGCTGACCGTGATCGTCATGTCGAGAGCTGCTGCGGCCCCTTGCGGGGTCCTGAGTGTGGGACTCGTGCGGTCCGCTTCGAGGCGGGCATTGGTGCTCATCGTCTGAAGCCGTCTGTCTCGTAACTTCTCAATCGTTGGACGTGCCATCACTCCTCCAAGGGTGCATGTCCTTCAACAAAGCACCGTCGCATTGCCCGCCGAGCCCGTCCGAGCTCCGGCTCTGCGAGTGCGTTTCATAGCCCTCAGACTGTTACCCTACGGGGCGTGAGCTACACACTTGAAACACGCAAACCCCGACAACTCACCCGAGAGACCCTCTCACGACAGACCCAGAACCACCACATTGGACTCCTGGCCCGCAAGTGCAGCCCAACACGCTGTTGGATCATAAGAGGCACCCCTCCGACTGCCGAAGGCCACGGCTTCGCATGTCACCGGCCACCGGACAATGACCCCGACCCCGGCCCGAGGGCGTACATCCGTTGCTGCCACCTGAGCCTCCCGGAGACCGCGTTTGTCTAGCTGGTAACAAGTAACCTCGCCCGCCATGAGCTTCAAGTCACTAGCCCAAATCTCGTAAATAGTGCGCTACACCACGCGCCCACTAGAGTGGATTGACGTAGACCCCCGTTTCGAGGGAGCGTCGGCCCAGGACCACGCTCACAATGCTCGGGCCTATATTGGACGTTTGGAGAGCGAAGGAGCCAGGAAGTTCAAGGGTAGCCCCGAACAGGCCGCACGTTGGAAGGCGGGTTGCCTAGAACTAAAGCAACACATCCTCAGGCTCTCTACTGCCCAATCGCGGGACCTCCATACCGACATGCGCGAGTTCTTCCAAGCGTTCGAGCATGAACGATACCGAATCTACCAGATGAGATATAGCGGTTGCGGGTGGACTCCGAAGCAAGTGCTGATCTGGTTCGACCTCATCTATAAGCACTCAACCTACGCCATCCTCGCCGCTCACCTACCAGACAGACAAGAAATCAACACCCTGGCCACCCGCATACAAATGAAGATCGGCCCAGAGGGAGTTACGTCTACCACGACCACGACGGGCGACGTCAAGAAACCAGGCGTGCTGAAAAGGTACCGAAGGGCGAGGAAACGGCCCCGCAACTAACACAACGAAAAATAGGCATCCGCCAAGCGACCAATTTCGCAGCGGGTGGCGATGATTGGGCTCGTTCTCTGGAGTCGGTTGCGGCGAGGGTGCTAACGGGCATGCGGAGCCAGGTGTGGCCTGGCCCTTGCGGTCGCATATAGGGTCGGCCAAGCAGTCGATGTCGATGCGGGCTAGGTCTTGACCTTTGACCTTCCGGAAATGCCAGATGGCCAGCGTGAAGGCGTAGTCGCTTGGGCGGTAGTGGATGAGGTTCTGGCGGTGCGGCAACGGAGGTCTTGGTCGCCTAGCTGGCCTCGCTCGAGAAGGTCTTGTAGTTGTGGAGGCTGTGAACGCAGGCGCCACGTCTGGAGACCCCCGCGGTGCTGAAGGGATGCGGCCCCGATCTGACCGATAGGTCGGAGGTCCGAGCCGTCATGATGAACCTCGCCACGAGCGCCGACGCTGCTTAGGCGTTTCTGTGGCGCCGCAAGTCAATGGAACGCGGGAGTTCGTGGCCGGCATGAATCGGGATCCACAGTAAGCCTCGTACGTGATGTGCGGTCGATGGCATCCCGTAGCGGTCGACGCCACTATCCGGAAAGTGCAGTAACTGCCGAGGAGTGGTAGCCTCGCTAGCAACTGGCAAGAGCCAGCCAAGCCTCGCCACACCGACGGCCGAAGACATCGGTCGATGAGGCGGTTAACCTGCCTTGAGTAGTACTCACGCGAGTCTTACTCAGCTTTTCCCTGCCGGAGGCGACGCTGACGTGTGGTGGAGGGGTGCACCCCTCCACCACACAATGTCCAGGAGCCTCGTAGACACCTCATGCAACGAAAACAGATAACGGACGCAATTCACAAAGAAGCTAAACGGCTCATAAAGCGCCATGAGCGCAGGACTCGAGCGGGTTTCGTCGAGTCCCAGCGTCGGCAGCGTCGGTCTGTAGCCCAGGTGAAGCAATTCCAGACGAATAGGCCCACTTGGTGGAATGTTGACCCAGGATTCGATCCATTTCATGTTCGTCGTCGGGCTGACGTAATCGGGCACTCAATACACCGAGCCCTAAGAGAAGGTCGCTATGAGCCACGCCCTCCCGTAGAAGTCAGAATTGATAAGCCTGGAGGTGGTGTACGACAGCTTTCGGTCTTCCAAGTGGCCGACAGTGCATTGTCCCGTTATGCCTTCGAAAGCACGCTAGCGAAGAATACGCCGCGCCTTAGCGGGCGAGCTTATGCATACCGAAAGGATATCTCCGCACAAGACGCCGTTCATTATATCCGTACAGAATGGGCCGGGAAGACCAGAGTATTCATTGCTGAGTATGACTTCAGATCCTTTTTCTCTAGCGTCTCACATAGACACTTAGATAAAATGCTCGGACAGAATATTCTATTTCTCTCCGAGCACGAACAACAAGTGATGAGATCGTTCATGACTTCGTCCCCAATCCGTGAGGACAGATATGATCCTCAATCCACACAGAGGGCATGTAGAGGTATCCCTCAGGGAACGAGCATTAGTCTTATACTAGCCAACCTTGCGGCGAGCGGACTTGATCGGAGATTAGAGAGCATAAAGGTACGATTCGCCCGTTATGCAGACGACACTCTCATATGGAGTGATTCGTACGAAGGGATATGTGAGGCGGTGTCCATCCTCAATTCTGAGGCAACAACTATGGGCGTGGAGCTTAACCATAAGAAATCGCCAGGTATAAGCTTGTTGGTGCCTCGGTCATGGGAAACAGATGGAGAGATCAGAACAATACGCAGTGTCAAGTTTGTAGGCTATGATCTGGGGCTTTATCATTGTAATCTCTCCGATGAGGCTGTGATGAGAATAAAGGCAAATTGTTCAACCCTCATATATGACCATCTCTTGCGGGAACCACTCCGAGGTACTCAATGTCCGGATCGAATTACAGAAGACGTCGACAATGACTATGTGGCGCTATTGGCACAACTGAGGAGATACCTATATGGGAATGTGTCGGAAAGGACTGTAAAGCAGTTTCAGCGTGGGGATATTCCATTCCGGCACTTCCGAGGAGTTATGTCAGCATACCCACTGTTAGATGACTCAGAATCGCTAAGGAGACTCGACGGATGGCTCCTGTATAGCATTCACCAAGCAATCAAGAAGCGCACCGCGCTTCTAGTCGAAACACGATTGTTACGGCCAGCTCGGATGCCTCTGCCGCACGGTATCGCAGCCACTCAACTTCTTGGTCTCCAGAACCCGACCAGTAGAAAGTCGCAACGACCGGTGGACATCAGTGTGCCCAGTGTACGTCGTATAGCCACAGCGATTAGGCGCGCCGCTCAGGTCCATGGCGCAGGAGCCGTCGGGAGGAACCCGGATGTGGGTGCCTCCAACCCATCCCGGCTTGGGGGCTACACGGAACCTATGGGTCTCAACGTCCGGCAGCGGACAGCCGGCATGAACTCCTAGACACGACCCGAGGCCGTCTTGGTCAGGGGCCGACGAGTGACAGTGTGTTGCTTCGTCGGTGTGGTGTCAACCCACCTGTGCGCATCGGGTCAGGCTTTGGCGCCCCAGCGGGTGGCGATGATTCTTGCTCGTTCGTTGTCGTCGGTGATGGAGATGGTGCTGCTCTGGGCGCGGTGCCAGAAGGTCTTGACCTTGCCCTTGGTGTCGTAGACGGGGTAGCCGGAAGGTGTGACGTTGATGCGGGCTAGATCGTGGCCGTTGATCTTGTGGAACCTCCAGTCGATCAGGGAGGACACGTAGGGGCCGAGGCGGCTGAGGATGAGGTTTGTGAGGTGTTGGGTCCAGAGGTCGTGGTCGCCTACCTGGCCTCGTTTGGAGAAGGTGTTGTAGTCGTCTTCGAGGCCGTGGACGGAGCCGTTGTCGGCTACGCCGATCAGGAGGGTGCCTCCGTACCAGGAGTTGGCGAAGCCGGCGATGGTCT
>WTGW01000053.1 GCA_011523395.1 Acidimicrobiia bacterium
CGGTCGAGTCCGGGTGACACCAGGGCCGCCCCCTCGTCGCCGAGCGTGACCAGCAGGCGACTTCCGGTCTCCCTCGCGAAGCCGGTGAGCGCGTCGTCCGAGTCCGGAGACACTCCCGCCAGCATCTCGAACTCCACCTCGTTCGGAATCAGCCAGTCGCTCAACTCCAGGATGTCGTCCGACAGCGGGGCGGCCGGCGCCGGATTCAGGATGGTGATCGCCCCTGCCTCCCTCGCAGCGGCGAAGGCGGCCGCGGTGACCTCCTGGGGGATCTCGAGCTGGCCCACCACGACCGCGGCGTCCGGTGTCTCCCGGACCGATCGAGCCGCCTGATCGGCCGTCAGTTCGTGGTTGGCGCCGGGGATGATGATGATCCGGTTGCTTCCATCCGGCTCAACCCAGATCGGAGCCACGCCGCTGGCCCCCGGGACCCGGTACACATGGGTGGTGTCTATCCCGAAGGTCGCGAAGTTCTCCAGCGTCATGTCCCCGTAGGCATCGTCACCCAGACAGTTGACCATCACCACGTCGGCGTCGAGAAGCCGGGCCATGACGGCCTGGTTGGCCCCCTTGCCCCCGAAGCCCATCTGGAACCGTTCCCCGACCAGGGTCTCTCCCGACCTGGGGATCCGCGATGCGTAGGCGGTCAGGTCGATCATCGTCGAGCCCACCACGACCACCTTGGGTGGGCTGGAACTCGTGGCCATCAGGTCTCCTCGCTGTCTGGCTGCCCTAACCGCAAACGAATCGGTCGCGGTTGACGATCTTACCTTACTTGCTATACAATTTCTGAAACCGTTTTCAGACTAGGCAGCGTACTGTACCGCATGGCGGACGTCTGAGATGAAAGAGGAGCCGGAAGGGTTTGAAAACCCCGACCATCGCCGATGTCGCCCAGGAGGCGGGCGTCTCCGTGTCGACCGTGTCACGCCACCTGCGAGGCGACCGCGTGCGGGCGGCGGAACGCATCAGCCGTGCCGTTGCCCATCTTCGCTACCGGCCCAGCCCGGCTGCGCAGTCTCTCAAGTCGGGGAAGACCGGCGCTGTCGCCCTGGTGGTCCCGGACGTAACCAACCCGTTCTTCGCGGCGGTGGTCCGCGGCGCGGAGAGCATCACCGCCCAGGGCGGGCATACCATCTTCCTGGCCAATACCGACGAGAGCGACACCCGCGAAGCGGAAGTGGTCGAAGACCTGCTGACCAGGGTGGATGGGATGCTGCTGGCGCCCGCGAGCGAGGACAATCCCAGTCCGCAGCGCCTGGCGGATGCCGGAGTGCCGACCGTCCTGATCGATCGCGAGGCACCGTCCACGGGCTGTTTCGACACCGTGCTGATCGACAATCACGGAGGGGCTCGTGCCGCCGTCGAGCATCTCCTGTCGTACGGGCACGAGCGGATAGCAACCATCGCCGGAACCGTGAACTCGACACCCGGCCGGTTCCGTCTCGAGGGATACCGCGACGCTCTGGCGGAGCACTCCATCGAGCTTCCGCCCGAATTCGTCCAGATAGGGGGCTTCAAGGAGCATGGCGGCTACCAGTCCATGCTGCGAATGCTGGCCCTTCCGGACCCACCGACCGCGGTCTTCGTGGCCAACAACACGATGACCATCGGCGCGTTGAGAGCCATCAAGGACATCGGCGTGCGCATCCCTGACGACCTTTCGGTCATCGGGTTCGATGACCACCCCTTCTCCGAGATCCTCGACCCGCCGTTGACCGTCATCGACCGCCCGATGGAGCAGCAGGGCGCCCTGGCGATGCGGATGCTCCTATCCAGGATGAGCAACGACTCCTCGCGCGAGTCCAGGCGGGTGGTGCTGGACGTCCGCCTGACCGAGAGAGCGTCCTGCGGGCCTCCGAGGAGTACGCCGATGGGCGCTCGTCCCAGGGCGGCGAGGTTTTGAAGGCAATGTCCAAGCGCCGGCATCCCATCCGACCCCCTCGGGGCGCGGATCGGGCTGGTGGCCGACCAACGCAACAAACGAGAAAAGGAGGACAGAGAATGCGGAGACTACGCACCACTCTTCTAGTACTGGCGGCGGTGCTCGCACTGGCCGCGGTCACGGCGTGTGGCGGGGAGTCGGCAGACCCCACTACCACGACCGCCGCCCCGGCCACGACGGCCGCCCCGACCACGACGGCCGCGCCGGAGCCCGACTTCAAGGTCGCCGTAGCGTACGACCTGGCAGGTAGGGGTGACGGCGGATTCAACGATCTCGCCTACAACGGCGCCGAGCAGGCCGCCGCCGAGCTCGGACTCGAACTCACCGAGGTAACCGCCAAGGCGGAGGACACCGATCAGGACCGATCCGACCGCCTGCGGCTGCTGGCGGATTCGGGCCACAATCCGATCATCGCCGTCGGGTTCACCTACGCGGGACCGGTTGCGGAAGTGGCGGCCGAGTACCCCGACGTGTGGTTCGGCATCGT
>WTGW01000218.1 GCA_011523395.1 Acidimicrobiia bacterium
TGACCAGGGCGCCGATCTCGACCCGCTCGGTCACCTCGGCGAACGAGGCGAGCATTGTCCAGCACTCGAAGTGCTTGCCGTCCGGATCCCCGTACAGAGGGAAGAAGTGGTCCCAGTTGAACACCATGTCCACGCCCATCTCCTCGGCCCGGACGGCGGCCGCCCTGATGTCCCGGTAGTCGCCGTGCTGGGGGCGGATCTGCACTGAGATCCTGACGGGATGGCTCATGTCTTCTCTCCGGCTGCCTAGAGGGGTGGAACGCCGGCCGGCCGGTCGCCGAACTCGGGGTTTTCGGTGCGGGTTCGTTTCAGCTCCCAGAAGCCCGGTACGGCGGTGACGGCAACCAGACCGTCCCAGAGCCGCAACGAGTCGTTGCGGTCCGGCACCCGGGTGATCACGGGGCCGAACATCCCGACCCGGTCACCCCGGGCATCCTCCATGGCGATGATCGGAGTGCCCACGTCATCGCCCACCAACGCGAGCCCGGCATCCATGCGGCGGCGGATCTCCCCGTCCCACGAGCCGTCACCAAAGGCCCGGGCATGGCCGCGGTCGATGCCGATGGCCTCCAACACGTCGGCCACGTCGAAGTCGAACAGGTTCTCGTCGTTGTGGATGTGGGTGCCGAACGCCCAGTAGGCGCGGAACACGCCCTCGTTGCCCAACTCGGTTCTCACCGACTCCATCACCCGCAACATGCCGTGCGTCCGGGAGGTGGTCCGGTGCCGGTCGGAGCCCGGTTCCGGAGCGTTCTTGAACATCAGGCTGATCGGTTCCCACTCCACCCGCACGTCCCTGTCCGGCGTTACCTCGTCGACGACCCACCGGGCCGTCACCCAGCACCACGGTCAGAGCGGGTCAACCCAGAATGAAATATCCATGACCTGTTTCCTCTCCTATGTCGATCCTGACGGTAGCGCCCCGGCCAGCGCTTCCGTCTCGCGCTCCCTCATCTGCACCAGGGCCGAGAGGCGCTCCAGCTTCTGCTCCACGGCCTTGGCGGCATGGGGGAGAGGGTTCTCGGCCAGGAAGGCCGCCACGTCGGCGGCCACCTCGGGATGGGATAGGGCGGGGAAACCGTCCGCCATCCGGGACTGGGTCATCGGCGGGGCGATCTCGAGGATGCCATGCCAGCGATCCTTGAACCTCGACCAGGCATAGGGACCGGTGGCCCGGTTGGCCAGCATCCGGGCCAGCACCCAACTGGTGTCCTGGCTGCGGACGGTGCGGTCCGAGATGAGCTCGAAGGTGCGATCCACGGCGTCCTCGTCATCGAACGAAGCGAGCGCCCGCAGGTGCTTGAGGGACTCCTGGGGGTTGCGCACGGTCCGGTACCGGTCGAGGAACCTCTCGTAGGTGTCGGCGTCCCCGTGCGCGGCGCAGACCGAGATGACGGCCCCCGCCACCTCGGGATCCACCGAAGTGGCGTCGGCAAGCCGCTGCTCGTAGACCTTCCGGGCCTGCTCGACCACCTCGGGGAGGTTGGCCAGCCGGCCCAGTGCGTCGATCACCCGCCCGCGGAGGCGGCGCACCAGGTCGGTCTCCCCATCGGCGGGTGCCCATCCCAGCCGATCGGCCAGAGGGGCGAGGAGCCCGGCCACCCACCCTTCGTAGCGGGGCCGGACGCCGTCAGTGACCAGATGGTGCCCCATGGCGCCGATGGCGCCCAGCAAGGCTCCCCAGACCGCCTGTTCCCGCTCGTCCCCGAAGGCGGAGGCCAGGCTCACGAATCCTGACACACCGGACCGTCCGGCCTCGACGAAGGTCCAGGCGTCGTCCACCAGCACGAACCTCTCCACCGGATCCAGCAGGTGGAGCCGGCCGACGAGCGCTTCCAGCAACGGCTCCTCGTATCGCGACCGGTAGAACCCGTGCCCGCCGGCGTTGGCGATCACCCAATCAACCGGTCCGCCCAGCGGCACCGTGATCCGTGATCCCTCCACCAGGACGCTGGTCTCGAACGGGTGTCCGCCCGCATTCCCCCGTAGCCGGACCGGAATCTTCCACGTGCGGGTATCGGCAGGCTCGGGGATCAGCAGGAAGCGGTTCTGCTCCAGGGAGACGCCGCCGTCGGTGATCCCGATAGTCAGCTGCGGGTAACCGCCCTGGAGTATCCAGGTGTCCATGATCTCGCCTACCGGGCGACCCGAGGACTCGTCCAAGCTCTCCCACAGGTCGCTCGTCTCGGTGTTGCCGAAGGCGTGGCGGCGCAGGTAGTTCTCGACCCCGGCCCGGAACGGCTCCTCGCCCAGGTACTGCTCCATCATCCGGAGCACGGCCGAGCCCTTGCCATAGGTGATGCCGTCGAACATCCCCTCCGCCTGCGCGGGAGAACGCACCTCGAACTCCACCGGCCTCGTTCCGGCCAGCTCGTCGGTCTTGAACGCCCAGGGACGCTCGGCTGCCGCGAACTCCAGCCAGCGCTTCCACTCGGGACGGAAGGCATCGACGGCCTTCATCTCCATGAACGTGGCGAAGGCCTCGTTCAGCCAGATGCCGTTCCACCACTTCATCGTGACCAGGTCCCCGAACCACATGTGGGCCAGCTCGTGCCCGATCACGTCCAGGATCCGCATCTTCTCCGCCGAGGTGGCGATCTCCTCGTCGACCAGCAGGACCGATTCCCGGTAGGTGATGCATCCCAGGTTCTCCATGGCGCCGAAGGCGAAGTCGGGGATCGCCACCATGTCCACCTTGTCGCCCGGGTAGGGGATGCCGTAGTAGGTGGCCAGGTAGTCGAGGCAAAACCGGCTGCACTCCAGCGCGTACCCGGTCAGGCGCATCTTGCCTCTGGGCGCCACGATGCGGAGCGGCACCCCGTTCACATCGATCGGCGCGGTTGCCTCGAAGGGACCCACCACGAAGGCCACCAGGTAGGTCGACATCACGATGGTGTCGGCGAAGGTGATCGCCACCCGGCCGTCGCCGAGGGGCGCCCGCTCGACCTCGGCGCCGTTCGACACCGCCATCAGGTCCTCCGGCACCACCAGGGTGACCCCGAAGGAGGCCTTGAAGTCCGGCTCGTCCCAGCACGGGAAGGCGCGGCGGGCATCGGTGGCCTCGAACTGGGTGGTGGCTATGACCTGCTCGTTCCCGTCTTCATCGTCGAACGTGGACCGGTAGAAGCCCCGGAGCTGATCGTTCAGGATGCCCGTGAACCGGCAGCGGAGTTCCCATCGGCCGGCGGACAGCGGCTTGGAGACCCGGAGGGTGGCCCGCTGCAGTTCGTCGTCGTACTCGACCTCGGCCTCGGCACGGGCGTCGCCTCGGACGAATCGAGCCTGATCGATCTGCAGCTCGGCGGCGTTGAGCATCACCCGGTCGGTAGCCTCGACCACGTCCAGGGTCACCACCTCGGACCCGGCGAAGGTTGCGGTGTCGAGGTCGGGCTCCATCCGCAATCGGTAGTGGCGGGGGACCACCTGGCGGGGCAACCGGTAGGAAGGTTCGGTCATCGTGACTCCATGGCTCGGGAATCCGGGAGGGAGATGCCCGAACTCGATACGATCCGATCCATGTACCAGCCCGGCATCGCCGCCATGTTAAGCAGCACCGAGATCGTGCCCGGCGCAGCGGCCGCCCTGTTCTCCGGTGGTCGGCGGTGAAGGGGAGCGGCCTGCTCGTGCTCGAGCCCATCCTCGTCCCCAAGCCGTGGGGCGGGCACCGGCTGGAAGGGCTCGGCAAGCCCCTGCCGGCTCATCTGCCCGCCGGAACCACCTACGGGGAGTCCTGGGAGGTGGCCGACCTTCCCGACGATGCCCTGGTGGCATCCGCCACGGGCCGGACGTTGGTGGCGAGCGGTCCCCATCGTGGCAAGAGCCTCCGGCGGCTGATCGCGGAGTCGGGGTCCGAGCTGCTGGGCTCCGCCTCGCCCACGCCCGCAGGCGACTTTCCCCTCCTGGTCAAGCTGCTCGACACCGCCGAGCATCTCTCCATCCAGGTCCACCCCGACGAGGAATACGCCGGCCGGCGCGGCGGATGGTTCTCCAAGACCGAGTCCTGGTACGTGATCGACGCCGATCCCGGCGCCGCCATCTTCATGGGCTTCCGTTCCGGAGTCACCTTCGAGGAGGTCCGGGCAGCTGCGGGCACGCCCGCCATGGCCGAGCTCCTGCGGAGAATCCCCGTCGAACGAGGGGACTTCCACCATCTCCCGGCCGGGACCGTGCATGCCCTCGGCGCCGGCGTCACCGTCGCCGAGGTCCAGACCCCGTCGGACACGACCTTCCGCCTCTACGACTGGACGGAGGAGTACCGGCGTCCCGAGCGCCCGCTCCATGTCGAGGACGCCCTCGGGGCGTTGGTCGCCGGGCACCGGCCGGTCCCCTCGACCCCGGCGGCGGACAGTGCCGGGAGCCGCATCCTGGTATCCACGCCCCACTACTGGATCAGGGAGCATCGCCTCGCCGCAGGGGACCGAGCGGCGCTCGTCCGGGAGCCGGAGTTGCGGATCCTGATGGTCACCGGCGGCTCGGTCTCCGTCGGGAACGGGAAGGCTCCCATCACCGGGGTCCCGGCCGGAGGCACCACCCTGATTCCCGCCGGAAGCGCGCTGTCAGCGGTGGTCACACCCGAGGAGGGAACCACCCTCCTGGAGATCGGCCTGGTGCCGGCCTGCTAGCGGCGATTCCCCTTTTGGCGCCCAGCCGGATGGCCGGAGCCGAGCCCTGGACCGATACGCGTCGCGTGCTACCCGCCCGGCCGGGTCCAGTCGGTGTGGAAGAACTCCCCGCGGGGGTGGTCGACCCGCTCATACGTGTGGGCGCCGAAGTAGTCCCGCTGGGCCTGGATGAGGTTGGCCGGAAGCCGCTTCGACCGGTAGGAGTCGTAGAACGCCAGGGCCGAGGCGTATGCCGGAACCGGTAGACCGACCTGGACGGCGGTGGCGACCACCCGCCGCCACCCGGCCTCGGCCTCGCCCAGCGCGTCGGCGAAGAAGCGGTCCAGGATGAGGTTGGGCAGGTCGGGCCTCCTCCGGAAGGCGGCGGTGATGTCGTCCAGGAAGGCCGCCTTGATGATGCATCCCTCGCGCCAGAGCTGGGCGATCCTTCCGTAGTCGAGATTCCAGCCGTACTCGGAGGCGGCGGCGCCGAGCAGCATGAACCCCTGGGCGTAGGACACGATCTTCGAGGCGTACAGGGCGTCGTGGATGTCGTCGACGAACTCGGCGCCCAGGCCGTCGGCCTGCTTCACCCCCGAGCCCACCCGTTCCGCCGCCTCGAACCGCTGGTCTCGCAGGGAGGACACCACCCGGGCGTACACGGCCTCGGCCACCAGGGTCAGCGGGTAGCCGAGGTCGAGCGAGGAGATCACCGCCCACTTACCCGTCCCCTTCTGGCCGGCGGCGTCCAGGATCCGGTCGAGCGTGGGCTCGCCGTTCCCGTCTGTGTGGCCGAGGATGTCGGCGGTGATGTTGACGAGGTAGGAGTCGAGCAGGCCCCGCCCCCAGGTCCGGAACACTCCGGCCATCTCATCGCAGGTCATGCCCAGCACCACTCGCATGAGGTGATACGCCTCGGCGATCACCTGCATGTCGCCGTACTCGATGCCGTTATGGACCATCTTGGTGTAGTGGCCCGAACCGTCCGGGCCCACCCAGTCGCAGCACGGCGTCCCGTCCGCCACCTTGGCGGCGATGGATTGGAGCACGCCCTTCACCTCCGGCCACGCAGCCTCGTCGCCGCCCGGCATGATCGACGGGCCGTTGCGGGCGCCGTCCTCGCCCCCGGATACGCCCGCGCCCACGAACGACAGCCCCCGTTTCCGGAGGTACCTCACCCGCCGTGCCGAGTCCTCGAAGTGGGAGTTGCCGCCGTCGATGACGATGTCCCCCTCATCGAGCAGCGGGACCAATCCCTCCAGGACGGCGTCCACCGCCCGCCCGGCCTGGACCATCACCATCACCCGGCGGGGCCTCGTGAGTCGCCCCACGAGCTCCTCCAGGGTCTCGGCCCCGATAACGGCGGCGCCGGCGGCCGGGCCGTTGACGAACTCGGTCGTTCGACTAGTGGTCCGGTTGTAGACGGCCACGGTGTACCCGTGATCGGCCATGTTCAGCACCAGGTTCTGGCCCATGACGGCCAGCCCGATCAATCCGATGTCAGCGGTTCTCACGTCTCCCCTCGGGTAAGCAGGCCCGAATCTACCGAGAAATTCCGTGTCCGCCCGATCCGGTCCGGGAGGCCAACCGGGTCAGGCCTCGTTCACGAGGTAGCGGACCAGCAGGTAGGCCGCGCCCGTCCCGACCAGCTGCATGATGATGAAGCCGGGGGCGGAGGCGGGCGCGATCCCGGCGAAGGTGTCCGAGAACATCCGGGCGATAGTGACCGCCGGGTTGGCGAAGCTGGTCGAGGAGGTGAAGAAGTAGGCGCCGCCGATGTACATGCCCACCGCCGGCGCCACGAAGCCGGTGCCGGCCCCGCCCGGGCGGGCGATCAGGAAGATCACCATCAGCAGTCCCAACGTGGCGATGACCTCGCCGAGCAGTTGCCCGGCGCCACCCCGGGTTGTCTGCGACCAGGCCACCGCGTCGAGCTCGAACATGAGGTTGGCGAGGATGGCGCCGAGTATCCCGCCCGCCACCTGCGCGCCTACGTAAGCGGCCGCCTCACGGATCGGGCGCCGGCCCATCAGCGTGTCCATCAGGGTCACGCACGGGTTGAAGTGGGCGCCCGAGATCGGACCGAACGACCAGATCAGCATGGCCAGGGCGAAGGCGGTAACCACCGCCGCTTCGAACAGCTGCAGCCCTACGTCCGTCGGGCTCAGGCGCTGGGCCGCGATGCCCCCTCCCACCACCGCCATCAGCAGGAAGGCCGCACCGGTTCCCTCGGCCAGCAGGCGCCTGCTCAGGGTGGGGGTTGCAGTATCCATCGGGGGCAATGTAGATGCCTCGATCATCCCTTGGAGTCGTTAGGGACCCCCTTTGATAGTTCCTCTCCGTGATTTCACCGCTCGTTCATGCTCGGGTTATAGAGTCGTTCCCATGGCGCGGTGTGAGGCAAAGACTCCCGAAGTCTTGTTCGTGTGCGTACACAACGCCGGACGCTCGCAGATGGCGGCGGGGTTCCTCCGCCACCTCGCAGGCGACCGGGTGGTGGTGAGGAGTGCCGGCTCGATGCCGGCTGATCGGGTGAATCCGGCGGTGATCGAGATCATGGCCGAGCGGGGGATCGAGCTGGGAGACGTGACTCCCAAGAAGCTGTCCACCGACCACGTGGCCGCGTCCGATGTGGTGGTGACCATGGGGTGCGGAGATGCCTGCCCCACCATGCCCGGCAAGCGCTACCTCGACTGGGAGCTGGCCGACCCCGCCGGTAAGGGGGCGGCCGAGATCCGCCCGGTTCGGGACGAGATCGAGCGTCTGGTCCGCGACCTGCTGGCGGACCTGGAGGTTGCCGTACCCTAGGGGGAGTGAACACTCACCTCGGCATCGACATCGGAGGGAGCGGCATCAAGGGCGCCCCGATCGACGTGCTGTCCGGCGTGCTCACGACGGATCGGCGCCGCATCCCCACCCCGCAGCCCGCGCTGGTCGAACCGGTGTCGCGAACCCTTCGCGAGATCGTGGGCTCCTTCCCCGCCGTGAACGGTCCCGTCGGATGCGCGTTTCCCGGCATCGTCATCGCGGACCGGATCTACTCCGCCGCCAACCTCGACGCCGGCTGGATCGGGGTCGATGCCGGAGCACGCTTCTCGGAGGCCTGTGGGCGGCCGGTGGTGATGATCAACGACGCCGACGCGGCGGGCCTGGCGGAGGCCCGGTTCGGCGCGGCGGCCGGGCGGTCGGGGGTGGTCCTGGTGCTCACACTGGGGACCGGCATCGGCTCGGCCCTGCTGAACGACGGGCGCCTGGTCCCCAACACCGAACTGGGCCACCTCGAGCTGGGCGGTGAGGTCATCGAGAAACGTGCTTCCAACCGGGCGCGCAAGACGCAGGGGCTCTCGCTCGATGAGTGGACGGAGCGGCTCAACCAGTACTTGGCCCACCTGGACCGGCTCCTCTCTCCCGATCTGGTGGTGATCGGCGGGGGTATCTCGAAGCGCTTCAAGAAGTTCGGCCCCCGCCTGCGTTCCCGGGCCGAGGTGGTGCCCGCCGCGCTGCGCAACAACGCCGGCATGGTCGGTGCGGCGCTGTGGGCCGCCGGGTCGCGGATCGCTCAGCCGACCGCGGAGAAGCGCCGGTAGCGTCCGGCCCGGTCGGGAGGCAGCCGGACGCTGATCAGGGTGCCCTCCGCCCTATGGTCCTCGGTCAGCACTTCCGCCTCGCGGCGGAGTTCCCCGAGGACCGATCCCTCGGTGTAGGGAATCACCAGGTCGATCTCCAGGAAGCCCCTGGTCAGCACGCCGGCGATCCGGTCCGCCAGCTCCTCGAGGCCGGTGGCCTCCGCAGCCGAGACCAGCACTGCGTCCGGATACAGCTGCTCGACGCGGGAGATGCTCGTCAGGTCGGCGGCGTCGGACTTGTTGAGCACCAGGAGCTCGGGGATCTGGCCGGCACCGATCGAGTCGAGTACTTCCCTCACCGCCGAGATCTGGCCGGGCGCGCCGGGTTCGGCAACGTCCACCACGTGTAGCAGCAGGTCGGACTGGACCGTCTCCTGGAGGGTGGAGCGGAATGCCTCGACCAGCTGATGGGGCAGCCTGCGGACGAAGCCCACCGTGTCGGACAGCAACACCTGGCGCCCGGTGGGGAGCTCGAGTCGGCGGGTGGTCGAGTCGAGCGTGGAGAACAGGCGGTCCCGGGTGAGCACCCCGGCTCCGGTGAGGGCGTTCAGCAGCGTGGACTTGCCGGCGTTGGTGTAGCCCACCAGAGAGACCAGAGGGATGGCCGAGCCGGTGCGTGTCTTGCGCTGGGCCTCCCGGACGGTCTGGACGTCCCTCAGGCGCTTCTCCACGTAGGTGATGCGCTGCCTGATCCGCCGCCGGTCGGTCTCCAGCTTGGTCTCGCCGGGTCCCCTGGTCCCGATGCCTCCACCGAGCCGGCTCAGTTCGGTCCCCTTCCCGCGCAGCCGGGGCAGGTGGTAGCGGAGGAGGGCCGACTCCACCTGGAGCATGCCCTCCCGGCTGGTCGCGTGCTGGGCGAAGATGTCCAGGATCACGGCTACCCGATCGACCACGTCGCACTCGAAGACCTGCTGGAGGTTGCGCTGCTGGCCCGGCGTCAGGTCGTTGTCGAACACCACCACGTCCACGTCCAGGGCCTGGGCGTCTCGAGCCAGGTCCGCGGCCTGGCCCGGACCGATCAGGGTGGCGGCGTGCGGGGAGCGGCGCCGGACCGGCGCGGTCGCCACCGGGGTGGATCCGGCCGTATCCGTCAGGAGGACCAACTCCTCGAGTGACCGATCGATGTCGCCGATGCCGGCCCCGTCGAAGTCAACGCTGATGAGGTATGCCTTCTGCCGGGCGACCCCGAGGTCGGTGACGGTGGCGGTGAGGCGCCGTCCCCGGCGGCCTTCGGCGATCATGCCCGCCTACCCAAAAGATGGCAGGCCGGACGGGTCACAGATAGGAGTCCTTGCCGGTCGGCGGGTCCTCCTGCTCCTCGGCGATGATCTGGGAGTTCCTGACAGCCACCGCCAGCCGGTTGTTCTCCGGCCACAGGAAGCGCCAGGCCCCGGTCGGCACCGCCCAGAACCGGCGGCCGGTGTGGATGTCCACCAGGGCCAGGGCGTCGCTGGTGGATTCGGTCCCGGGCGGAACCAGCAGGCCGGACCGGGTGGTCGACTGCTCCATCAGGTGGCCGACCCGCCAACCGGCATGATCCGGTAACCGTTCGAATCGTGATTGTCGCTTCTCTTGGCAGCCATACCCTCGTGTTCCGGTGTTCCGGTCGCATGAGGGTAGCCGCCTCCGCAGAAGACCAGACCCTTCGACACGACGGCATCGGCCCGGGGTATGCTCCGCGGTGGAGGCGAACGAGCGCCTGGTGGGCTCCCTGGTCTTCAAAACCAGTGGGGGTACGAGAGTGCCCCGGCGGGTTCGATTCCCGTCCGCCTCCGCCA
>WTGW01000063.1 GCA_011523395.1 Acidimicrobiia bacterium
TGGTCAGTGGTCAGTGGTCAGTGGTCAGTGGTCAGTGGTCAGTGGTCAGTGGCTACCAATCCAAGAATGACATGTGCAATCCATTGCAGACTGAGGGGCAGGAGGAACTTGATTGCCTCTAGGTCGCTCACTGGCCACTAGCGCGTGCCTGAGCTCCCCGAGGTCGAGACCACCCGGCGCGGGCTCGTGCCGGTGCTGGCCGGCCGTTCTGTTGCGAGGGTGGAGGTCCTCCATCCCCGGATGCTGCGGCGCCAACCGGATCCGGTGGACTTCGTGCCCAGGTTGTCGGGCCAGGTGGTGGGTGAGCTGCGCCGCAGGGGGAAGTTCCTGCTCATCGAGGTGGGGGAGGGCCTCACCTGGGTCTTTCACCTGGGCATGTCGGGCCGGATGTCTATCACCACTCGGGAGGCGCCCCGACACCCTCACACGCGGGTGGTGGTGCGGACGGATGCCGGCCGGGAGGTCAGGATGGTGGACCCGCGTACCTTCGGCTTCACCTCCGTGCTCACCGCGGACGAGTTGGCCGAGTCGAGCATCGCCCGTCTCGGGCCCGACGCCCTGACCGCGCTCCCCTCGGCCCGCGAGCTGGCATCGGGGGCGGCGGGCCGTCGCGTGGCCACCAAGACCTTGCTCCTGGACCAGCGCTACCTGGCGGGCCTGGGCAACATCTACGCCGACGAGGTGTTGTTCGCGGCCGCCGTCGCCGGTGATCGTCCGGCCGGCTCGCTGAGCCTGGCCGAGGTGGGCGCCATACGCACTGCTATCGGGCGGGTGCTGGCGGATGGTCTCGAGCACGGGGGAACATCCCTCGACGACCTCGCCTACCTGCTTCCGGACGGGAGGGCCGGGCGGCACCTCGAATATCTGTCGGTGTACGGCCGGGAAGGCAAGCCGTGCCGGCGCTGTGGCGCCCCGATAGTGAAGGCAAGGATCAACGGCCGGTCCTCGCACCGATGCCCGGCCTGCCAGGCCTGAAGACCGGCCACGCGGAGAACCCGCCGCTCTGGTGATGTAGCTGGAACCACAGATTCCCGGAGAACCCGGCTAAACTCGCCGGGCCGGAATCACATGGATGTGACTTGCGTCTCAAATCGATAAGGCTGCTCGGTTTCAAGTCGTTCGCCGACCGGACCCTCCTGGAGTTCGGGACCGGCGTTTCGGTGGTGGTCGGACCCAACGGGACCGGCAAGTCGAACATCGTGGACGCGGTGTCTTGGGTGCTGGGCACCCAGTTCACCAGGGCGCTGCGCGCCGACCAGATGGACGACGTGGTGTTCGCGGGCACGGCCGACCGACCTGCCCATTCGAGGGCCGAAGTCACGCTGGTGATGGACAACTCCGACCGGTCCGTGCCCCTGAACCTCGACGAGGTCGCCGTCACCCGCCGGCTGTTCATGGGAGGCACGTCGGAGTACGAGATCAATGGTGCCCCCTGCCGCCTGCTCGACATCCAGGAACTGCTCTCTGACAGCGGGTTGGGTAGGCGCCAGCACCTGATCGTGGGCCAGGGCAGGCTTGACACCGTCCTGGGAGGCAGCCCGGCCCAGCGGAGGGAGATCATCGAGGATGCGGCCGGGATCCGCAAGCACCGCATCCGGAAGGCGAAGGCCATCCGCCGGCTCGAACAGTCGGACGCGGACGCGTTACGTCTACGGGACATCGCCGGTGAGATGGAGCGTAGGAAACGACCGTTGCGGAGACAGGCCCGCGACGCTGAACGGTACGAGGAGATGCGCTCCGAGTTGGGCTCGCTCCGCCTATGGCTCGGTGGGGAGGAATTACGCGGCCTGGCCCGCAAGAGGCAGGAACTGGACCGGGAGCGAACCGACATCGAGCTCCGGGTCGCCCGCAGCGAGTCCGAACAGGACCGGATCCGGGAACTGATCGAAGCCACCGAGCACCGATCGGAGAAGTTGGCGGCCGAGTTGGACCGGTCCGGGGAGCAGATTGCCGATCTGCGGACCGTGGCCGCCCGGCTGGCCGGCGTCGCCCGGGTGGCGCACGAGCGGGCCCGCGGGCGGGCCGAGCAGATCAGCCGGATGGAGGCCACCTACCGGCGCTTCACCGACCAGGCCGTCGAGTTGTCCGCCCGGCTGGACGCGGCAACCAACCGGGAGGAGCAGGCTCGTCAGGATGCGGAACGCTGCAGGGCCGAGCTGCATGTGGCCGAGGAGCGGCTACGGGACATCCCCGCCGAAGCAGATCTCCGGGCCGGTAACCGGCCCGCGATCGTGAGGGCGGAACTCAGGAAGAGCGAGGTTGCGGCCCGCAAGGACGCCGACCTTATCGCGGAGTACCTGCGGGCTGCTGACGAGGCTCGCACCCGCCTCGCGCAGCAGTCCCGGATGGCCGACCAGCTCGCCCGGGAGGTGGCGTCGGCAGAGGAGCGCCTGGACTCTTCCGGACGGCTGGGTCGGGAGCGCAGCGAGGGTCGTCAGCGGACAGAGTCGGAATGGGCCCGATGCGAGGAGCGTCTGAGGTCGGTCGAGACCCTTCAGGCGGCGGCGCGAGCCCGGCTGGATGCGCTGGAGGCCGCCGGCGGGGCGTCATCCCGCACCCGGGACCGGATCAAGATGTCGGATGGAGTGCTCGGTGAGTTGATCGAGCTCCTCGACGTGCCCGAGCGGCTGGTGCGCCCGGTAGCGGCGGCCCTGGGCGCGTGGGCCGAGGCCCTGGTGGTGGACGGCCCCGAAGCGGTCGGGGCGGTGGTTGACGGGATCAAGACCGGGGGGAAGGGGTCCGTTCCCCTGGTGGTGCCGGAAGCCGGTCCGGACGCGTCGGTGGCCCGATCGGTGGCAGACCGGTGGGGAGCGACAAGGCTCGGTGACGAGCTCGGGCCGGTGGCCCGATCGGGCCTGGGCGCCGGCCTGCTCGGGGACGTCCTGCTGGTGGACGGCTGGAGCCAGGGGTGGGAGATCGTGCGCAATGTGCCGGAAGTCCGGGCGGTCACCGCCGAAGGTGACCTGATTACCCGGTTCGGCATCTACCCCACCGATCCGGAGTCGGGTTCGCCGGACATGATCGCCGCGGCGCGCCGGGCTGCCGAGAAGGCGGGCCGGGAGATGGAGGCCGCCCGAGAGGCCGAGGCGCAGGCCAGGGTCCGGATGGATGCGGCTCGCCGCGATGACGAGTCCGCCCGGGCGGAGGCCGCCGCGCTGCGCTCCCGGCATGAGGACCTGACCGGCGCGCTCGAGCGCAATCGCCGGGCACAGACCGCATCGGCCGAGGAGATTGCCGGCCTGGAAGCACGTACGGCAGCAGCCCGCCGATCGGCGGAGCGGAACGAGCGCCGCCTCGAAGAACTGCGGGATCTGGTGGCCGAGGCGGAGAACGGTGAGGCGGCCGGCCGTGACTCGACCGAGATACTGGCCGAGCAGCGGTCCTCCGCCGAGAGCCGCCTGGCGGAGGCGCGAGCGGCGCGCGAGGAATCGGTCCGCGTGCTCGGAGCGGCGGCCGAGAGGCGCCGCCTGCTGGCTGACCGGGTCGACTCGGTCACCCTGCAGCTGGCGGATGGAATCGACACCACGACCGAGCAGGCAGGCCTGGAGCATGCCCGCAACATCGAGCACTGGACGCTGCGGGTGGCCGAGGTAGCCAACCACAGGCTGGGAGAGCTCGTCGAGCGCCGTGAGCGGTCGAGGGCGATGGCCACGGCTTCCGCCGGCGAGGTGAACGCGCTTCGCACCCGTATGGCGGCCGTTGACCGGGAGCAGGAATCCGCCCGGAGTCGGATGAGCAGGCTTGAGGTCGCGGTGGCCGAGGTCGGAGTGCGCGAGGAGTCGGTGGCGGAACGGTTGCGGAGGGACGCGGACTCCACGAAGGAAGCGGCTCTGGCCGCCACCGTGCCACCGGAACAGCGAGCCGGCGCCGAGCCGCGGGTGGAGGAGCTCACCAGGGCACTGGCCCGCATGGGTCCCGTAAACCGGCTGGCCGCCGAGGAGTACCAGGAACTGGACCAGCGATACCGGCGGCTGACCGACCAGATGGCCGACATCGAGCACGCAAGGTCGGAGATCAGGAAGGCAATCGACGCGCTGGACGCCGAGATGCACGAACTCTTCAGGAAGACGTTCGACGACACGGCGCGCCACTACCGCAGCTGCTTCTCGGTTCTCTTCCCCGGCGGCAGCGGGGAGTTGATCCTGAGCGGGTCGACCGATCCGCTGGAGGCGGGCGTGGAGATCCGAGCCCAACCGTTCGGTAAGAAAGTCGGCAAGCTCGCGCTGCTGTCCGGAGGGGAGCGGTCGCTGGCGGCGCTGGCCTTCCTGTTCGCGGTCTTCAAGGCCCGGCCTGGTCCCTTCCACATCCTCGACGAGGTGGATGCCGCCCTGGACGAAGCCAACCTGGGACGTTTCCTGAGGTTGGTCGAGGATTTCTCGGCTTGCTCCCAGCTGGTGCTGATCACCCACCAGCAGGCCACCGTACGGGTGGCCGACACGCTGTACGGGGTGACCATGGCGCCGGGCGGGTCCTCGAGGGCGCTGGTACGGGACATGAAACGGATACCGGCCGGCACTGTAACGGCCGTCTAGAGACGAGCGGTTCCGGGGATTCCGATCACCGGCATCCGGTCGCTGGCAGGCAGTCGCCTACCCAGCCGGATAGAATCATCAATGGTGACGTCGCCAACCGGTGATCCGCGATCGAGAGGCCCGATCCGATGTCTCGCGTAGGAGGGTACTGAAAAATGTCCCGTTGGCCCGATAGCCCGAAACGAAACCCAAGGTAGAACATCGCGGGCCAACCAATCCCCGTCTTTTTCAGCACCCTCCTGGTCCCATGGCCGGTTGCCTTCCTGGGGATCGAGATGCCGGAGTCGATGTCCTCCGTAGCCGTCTGGCTTGTTCTCCTCGTGGTGCTGGGTGTCGTTGTCGCCCGAGCGTGGAAACGCCGCCGGAGAGCCCGGCCGCCGGCGCGGCACCCGCAGGAGACCGCCATGGGTGCCGCCCTCTCCAGGGTCCGGGGTCACCTCGAGTCCGTCTGGACCCGCCCTCCGGGATCGGCCGCTCCCTGGGAGCAAATGGAGGAGGATCTGATTGCCGCCGACATGGGAGCCAAGGCGGCTCGGCGGATCGTCGAAGCAGCTCGCGAAGCCGGTCTGTCCGGGGCCGATGAGATAAGAGACGTGGTCCGCGCCGAGTTGAACCGCAGCCTCGCCGGGTACGACCGCGATCTCCACCTGGACGGAGATCCTTCGATCATCGTCCTGGTCGGCGTCAACGGGGCGGGTAAGACCACAACCGTGGCCAAGTTGGCGCACCGCCTCGCCGCGGCCGGCAAGAGCCCTCTCGTCGGGGGCGCCGACACATTCCGTCCCGCGGCCGATTCGCAGCTCAAGGTCTGGGCCGAGCGCCTGGGCGTCCCGATGGTCTCGGGCGCCCGGGGCGCCGATCCGGCGTCGGTGGCCTACGACGCTCTCGGGGCGGCCCGTGCCCGGGGCGCCGACGTTCTGATCGTCGATACCGCCGGTCGCCTCCACACCAGCCACAACCTGATGGAGGAACTGGCCAAGATCGTCCGCGTGCTCGGCCGGGACGGTGATCGGGTGTCGGAGGTGCTGCTGGTCATGGACGCCACCACCGGCCAGAGCGGGCTCGCTCAGGCGCGCCGGTTCGCCCGGGTCGGTGTCACCGGCGTTGTCCTGACCAAGCTGGACGGTACGGCCAAGGGGGGAGTGGTGCTGGCGATCGAGGATGAGCTCTCGCTGCCGGTGAAGTTCGTGGGTGTGGGGGAGGGGAGTGATGACCTTCTACCGTTCGACGGTCCGTCCTTCGTGGACGCCCTGGTGGGGGCCGACGCGGCGTGAACACCGACGATCTGGCAGCGGAGGCCCGCCGGGCGGCCCTACGGTCCTATTCGCCCTACTCGCGGTTCCGGGTGGGCGCGGTGGTGGTTGATTCGGAAGGCCGGCGCCATACCGGCGCCAACGTGGAGAATGCCGCCTACGGTTCGTCCATCTGCGCGGAAGCGACCGCCATCAGCGGCGCGGTGGCCCGGGGCGTGCGGAGGATCGAGGGTGTGGCCGTGGCCTGTGTGGACGCCGACGGCGTCGACAACACCTATCCGTGCGGGAACTGCCGGCAACTGATGAACGAGTTCGGTGTGGAGTGGGTGGTGGTGACGGCAGGGGAGGGCAGCGAGGTCCGGCGCCACCGCCTGTCCGATCTCCACCCGTATGGATTCTCTCTCGAAGCCTGAGCCATCTCCTCAAGCCGGTTGGGGAGGCTCGTCCGTCACCGACCAGCACTCGGCCAGCTTGCGCAGCAGCACCGTCAAGGTATTCCGCTCGTCCGACGTGAGCACGGCCAGGCGCCTTCTGCGGTCCTCGGTGCGGCGTCGCACCATGCGTTCGGCGGTGGCTATGCCGTCGGGGGTGATGACCAGGTTGACGGCTCTACGGTCGGCCGGGTGGCGGACACGCCGCGCGTAGCCGTTCTGTTCGAGACGATCGACCCGGCTGACCATGGTGGCGGTGGTCATCCCCAGCTGCTGCGCCGCGTCGGTCGGGGTCACGGACTCTTCCCGGTGTTGGGCGTTCCGCAGGAGTGCCAGTACCTGGTAGTCCCCCTGGTTGGCGAGGCCTTCGGTGATCGCTATCCGATCCATGTCGCCCGCCAGGTCGGCAGCGAGTTGCTCGATGCGGGCTGCCGGTTCTATTCCCCACAGGGAGTTGTCCCGAAGCGTTCGTTCCCATCTGCGGATCTTCCGGTCGATGATGTCCTCGGTCTGGTCTCGAGCCTCGTGTTCCGATACTCGCGCGCCAGTGCTCGCCCTCCGGTTCCGGTCGAATGCGATCACGGTCCGTCCTCTCTGTTAGCCGTTCCTTCAGGCCGGGGTGTTCCCGCCGGCTTGCAGTCGTGTCCTGACGCCGTAGAGGTCGCTCGGCACGGTGCCCATGGTGAACCTGGCGGGCATCCGCGGGGTGACCGATCCGGTTTTCGAGACATCGAAGACCCCGTTGTCCATACCGAGCACTATGTAGGCGGTCTGGCCGACCGGGAGGCCGGCGCCCGTGAACTGGAGACCGGGCATCTCCCGGCCGCTGAGGAACAGCAGCACCTTCTGGTGCGGGCGGAGCGGGGTGGCGTCGAACGCTATAGCGCGTTCCGGGTCGACACGCCCTACGTACACGGACTCGCCGGCTTGCCCCTTGAGGGTTTCTCCAACGGCTATCTCGTAGAACACGATGGGGTTCGACCGCTCGCCGCCCCGCCCGTAGGCGGCGAGCAAGTCCGGGTCGGTGGTGCGGTAGTCGTCGGCCCGGGCTGCCACTCGGGTTACGGTCCCGACGACTATGACGTCCGCGACCGTTGCCAATTCCTCGAGAGAACGGTAAACAGGACTGCGGGCCACCAGGTGGACGATGCCGGTATCGCCCTCCTCCCGCAGGAGCGTTACCGCCATTGCTGCGGTTATCAGTGCGAACGCTGCTGCTACCAGCACTGCAACCTTGTGCGGCCGTCGGCCCACCTTCAGTCTCCCCCCGCCGGTTCCAGGTGATGTCCCCCAAGATTACTAGAGACTGAATTATATTGCAACGAGTAGCACGGCACCGAGGTAAGTCTCGCCGGGGGTGGCGGTCAGGCCGGAGGGCCGTACCCCTATCATCGCGGGCGTCCCGAGGAAGACCGGGGCAGTGTCCACTATGCGTGAACTTCAGGATCGCAGGGAAGGATCGCAGGATGACGCCTCGCAACGGTTCCCCAAACCCTTCCTCTTACGGGATCTGCCCTCCCATCAAACCCATGATGGCTCGGGTAAGGGAGACGCCGCCCCGTGGAGAGGGTTGGGTCTACGAACCCAAGTGGGACGGGTTTCGCATGATCGCCTATGGCGGCGACCCGCCGCGCCTGGACTCCCGCAACGGCAAGACCCTGTTGCGTTACTTCCCGGAACTCCGGCCCGCCCTTGAGCGCCTGGCGCCGGGAACGGTGGTCGACGGTGAGATCCTCATGGTGGTGGACGACATGACCCAGTTCGACCTGCTCCAGATGCGCATCCACCCTGCGGAGTCGCGTATCAGCCGGCTGGCGGAGGAGCTTCCGGCCCGGCTGGCGGCCTTCGATCTGCTGGCCGACGCCGGCGAGAGCCTGCTGGATGCTCCCTACCGCACCCGTCGCGAGCGGCTGGAAAGAGTGGTCGGCCCCCTGGGAGCGCCCTGGCACCTGACGCCGGCTACCGGAGACTTCGAGGAGGCTTCTCGCTGGTTCCGCGAGTTCGAGCCGGCCGGATGCGACGGGATCATCGCCAAGCGAGCCGGCGGAGCCTACCGGCCCGGCAAGCGGGAGTGGATCAAGTGGAAGCATCGCCGCGACGCCGACTGCGTGGTTGGCGGCTACCGCATCCACAAGGAGGGTGACCGGGTGGGGTCGTTGCTCCTGGGCCTCTACAACGCGGACGGCGACCTGCACTTCATCGGGCACACCTCCGGGTTGTCCGACCAGGAACGGATCGACCTGCTTCCGGTACTGGAGCAACTCCGCACCGAGGCGAGCTTCGGCGGCGAGGGCGCCCGGGCTCCGGGATCGGTGAACCGGTGGACAGGGCAGCATTCCATGGCGTGGATTCCGATCCGGCCCACCCTGGTGGTCCAGATCAGCTACGACCAGTTGGAGGGAGGCAGGTTCCGCCATGCCACGCGGCTGGAGAGGTGGCGGACCGACAAGAGGCCCCGCGACTGCACCATGGACCAGTTGGTCCGGCCCGAGGGGATGGGTTTCTCGGAGATCGTAGGGTGAGTCCGGAGGACCGGACCGCCCATCCCCTTCGCATCGCCCGGATCCGCCCGGTAACCGCCGACGCGGTCACCGTGACCTTTGATGATCCCGGCCACGTTGTCGGGGGGTCGGCCGGTTGGTACGTGATCGTCCGCGTCATGTTGGAGGGGGAGGAGCACCGCCGGGCATTCTCGCTCAGCTCCACGCCGGAGTTGGCCCAGCCACCGGCCATCACTGTGAAGCGCCACCCGGACGGCCTGGTGTCGAGGCACCTGGTCGAACGTGCCCGGGAAGGAGACGTGGTGGAGGTGGAGCCTGCCGCGGCCGGAGGCTTCGACGTGGGGGTCGGCACTGCAGGGCGTCGCCGCACCCTCTACTGCTTCGCAGCCGGAAGCGGCGTCGCGCCGATCGTGGGCGTCATCCGGGGTGTCCTGGCACTCGAGGGGGGCTCGGTGGTGCATCTCCTCTACGGCAACCGGGCGCCGCGTGATGCCATCTCTGCCGGGGAGTTGGCGACCATGGCCGCAGATCACGCGGACCGGTTCCGCCTCTCCTGCCTGTTCAGCAGCCGCGGAGCCCGCATCGACCACCGGGCGGTGGATCGGTTCCTGACATCCCGTCCACCGACCACCGCGGACGTGTGGTACCTGGTATGCGGCCCGCAGGGGATGAACCGCACGGTCGAGGCCCGTCTCCGGTCGCTCGGGGCACCCGACGACCGGTTGCTGGTGGAGCGCTACCAACCGCCGCAGCGGGAGGGAGCGCCCGCACCGTACGACGGCGCGCTGGTGCGCCTGGAGGATCACGACCGCGGAGGAAGGGCTGCCGCCGGAGACGTGCTGCTGGACGCACTTGGCGGGCCGTCCTCGCCGCTCCACTACGCCTGCCGCTCCGGGGTGTGCGGCACGTGTCGCGCCCTCCTGGTGACCGGAGAGGTGGATCCCGGCGTCCCGTTCGCCCTGACCGAGGCGGAGCAGGCCGCCGGGGTGGTGCTCACCTGCGTGGCCCGGCCCCTCAGCGCCGAGGTGGTGCTGCGCTCGCTGCCTTACTAGTGGCCAGTGGCCGGTTGCCAGTGGCCAGTGAGCGGCTCGGCGGTAATCAGGTCTCTCTGGCCCTCGGACCTAGTCCGTTACTCCTAACAGTCCTGTGTTACAGCGTTCACTGACCACTGACCACTGACCACTGACCACTGACCACTGACCACTGACCACT
>WTGW01000102.1 GCA_011523395.1 Acidimicrobiia bacterium
CACCTCCTTCGCGCCGATTCGGATCATATACAATGCCGCCCGACGCTACCGGGAAGGGAGTGAATGCGGATAGCTCGATTCAACGCGGGAGGTTCGGAAGGCTGGGGTTTCGTCTGTGGCGAGCAGGTCTGTCCGGTGAAGGACGGGACCGAGCTGATGGACGTCCTGGGTGACCGGGAAGCGCTGGCGGCCCTTTTCGATGCGGCCGGTCCCGAGCATTCGCTCTCGGACGTGCAGTTGCTGGCGCCGGTCGCCGACCCGCCGCAGTTCCTGGGAATAGGCCTCAACTACCGGCTCCACGCCGCGGAGACGGGCGCCGCCATCCCCGAGTCTCCGATCTGCTTCCCCTTCTTCAACTCCTCGATCATCAACCCGGGCGACGCCATCTGCCTACCTCCCTTCACCGACAAGGTGGACTGGGAGGTGGAGCTGGCGGTGGTGATCGGCAAGGAGGCCTGCTGCGTTTCCGAGGAGGACGCCGTCGACTACATCGCCGGCTACACCATCGTCAACGATGTATCGGCCCGGGACATCCAGGTCAGCGAGGGTCAGTGGAGCCGGGCCAAGTCGTTCGACACCTTCAAGCCGATGGGTCCCTGGATCGTCACGGCCGACGAGTTGGGCGCCGCCGGCGACCTCGATGTCAAGCTGTGGGTGAACGGCGAGATCAAGCAGGACGGCGAGACGTCCGATCTGATATTCAACGTGCCCCAGCTCGTGTCCCACATGTCCCAGCACCTCACCCTCGGGGTGGGGGCCGTCATCTCGACCGGAACGCCCAGCGGGGTGGGCATGGCTCGGAAGCCTCCCGAGTACCTGCGTGCCGGCGATGAGGTCACCCTCGAGGTCGAGGGTATCGGTCGCCTCACCAACCCGGTGGAGGCAGCCGGCTGCTAGACACCGCACGCCTGGTCTCACCGACGTAGAGTTAGCGGCCAGGCACGGCGCTCTCGGGAGGTGGTCGGATGGCGACGGTAAGGGTCAACGGAGTCGATCTCTGGTACAAGTTCTCGGGCTCCGGCGAGACGGTGGTCCAGATCGGCGGCGCGGTGAGCGGCCACGAGGGGTACGCCACCATCACCCCCGGTGTCTCCGAGCACTACCGGGTGCTGGACTACGACCATCGCGGCTACGGCCTCAGCAGCCGCCCCAAGCAGCGCTACACGCTCGAGACCTGGAGTGCCGACCTGGCTGCCCTGATGGATGCCCTGGAGATCGAGAAGGCCCATATCCACGGTGGATCGATGGGGAGTTTCATTGCCCTGGACTTCGCCGCCCGGTTTCCGGAGAAGACCGACAAGCTGCTGATGGGAGCGGGTGCGGTCGCCAAGTGCGACGCTATGGGCATCCACATGTTCCGCGTATGGCAGGACGTCGCCTCCGCCTACGGCGCAGTGTCCGAGCAACTGGCGAGGGAGCTGCTCACCAAGGCCTTCGGTAGGAGATTCCTGGACGAGATGGGCGACGACATCCTCTGGGCGACGCTGGAAGTGCTGGAGCGCAACACGGAGACGGACGTGTTCATCGACGCATGCCAGGCGATGATCGACACCGACGTGCGGGACGTGATCCCCCGCGTCACCGCGCCCGCCCTGGTGATGTGCGGTCGCCATGACATCCTGACGCCCCTGGATGCCGGGCCGGGAGGCGCCGGGGCCCGGTGGGTAGCCGAGAACCTCCCGAACGGCCGCCTCGAGGTATTCGAGCACAGCGGCCATGGCCACTACGTCGAGGAGATCGACCGGTCGGTCGAAGTCATCCTCGACTTCCTGGCCTCCTGATACACATGCGAGCGGAGTGCTGGGTCCACGAGGAGGCCCTCATGAAAGGTCACTACGAAACTTCGGTGCTGCGGGCATGAGGCTTGAGGGCAAGACGGCGGTCGTCACCGGCGCAGGCCAGGGGATCGGGGCGGCCATCGCCCGCCTGTTTGCGGCCGAGGGGGCCAGGCTGGTCCTGGCGGACCTCAGAAGCGGCCCTGCCACAGGCCTGGTGGAGGAGATCACGTCCGGCGGTGGGGAGGCCGTGTTCGTTCAGGCGGATGTCACCTCCGATTCCGACTGCAAGCGGATGATCGACACGGCGATCGAACGCTTCGGTGCCCTGGACATCCTGGTGAACAACGCCGGTATCGCGGGCAAGGGCACGGTGACGGAGGCGACCGAGGAGCTCTGGGACCGGGTGATGGCCGTGAACCTCAAGTCGATCTTCCTCGCGTGCCGTCACGCGGTTCCTCACATGGAGCGAGCCGGGGGAGGCTCGATAGTCTGCGTCGCCTCGGTGGCGGGCATGACGGGAGAGATGGGCCAGGTGGCCTACAACACCTCGAAGCACGGGGTGATCGGCCTGGTGCGGTGCATGGCCTACGACCACGCCGCGGCGGG
>WTGW01000062.1 GCA_011523395.1 Acidimicrobiia bacterium
AGCACCGGCCATCCCAAGGGCGCCCTCCACGCCCAGCGGATCATCGAGGGCTACCTGCTCACCTTCAAGCTCTTCTTCGATATCGAATTCGACGAGTCCACGGTGTTCTACACGCCGTCCGACTGGGCCTGGGTGGGCGGCCTGCTCGACATCCTCCTCCCCGCCCTGGTGTTCGGACACCCGGTAGTGGCCGACGAGCAGCGCTTCTCCGCCGAGCGGGCCTTCGAGGTGATCTCCCGCAACGGCGTAACGCACGCCTTCCTCACCCCCACCGCCCTCAAGATGATGGCCCAGGTTCCCGAGCCGGCCGAGGCCTTCGACCTGGACCTGAGGGTCATCGCCAGCGGCGGGGAGTCGGTCGCCGACGAGCTGCACAAGTGGAGCGACCGGGAACTGGGTGCGGTGATCAACGAGTTCTACGGGCTCACCGAGGTGAACCATCTGGTGGGCGGCTGCGAGGCGCTGTGGCCGGGGGTGCCCGGCTGGATGGGCCGCCCCTATCCGGGCCGGGACGTGGCGGTGCTCGACGAGGACGGCGAGCCCATCGAGGCGGGCGGCATAGGGGAGATCGCGGTGCGGCCGGGAGATCCCACCGGGATGCTGGAGTACTGGGGCAATCCCGAGGCCACCGCCTCCAGGCTTCGCAACGGCTGGATCATGACCGGCGACCAGGCGACCGTCAACGAAGCCGGCTACATCCGGTTCCTGGGCCGCGATGACGACATGATCGGCAGCGCCGGCTACCGGATCGGACCGGCCGAGGTCGAGGAGGCTCTGGTAAGGCATCCGAAGGTGGCCGAAGTGGCCGTCATCCCCTCCCCGGACCCGATCCGCGGGCAGGTGGTCAAGGCGCTGGTGGTGCTCGCCGACGGGGTGGCGGGAGGTGAAGAGCTCACTTCGGAGCTCCAGACGCAGGTCAAGACCCAGGTGGCGGCCTACAAGTACCCGCGCATCATCGAGTATGTGGACAGCCTGCCCAAGACCACCACCGGCAAGCTCAACCGGAAACTGCTCGCGGCCCGAGAATCGGGGGCTGCCGGTAGGCGGTAGCCGGTCCCGCCTACGTATCATCAATACCGTGCCGTTTCCCGGGAGCAACCGCGTACCGGCCCTCCCGTCCGGGACCGCCGAATGATCCCCCGATCGGCTCGTCTCGGCGTCCTCGCCGATCCCGCTTTCCGATCCGAGCTCGCCCGGATCGCCGGCGAGACCGGCCGTACCGACCGGGAGGCCATACGGGCCGCCCAGCGGTACCTGCAGGAGATGCACACCACTCCCTCACCTGTCGTAGCCGGGTTCGGCGGATGGGCGACCGGCCTGTTATGGCGCCGGAACTACCGCAACGTCCGCTACGACCCCGGAGACCTGGAGCGACTGGCAGGGTTGGGGACCGGTCAGCCACTGGTCTTCCTGCCATCCCACAAGTCCCAGCTCGATCATGCCGTGCTGTACCACGTCCTGTGGAAGAGCGGGCGCCCGCCCAACTACACGGCGTCGGGCATAAACATGAACTTCTTCCTGCTCGGGCCGATACTTCGCCGGTCGGGGTCCTTCTTCATCCGCCGCCGGATCGGTGACCGGCCCATCTACAAGCGGGTTCTGCGGGCCTACCTGGCCCACATTCTCGAAGAGGGCCACCCGGTGGAGTGGTACCTCGAGGGAACCCGGAGCCGGACCGGCAAGGTGTTACCGCCCACCTACGGCCTGCTCACCTACGCCGCCGAGGCATTGTGGAACGGCCGCTGCGACGACATCTGGGCGATACCGGTCTCCATCAGCTACGACCACGTGGAGGAGATCGAGCCCTACGTCGCGGAGCAGCGCGGAGCGACCAAGCGGCGGGAGACCCTCGTGTGGATGGTCAAGAGCATCCTGAGGATGGGCAAGGACTACGGCGACGTCCACGTCCGCCTGGGCGAGCCCCTGTCGATGGCAGAACTGTTCGGCGGCCACCCGGAGGCCGACCGCCGCGGCATGATCGAGGCGCTGGGGGCCGAGATCTGTGCGAGGATCAACCGGGCCACGCCCGTGACCGCCACGTCCCTGGTGGTCTCGGCCCTCCTGGGAAGCACCGATCCCCTCGGGCTGTCCATGGCCCGGCTCCGCGAGGTGGTCGACGAGCTGGTGAGGGACGCCGGCGCACGGCGGCTGCCCACCGCCGATGGCCTGGCGGCGCTCGACCGGGCCGGAGTCGAGAGGATCGTCCGCACGCTGGCCCGCCGGGGGATCGTGGCCATCGACCAGGACGCATCCGGGCCGGGCGGGGCGTCACCGACCTACCGGATCGAGCCCGACCAGCGCCTGGCGGCCTCCTACTATCGCAACACCATCGCCCATCACTACGTGGTGTCGGCGGCGGCGGAGGTGGCGGTCGCCGCGGCGGGCCGGCTGACAGGGAGCGCCGTGCTCGAAGGCTTCCACGACGGGCTGGAGGCGCTGCATGGCCTCCTCGAGACCGACTTCTTCCTCCCCGACCGGGAGGCCTTCTCCGGCCAGGTCTTCAGCGAACTCGCCAGGCGGGTCCCGGCCTGGGAGTCCCTCCTCCTCCACGAGGGACCGGCGCCGGTGCTGGACGGGCTCCGCCCCCACCGGGCCCCCTGGGCGCTGCGCCACTTCCTCGAGGCCTACCGGGTCGTGGCCGGACAGCTGGCGGAGGAGCCGGGCGGACGGCCATCGGACGGCAAGGGCTTCCTGCGATCAGCCCTCGAGCGCAGCCTCGCCTACCTCCGCCAGGATCGGATATCGGCCGAGGCCGCCTCGCTCCCCCTGCTATCAGCCGGGCTCAGGGTGGCCACCGGGCCTGATCCGGCGGCGCCGGACACCCCGGACCTCCGGCCGCAACGCCAGGCGCTCGCCGCCGATCTGGACCGGTTCCTGGAGGCCATCAAGACCTTGGATCAGTGGCCGGTGGGCAGTGGGCAGTGGCCAGCGAACCGTAGAGGTTGAGAGTCAGCGGATTCGCCTCGAGGTTGGCAACCACCCCGCCCGCTGCGATCTAATCAAGCACCGCTATCAGAACACCGAGCATGGCGCCAACGGCTGCCACACCGCCCAGGATCATCCCAACTGCCCAATGCGTGCGACGCTGCGCGCTCTCCTGAATGGTGAGCAAGGCTCGGGCGATAGCCGTGTCCGTCTCGGCCTTGGCCTGCTCAATACGGGCATCGATGAGCGACTCGGTGCTCACCATGAGGCTGTTCCTTCCAGTAGGGCTGACACGGTAACTATACCCACGCCTGTTGGGTACTGACGACAGAACGGGTCGATTATCTAACGCGGGTAAGGATGCTGCTGCCACCGATACAAGCCGGGTGTCCAGGACCGAAGCGTACGCCTCTAGGAGCGTGCTGAAAAATGTCCAGTTGGCCCGATACCGACAACAGAGCACCCTTCATTGCGTGACGGGCCTGCCATCCCCGTCTTTTTCAGCATGCTCCTAATATCGAATACGTGGCCCTGCTACCTGACGATCTCAACGTCGACCTGCACTACTGGATGCGGCTCACCCGGACGATGGACGACCAGCTGGTGAACCTCTGGAAGCAGGGCCGGGGCGTGGGAACCACCTTCAACCAGCGGGGGCACGAGGCGATCAGCGTGGGCGCCGGCATGGCCCTCGCTCCGGACGACGTGGTCGCTCCGATGCACCGCGACCTGGGCTGCTACCTGGTGAGGGGCATGACCCCGCGACGGCTCATGGCCAACCAGCTCGGACGGGCCACCGGGGTCACGCGGGGCCGGGACGGCAACCTCCACGGATGCGGAGACCTGTCCCTCAACCTGATCGGCTTCATCAGCCACCTCCCCCAGACCATGCCGGTGGCACTCGGTGCCGCCATGTCGTTCTCCTACCGTTCCGAGCCCCGCGTGGCCCTGACGTTCGTCGGCGACGGCTCATCCTGCGCCGGGGTGTTCCACGAGTCGCTCAACCTGGCGGCGGTGCAGCGAGCCCCGTTCGTGGTGGTCATCGAGAACAACCAGTACGCCTACTCGACACCGCTGCGCCAGCAGATGGCCATCGACGACCTGACGGTCCGGGCCAGCGGGCACGGGGTGGAGTCCCGGACCGTGGACGGCAACGACGTGGAGGAGGTCTACCGGACCGTCGAGGCGGCGGTGGCCAAGGCTCGGGACGGCGGCGGGCCGACCCTCATCGAGGCCCTAACCATGCGGATGCTGGGACACGCCATCCACGACGGCGCCGAGTACGTCCCGCAGGCGCTCCTGGACGAATGGAAGGCCCGCGATCCCCTCGTCCTCCATGAGGAGAGACTGACCTCGCGAGGGCTTGTCGACCACGAGTACCTCGCCCGGGTCGCCGAGAAGTGCCGCGAGATCGTGGCCGATGCCGTGGAGTTCGCCGAGTCGAGCGAGTGGCCCGACCCCGGCACCGTCTCCGACGGCGTGTTTGCCGCCTGAGGACCCCGTCATGGACAGCACCCGCACCATGACCTATATCGAGGCCATCCGGGAGGGACTGCAGACCGAGATGCGGCGTGATCCCGACGTCCTGCTCATGGGCGAGGACATCGGGGGCGAGTTCGGGGGCGCTTTCAAGGCCACCAAGGGCTTGGAGGCCGAGTTCGGCCCCCGGAGGGTGATGAACACGCCGATGACCGAGCTGGCCTTCATCGGCGCCGCCACCGGCATGGGTCTGATGGGGCTCCGCCCCGTGATCGAGGTGCAGTTCGCCGACTTCATCTCCACGGGCTTCGACTCCATCGTCCAGTACGCCGCCACCACCCACTACCGGTGGCAGGCGGCCGTTCCATGGGTGATCCGGGCCCCGGCCGACGGGGGGATCCGCTCCGGCCCCTTCCACAGCCAGAACCCGGAGGCGTGGTTCGTGCACACCCCCGGCCTGAAGGTGGTGGCCCCGGCCACGCCGGCCGACGCCAAAGGGCTCCTGCTGGCGGCGATCCGGGACAACAACCCGGTCATCTACTTCGAGTCGAAACCGCTCTACCGGAGCCTCCGGGGGGAGGTTCCGGAGGGGGACCGCGCCACCCCGATCGGGCGGGCCCGGATAGCGAGGGAGGGCCATCACGTCACGGTCATCACCTACGGCGAGATGGTGCGCCAGGCCCTGGTGGCCGCCGACGGACTGGCGCCCGAGGTCGCCGTCGAGGTCATCGATCTCCGCACCCTGAAACCGCTCGACCGGGACACGGTCACGGCGTCGGTGCGCAAGACCGGCCGGGCCGTGGTGGTGCACGCCGCCAACCGTCTGGCGGGCGTGGGCGCCGAGATAGCGGCGGATCTCGGCCAGACCTCCTTCGAGTACCTGGATGCGCCCATCCACCGGGTGGGTGGCCTCGACGTGCCGGTGCCCTTCAGCCCCCCGCTCGAAGACGCCTACCGTCCCGGCGCCGGCGACATCATGGACGCCATCCGGGAGACCGTCGCCTACTGATCCGCACGCTCGGCGGCCGGGTACCCTGGCCGGATGGAGCGCTTCACGATCGACCTGCACGGTCCCTTGCACGGCATGGAGTACGGCGGGGAAGGCCGGCTGGTGCTGCTCGTCCACGGGCTGAGCGGATCGGCGGTCAACTGGATGGAGACGGCCGTGCCGCTGACCGCCTACGGACGGGTGGTGGCGCCGGAGCTACCGGGATTCGGCCGCACCCCTCCGGCCGGGCGCAGCGCCTCGATAAAGGCTCAGGCCGCGCTGATGGCCGACTTCATCGAGTACCAGGGCGGCGGGCCGGCGCTGGTGATCGGGAACTCGATGGGCGCCATGATCAGCATGATCCTCGCCGGGCAGCGCCCCGACCTGGTGGACCGCCTGGTACTGATCGACACGCCGGGATCGACCGCCGACCTGGAGGGTCTCGCCCCGGCCTGGATCACCTCCATGCTCATCTATCTGGTGCCGGGCGCCAACCTCATGTACGTGAACTGGCTCCGGCGCCAGGGGACTCCCGAGCAGACCACCGACACCGCCCTCGACATGCTCGCCGGCGAGCCGGGGCGGATGTCGCCGAGGGTCAGGCGGCTCCATGCCCAAGTCGCCGCCGAGCGGAACGCCATGCCCTGGCCGCCGCACGCCTACCTGGAGGCCTTCCGATCGGTCATGGCCAACCTCGTGCCCTTCTCGCGCTGGCGCCGGACGGCGCTGCTGGTCAGCGCCCCGACCCTCCTCATCCACGGCACGCGCGACCACGTGGTTCCGATCAGCGCCGCGGAACGGTTGGCCGCCCTCCGGCCGGACTGGTCCTACCGGCCGCTGGTCGGGGTCGGCCACATAGCCATGCTGGAAGCCCCGGACCTGTTGCTGGAAATGGTGGCGGAGTTCATGGACCCGGCGCCCGCCCCGACGAACGGCCTAGCGTCCGTGCCGCCGGGCCCGGGCCCAGGCGACGAAGTGATCCACCGGCCAACTGTTGGCGATCATGTCGCGGTCCACCCGGCCTCGTCGGGCCTGGAGGACGCCCCAAGCCGTCTGATCCAGTTCCCCCGTGTCGTGGGCGTCCGAGGAGATGACGAACCGGACGTCCCTCCCCCGGGCCTGGAGTAACACCTCGACGGTCGCGTCGAGCCGGTCGAGGTGGGAGTTGATCTCGATGGCCGTGCCGGTCAGCTCGGCCGCTTCCAGCACCGCTCCCACCTCCAGGTCGATGGGCGGGCGGCGCCCGATCCTCCGTCCCTGGAGGTGACCGATCACATCCACCGCCGGGTGGGCGATGGCGGTGATCACCCGGGCTGTCTGCTCCTCCCGCGAGAGGTCGAAGTGGCTGTGTACGGAGGCGACGCACCAGTCGTAATCCATGAGGAAGTCATGGTCGTAGTCCAGCGAGCCGTCGCGCCCGATGTTCAGCTCCACCCCGTGAAGGATCCGTAGCCCCGGGTAACGGTCTTGAAGGCGGGCGATGTGGCGGCGTTGAGCCAGCATCTCATCCCGCCCGACCCCGTTTATGGCCAGGTTCTCGGCGTGGTCCGTGATGGCGATGTACTCCAGCCCCTTGGCCTCGGCCTTGTCCAGCATCGCCTCGAGGGAGTCCTGCCCGTCCCCCGACATGTCGGAGTGGACGTGGAGGTCGCCGCGGAGGTCGCTCTCCACTATCAGTTCGGGCAGCCGGCCGGCGAGGGCCTCCTCGATCTCCCCCTGGTCCTCCCGGATCGGCGGCGGCACCCACTCCATCCCCAGCGCCCGGTAGATGTCCTTCTCGGTTCGCTGCGCCACCACGGCTTCGGTTCCCGACTCGTACAGGGCGTACTCGCTCAGCACCCATCCCCGCTCGATCGCCAGCCTTCGTAGCCGGATGTTGTGCTCCTTGGAACCGGTGAAGTAGAGGAGGGCCGCACCCCACTGATGCTCGGGCACCATGCGGACATCCACCTGGAGGCCGGCGTGGGTCAGCACCGAGGTCTTGGTCTCGCCCGAGCCGATGACCTCGCTGATCCATGGCCGGCTCGTCAGGCGCCGGGCCACCGAGGAGGGATCGGAGGTGGCCACCAGCAGGTCGAGGTCGGCCACCGTGTCCCGGAACCTACGCAGGCTCCCGCAGTAGGCGGCCCGGTCCACACCGGGCAGTCGGCCCAGGTCCGCCACCAGGCGCCGGGCCTCGCGCATGGCCACGAGTATCGGGGTCCGCCGCTCCTTGCCCGTCCAACCCAGCCGGTCGATGGCCCGCCGCAGGTTCTCCTCCGTCTTCCGGCCGAAGCCCGGCAACTCCCGTACCGCCCGCGCGTCGAGCGCGACCACAAGAGCCTCCACCGAGTCCACGCCCAGGGCCGCTCGCAATGTGACCGCCCGCTTGGGACCCAGCCCCGGGATGCGCACCAGCTCCTGGAAGGCCGGGGGGTACTCCTCGCGAAGGGTCTCGAGCCGGCGCAGCCGGCCGGTCTCGACGCACTCGCGGATCATCGAAGCGGTGGACTTGCCGATCCCGGGAACCCGCATCAGATCCGCCGCGGACAGGTCGGCCGCGGGCCGGGGCAACCCCCTGATGGTCTTCGTCGCCGACTCGTAGGCCCGGGCCCGGAACGACTGGGCAGACCCGTCAGCGATCCGCGTGAGCGCGGCCAACTCGTCGAAGATGGCGGCTATATCGGCATTGGTCACCGGGGGGCCTCCTCACCGACCGACACCCCGATCCGGGAGCGTCTACGGTCGATCGTATCGGACGGGCTACCTCGACCGGAGCCTGCCGGAAGGAGGCGCGGGCGGCGGGAGTAACCTTGCTGCTCCCGAACCCGTCAAAAACGCACGGGCCGGGCGCCCGGGACAACCTGAGGAACACTATGACACTGGCTAGCGCGGGGTATTCGGTAACCCTCCGATTGTACGCCCCGGCCGATGATCAGCACGCCATCGGCCGCATCACCACCGCCATCGGGAGCTCCGGCGGGGTGGTCACCGCGCTGGACTTCGTCGAGTCGGAGGCCACCCGGCTGGTGCTGGACGTGACCGCCAACACCCGCGATGACGACCATGCCGACGAGATCGCCGATGCGGTGGCCGCGGTCGAGGGGATATCGGTCCACAAGGTCTCGGACCGCACCTTCCTCTTCCATCTGGGCGGGAAGCTCGAGGTCCAGACCCGGATCCGGCTCCGCAACCGCGACCAGCTGTCGATGGCCTACACCCCGGGTGTGGCCCGGGTCAGCCGGGCGCTCGCCAAGCGGCCCGAGGATGCCCGCAACCTCACCGTCAAGGGGAACTCGGTGGCCATCGTCACGGACGGCAGCGCCGTGCTCGGACTCGGCAACATCGGGCCGGTGGCCGCCCTACCGGTCATGGAGGGAAAGGCCGCCCTGTTCAAGCGCTTCGCCAACGTGAACGCCTGGCCGATCTGCCTCGACTCCCAGGACACCGACGAGATCGTGCGGGCGGTCGAGATGCTCGCGCCGGTCTTCGGGGGCATCAACCTCGAGGACATCGCTGCGCCCCGCTGCTTCGAGATCGAGGACCGGCTCCGCCGCTCGCTCGACATCCCGGTCTTCCACGACGACCAGCACGGCACGGCCATCGTGGTGCTGGCCGCCCTGACCAACGCTTTGATGGTGGTGAACAAGGAGATCGGGGATGTGAAGGTGGCCATGAGCGGGGCCGGAGCGGCAGGGGTAGCCGTGGCCAAGCTCCTCGAGGCGGCCGGCATCGCGGACATCGTGGCCCTCGACCGGGGCGGCATCATCAGCCCGGACCGCACGTTCAGGGACGCCTCGAAGATCTGGCTGAGGGAGAACACCAACCACGAGGGCCGCACCGGCGGCATCCTCGAAGCGCTGGAAGGCATGGACGTGTTCGTGGGCGTGAGCGGCCCCGACCTGTTCGACGCCAGGGAGATCAAGCGCATGGCGACCGATCCGATCGTGTTCGGGCTGGCGAACCCCGACCCCGAGTTCGATCCCCAGGTGGCGCGCGATTACGCACCGGTGGTGGCCACGGGCCGCTCCGACTACCCCAACCAGATCAACAACGTGCTGGCCTTCCCCGGCGTCTTCCGCGGGACGCTGGACGCCCGCGCCACCAAGATCACAGAGGCCATGAAGGTGGCCGCCGCCCGCGCCATCGCCTCGGTGGTACGGCCCGAGCAGATCAACGCCAGCTACATCATCCCGTCGGTGTTCAACCCGGGCGTGGTGAAACGGGTCGCCGAGGCCGTAGAGTCCGCCGCGCACACCTGAGGCGGCCCCTGACCTGGCCCGAGAACGCGAAAATCGCGCCACCGGACCGGGCGCCCCCCCCAAGAACCTAAGGCACAGAACGCGCTCCACCCCACCACCAACCTAAGGTTCAGGGCGTCATGGGTGGTGCAGTGTTCCTGAGGTTCAGGGCGTCATAAGTGACGCCCTCCGCCCAAAGTTCCGAAACTCGCGAAAAACGGGCGTTCCCGCCGGGCCCTCCCCCGCCACCACCTGTCCTGGTTCGGAGCGTGGTCGGCCATGCCCGGC
>WTGW01000107.1 GCA_011523395.1 Acidimicrobiia bacterium
ACCATCTGGGCGAAGGCCCTGAAGTCGTCATCGGAACCGGGATAGTTGCGTCCCACGTAGGTGAAGCAGCGGGTTCGCTTCCGGTGCACGGGCGCCACCGCCACCCAGAGCACGTAGTCCTCCACCGGCCCGGCGCTGCTGTTCAGCTTCATGGCATTGGGCAGGAACACCCGGTAGCGCTTCCAGGCATCGTAGGTCTCCGCGGCGCCCGACTCGGGGTTGTTCTTGACGTTGTCGGTGAACTCTACGAAGGGACCGGCGAGGAACCGGAGCTCTCCCCCGACCTTGTCCACGTCGTAGTCCTCGATCCGGGGTTGGCTGCTGTCCCCCAGGATGCCGTCGTGAACCCAGGCGAAGTGGGAGAAGTCGAAGTAGTTCTCCAGGCGCCGGGGCAGGGAGCAATTCCACTCGTAGATGTCGAGATGCAGGAATTGGTAGCTCGGGTCGTCGATCTCGGGAATGGCCGGCGGCGGGAACTTGGGATCACCGAGCGTGGTGTAGATCAGGCCCGACACCTCGACCGTCGGGAACGACGGCACCCGGATGTTCCGGAAGGCGGGCGAGAGCTCCTCACGGGCAGGCACGCGGGTGACCCGACCCTCTGCGTCGTAAGTCCAGCCGTGGTAGCCGCAACGCAACTCGCAACCGTCGATGACCTTGCCGAGGGAGAGCGCCGCTCCCCGGTGACGGCACAGATCCTCGAACACGCGGGGCGCGCCGTCGAGGCGGACCACCACCAACTGCTCTTCGAACAGGGTGAAGGCCTGGGGTTCGTCCTTGAGATCATCGGAGTAGGCGACCGGGAACCAGAAGTTGTCCCGCATCTCCTCGTAGAGCCGGTTCTCGGCGGCAACGTCGAGGTAGTCGCTGGTTGCGTGTCGGGTGGTCACGCTCGCCTCCTTGTGCCTAGGTTCTCAGTTCCGCTCGACTTCCCACACCGAGCAGACCGCGTTGACGATGTTCTGGTACCCCGTGCACCGGCACAGGTTGCCCGAGAGCAGATCCACCACCTGCTCCGCCTCCCGGTAGTCGTCGGGGTCGACGCTTTCCAGGGTCATCAGGAATCCCGCGGTGCAGAAGCCGCACTGCATGGCGTGGTTCTCGTGGAAGGCCTGCTGCATCGGCGTGAGGTCCCCGTCCGTGGCCAGGTCCTCCACGGTTCGGATGGTCCTCCCGTCGGCCTGGACGGCCAGGGTCGAGCACGAGCGGATGGCATCGCCGTCGACGATCACCGTGCAAGCCCCGCAGTAGCCGTGCTCGCAACCCACGTGGGTACCGGTCAGGCCCACTACGTCACGGATGAAGTCGGACAGCAGCAAGCGGGCAGGAACCCGGTGGGTCACCTGCGTCCCGTTGACCGTCGCCGAGACGTCGACTTCCCGCGAGCCCGGATTGGCACCCATCATCACACCCCCGTCCCGTTGCCGTTGGTTGACAGCGCCGCCCGGACGCTCCGCACCGCCAGGGCGCCCAGCGCCTCCCGCCGGTACTCCGCCGTAGCGTGAACGTCATCCACCGCGTCGGCGCCGTCCTCGTACGCGGCGCCGTAAACCGCCGAGCCGTCGTCCCCCGCAGAGAAGCCGAGTACGGCTTGCTCGGCGCCGGTCATCCGGCCAGGCGCTCCGCTCACTCCGAAGCTGACCATCCGGGCTCCGCTAACGCTTCCGCCTCGAGTGGCCAGCGCCCCCGCCAGCCCCGTGATGGCGAAGTCACCCGACCTCCATGCCAGTTCATCCAGGAACGTAACGGTGTCTGCCGGCTCGCTCGGGAAATGAACCCCGGTAATGATCTCGCCCTCACCAAGGTCCGTCCAGAACGGACCCAGGAAGAAGTCGCCGGCATCCACGGTCCTCTCCCCCGCCGGTCCCTGGAGGAACAGGGTCGCGCCGCAGGCGATCGCCAGCGCCGGTAACTCGGCGGCCGGGTCGGCATGGGCGATGCTGCCGCATATTGTTCCCCGGTTCCTGATCTGGAGATGGGCTACATGATGCAGAGCCCGTCGGAGCCCGGGAACGGCATTCGCCACCTCATCCGAGGCCATCACCCGGCTCTGGGTCACCGATGCGCCGATCATGACGCCGGAGGGTCCGACCTCCATCCGGTCGAAGCCCTCCACGCCGCCGATGTCCACCAGGAGGTCGGGCTGGGAGAGCCGGAAGTTCATGGCGGGGATCAGGCTCTGCCCGCCCGCCAGGACCTTGGCCGTCTCCGAGGTACCGAGGGCGGCCAAGGCGTCCTCCACGGTGGCGGGACGGTAGTAGTCGAACGGGGCGGGCTTCATCGCTCACCCCCTCCGGCGGTTGCCTCCCGTATGGCTTCCCGAATGGCCGAGGGGGTCACCGGGGTGGCCTTGATCTCCACCCCGAGATCGGCCAGGGCGTCATCCACGGCGCCGGCGACCACCGCGGCCGGGCCGATGGTCCCACCTTCCCCGCAACCCTTGACGCCGAGAGGCTGCTCGGGCGAGGGTGTCTCGAAGTGCTCGACGGTCATAGCCGGCACTTCGGAACAGGTGGGATACAGGTACTCCATGAAGGAGGCGAAGAGGGGCCGGGCGGTCTCGGGGTCATACTGGAAGTGCTCGTACATCGCCCCCGCGATACCCTGCGCCACCCCTCCGTGGACCTGCCCGTCGATGATCATCGGGTTGATCATGGTGCCGCAGTCGTGGACCACCACGTAGTCCTCGATCTTGATCTCCCCGGTGCTGATCCGCACGCTCACCACGCCGGCGTGGGCGCCGTTGGACCAACTGGCGGCCGCATTGACCTTGCCGGACATGTCGGGAAGGTGCTCGAGATCGGGCGGCTCGAAGTACCCCGACATCTCCAGGCCGGGCTCCATGCCCTGAGGTAGGTCCAGGGTGCGAACCCAGGCGGACGTAGCCACCTGGGACCAACTCACCGTGGGCGCCTCGCTCCCCGAAACATGGAAGCTGCCGTCGCTCAGCACCACGTCCTCGGCCGCCGCCTCCAGCAGGTGGGCGGCGATGTCCCGGGCCTTGGTAAGCAGCCGATCGGCCGCCATGAGTATCGATCCGCTCATCACGATGGCCGAGCGGCTGCCCCATGCCCCCAGCCCGTAAGGAGCCCGGTCCGTATCGCCCATCACCACCGTGACGTCATCGGGGTCCAACCCCAGGGCGTCCGCCGCCAACTGGGCGGCGGTCGTCTCGGTGCCCTGCCCGAGCGCGGTGGTACCGAGTCCTACCCGAGCGGAGCCGTCGGGATCGACCCGGAGCGTCGCCGAGTCGCCACCGGCCCAGAACCCGGTCGTCAGGTGGTAGGTGGGGGTGGTGGGCTCCACGTAGTTGGTGTAGCCAACCCCGACCCGGACGTCGGGATCGTCCGCGTACCGGGCCCGCGCCCGCTCGAGCGACTCGCCGATCATCTCGGTGGCCCGTTCGAAACCCTTGGCGTGTGACCCGGAGTCCACCCTCCCCCCGCCGTGCATCACGTACGGCATCTGGTCCTCCTGGAGGATCATGCGGCGCCGGATCTCCACGCGGTCGGTCCCGGTTAGGCGGGCCACCCGGTCGATGATGCGCTCCATGACGAACATGCCCTCAGGGACCCCGAAGCCCCGATAGGCGCCGCTGGGGGTCTTGTTGGTGACCACGCAGAAGTGATGCACCTCCATGTTCGGGAAGTCGTAGCCCCCGGTCAGGCACCCGCCGGTGACGAAGACCGGAGCGGTACCGGGCATGAAGATCTCGCCCGAACCGACGTCGCAGATGGCCTTGCACCGGATTGCCCGGATGGTCCCGTCATCGTCGTAGGCCACGTCCACGTCGTGGCGCTGGTCCCGCGCATGCACCGCGGAGACCAGGTTCTCGAAACGGTCCTCGAGCCAGCGGACGGGGCGTCCGAGCTTGCCGGCTATCCAGGTCACTACCACATCCTCGGGATAGATGTGGGTCTTGGTACCGAAGCCGCCTCCCATGGCAGGAGCGATGACCCTGAGACGCGGCTCGGGGATACCGGTCATCTCGGCAATGGTGGTGCGGACGATGTGGGGGCTCTGGGTGGAGGACCATACGGTGAAGTAGCCGTCATGCACATCGGCCAGGACACCCCGGCACTCCAGGGGAAGTCCGGTCTGGCGCTGGCTCACGTAGGTGTCGCTGAACGTGTGGTCGGCCTCTTCGAAGGCCTGCGTCACCTCGGGCTTCTCAGCCGGGAAGTTGACCAGGTAGTTGTCGGGCCAGTCGTCGTACAGCCTGGGCGCATTCTCGGCCAGCGCCTGATCCAGGTCGGCCACGGTAGGGAGAGGCTCGAACTCGGTGTGGGCGGCCACCAGCGTGGCAGCGTCCTCCGCCACGTAGCGGTCGGTGGCCACAACTGCCGCGTAGGGAGACCCCACGTAGCGCACCCGGTCCACGGCGAGGGCGGGCTGGCGTACCGGCTGGATGTAGAGGATCTTGTGGGGGAACAGGTCCACGTCCGCCAGGTCGGCGCCGGTGAACACGGCGTGCACACCCGGGAGGCCGAGGGCGGGCGCGGTGTCGATGCTCACTATCCGGGCATGGGCCTCGGGACTCCGCACGAAGGCGACTTCGAGCATTCCGGGTAGCTTCAGGTCGGCGATGTAGCGCTGGCGACCCATTAACGGAGAGCGATCCTCCCGGCGGGGCACCGCTCGGCCGATGTGGCTGGCCCGATGACGGATCATCGGGTTGATGCGCGTGGGACTATCTAACGTCATGTGCCTGCCCGACCTCCTGACTCAATCCCGAGGGGAACTCCGCTGGAGCGGATTATTGATGTAATCTAACATGCCAGCCGCTGGTGTGTCCGTACAGCGGTGGCCTAACGGCTTCGGTCAGCGCTCGCCCCGGTGATAGGGGATCGTCAGCGACAGCGGAACGTTGGAGCGGCTGCGATTGAAGACCAGCGCCACGATGGTGAGGACGAAGGGCAACGCCAGCAGGAGCTGATAGGGAAGGTCGACGTCGCTTGCCTGGAGGGCTAGCTGGGTCGCCTCCAGGAATCCGAACAGCAGTGAGCCCACCAGCACCCAGGTGGCCCTCCAGTTCCCGAAGATGACTATGGCGAGCGCGATCCAACCCCGTCCCGAAATGATGTCGGGGAAGAACAAGCCGGTCGATCCCAGGGAGAGGAAGGATCCGGCCAGGCCGGCCATGACTCCGCCGAACACCACCGCGACGTACTGGCGCGAGATGATTCCCACCCCGCGCATGTCGCAGGCCTCTGGATTGTGCCCGACGCTCCGTAGCTCGAGCCCGTACTTGGTCCGGTAGAGGAACACCCAGACGACCGGGACCATCACGAACGCGAGGATGGTCAGCCAGGGTATGGGGAAGAACTCAAAGGGAGCCTGCATCGTCTCGACCGTGGGGATATCGATGCTCCCCTCGGCCTCGTAGATGGATCGGTACCAGAAGAAGGCCAGTCCGAGACCCAGGATGTTGAGAGCCAGGCCGGCGACCACCTGATTCACCTTGGCGGTTACGGTCATCAGGGCCATGATGAGCGACAGGAACGCTCCGCCGACCCCGGCCGCCACCAAACCGGCCAGGATGCTGCCTGTCTCGTTGGCCACATAGAAGCCCGCGAAGGCGCCCATCGTCATGGTTCCTTCGAGGCTGAGGTTCAGTATCCCGCTGCTCTCGCAGACCAACTCGCCCAGGGCGGCGAGGAGCAGGGGCGTGGCGATCCGCAACGTGGCCCAGAAGATCCCGACGAGGACAGCGCTGGTGAAGAGATCTTCCATGTCAGCCGGCCTTCCGGATCCGGTATCGGGACACCATCGCCGCGATCAGGACTAGTGCGAGCGTGGTGCCCTCGATCACGAACACCAGCGCCTTCGGGATGCCGGTCTCGTACTGCATGGCGGTGGACCCGTTGACGAGGGCGCCGAACAGTATGGCGGCCACGATCACCCCGAGCGGATGCAGCCGGGCCACCAGGGCGATGATGATGCCCGTGAAGCCGATGCCCTCGGCGATGTCGAGCTGGACGCGATGGTGGAGCCCCAGCAACTCTCCGGCGCCGGCAATGCCGGCCAGAGCTCCCGAGATGGCCATGGTGGCGAGGGTCACGGTACCCACCCTGATGCCCTTGTAGCGGGAGGCGACCACGTTAGAGCCGATCCCCCTTATCTCGTATCCCAGGGTGGTACGCCGGATGAGCCAGTAGACCACCAGCGCGGCGATCAGCGCGATGGCGAAACCCCAGTGAAGGCGGCTGCCTGTGACGAAACGGGGCAGGTAGGTGGTGTCCGCCATCCGTACGGTCTGGTAGTAGAAGGTGTCGGGCGACTGCCAGGGCCCGGCCAGCAGGTAGGAGAGGATGTAAAGGATCACGAAGTTGAGCATGACCGTGGTAAGGATCTCGTTGGTCCCGTACCGGACCAGCAGCCCGCTGGCCACCGATGCCCAGGCGGCGCCCGCGATGGCGGCGAAGATGAACATCAACACGAAGAGCAGCGGCGCCGGTAGCCCTCCCCAAAGGTCGTAGACGAACCAGGTACCCATGACGCCGGCGAAGAACTGTCCCTCGCCGCCGATGTTCCAGACCCCGGCCCGGAAGGCGATCGCAGCCGCCAAGCCCGTGAGGATCAGCGGTGTCGCCTGTACCAGGGTCTCCAGGGTGGACTCCCGGGTGCCGAAGGCGCCGTTGTACAGGGCGGCGAACGAATCGGCCGGACTCTTTCCGATGAACAGCACCAGGCCGGCAATGATGGCCACCGCCGCCGCGAGAGCGGCGATCAGCGCGAGGATCTCGTGCCACGGGCGGACTATCAGCCTCTTCTCGATCCTCCATGCGCCGGGCTGGAACAACATCGACAGCGGATCCCGGCGGCCGCCGCCGTCCGGCGTCTGAAGCTCGGAAGGGGCTTGATCGGTCATGCAGCTGATCCCGCCTCGACGGTGTCGGCGCCGGCCATGCTCAGGCCGAGGGACTGGAGGTCGGCCTCCTCGGGGGTGGTCTCCGAGACGATGCGGCCGTCGTAGATCACCGCGATCCGGTCGGAGAGTTGGAAGATCTCGTCCAGGTCCTCGGACATCAACAGCACCGCTGAGCCACGCTCCCGCTCCTCGAGCAACCTGCGCCTGACGTACTCGCTGGCGGAGATGTCCAGCCCTCGGGTGGGCTGGTGGGCCACCAGCAGCCGCGGCTCCCCGGACAACTCACGGGCCATGATCACCTTTTGCAGATTGCCGCCCGAGAGCGTCCGGGTGAGTTGGGATGCAGACGGAGTCCTGATGTCGAACCCCTCTATCGACTCAGCGGCGAAGCCGTCGATGGCGCCCCGGTTGAGGACACCCGCCCGGGAGAAGGGGTTCGAACGGTGACGGCCCAGCACCAGGTTCTCCTTGACCTTGAAGTCCATCAGGAGTCCCTGTGCGATACGATCGGCCGGCACGCTGGCCATCCCCAACTGCCCGATCCGGTTGGCGGACATCTCGGCGATGTCCACCCCGCCTATCCGGATGGCGCCGGCGGAGGGCTTCTCGACCCCTACCAGCGCGTCGAAGAGTGCGTTCTGACCGTTGCCGGAGACACCGGCGAGGCCGACCACCTCCCCGGCATGGACGGTGAGCGAGAGACCCTTCAGAGAGCCCCGCCCGGTGACGCTGGCGAGATGGATCCCGTCCACCTCGAGGACCACCTCGCCGGGACGCGACCGCTCCTTGTCGAACTGGAACAGCACCTCCCGGCCCACCATCATCTGGGCCAGATCCCGCATCTCGACATCGGCTGTATCTACGGTTCCGACCACCTTGCCGAGACGCAAGACGGTCACGCGGTCGGACAGTTCCATGACCTCTTTGAGCTTGTGGGTGATCAGGATGATGGTCAGGCCCTCGTCCCGCATCCGGCGAAGGATCCGGAAGAGCTCCTCGACCCCCTGGGGGGTGAGAACCGCGGTCGGTTCATCGAGGATCAGGACTTCCACGCCGAAGTAGAGGGTCTTGAATATCTCGACCCATTGCTGCTCCCCGACGGATAACCGGCCCACCTCGGCGTCGGGATCTATCTCCACGTCATAGTTGTGGAAGAACTCGTTGAGCCGGTCCTTTACCTCCGACAGATCGAGCCACTGGCTGGCCGAGGTCCCGATGACCACGTTCTCCACCACCGACATCGGGGGGACCAGTTCGAAGTGCTGGTGCACCATGCCGATACCGGCGGCGATCGCGTCTCTCGGCGTATGCAGCTCGAGCGTCTCGCCCCTGAAGGTGACCGATCCTTCGTCGGGCCGGTACACCCCGTAGAGAATGTCGGCCAGGGTGGTCTTGCCGGCGCCGTTCTCGCCCAGCAGGCAGTGGATCTCCCCGCGGCGGATATCGACGCTGACCGCGTCGTTGGCAACCACCCCAGGGAAGCGTTTGGTGACCCGATCCACAGCCAGGATCGTCTCAGTCACCGAATTCGCTCCCCTGAGATGCCGGATACATTCGGGTGATCGGGCCTTACTCGGGCGGATCCGTCTTCAGTTCCACCCTCAGGAGCCCTCCCAGTATGGCCGCTTCGGCCTGGGCGACGCCGTCTTGGACCTCAGCCGGAACCAGGTCGCTGATCTCTCCGAGCGACGACCCACCATCGACCATCGAGGTGTAGACGATCCGCTCCATCGGGGCATCGTACGGAACGCCCTCGGTGGTGTAGGCATACCAGGCGTCAACCAGATCCTTGAAGGCGGTGTCCCAGCGGGCGACCGCGCTGGTCAGCACCACCGGGGACAGTCCCAGCTGATCGGTGAAGTGTCCGAAGCCGAACACACCGTCCGCCTCCTCGATGGCTGCGAAGGGACCGAAGCGCTCGGCATAGATCATGTCGGAACCGGCCGCGATCTGGGCGGCTGCCGCCTCCTGAGCGGTGGCCGGGTCGAACCAGCTCTCGATGTAGGCCACATCGAAGGTGATCTCACCCTTGCCCATCTGCTGGGCCACGAACCTGGCGCCGTCAATGAACGCGTTGAGCGGACCGTTGACGTTGGGGAACGGGAAAGCCGCCACCCCGCTGACGTGGTTGGTCTGGGTCATGGCCCCGGCGATGATCCCGGCCAGGTAGGCGGGCTCGTGGATGAACACGTCGATCCAGTAACCGTTGCCGCCGGTGGGCTCGTTGCCGGACCCGGAGAAGGCGAACAGGATGTCAGGGAAGTCATCCTTGACCGCTGCGACCGCATCCGAGTAGGTGCTGTGACCGACGATGATCTCGTAATCACCCGTCTGGGCCAGGTCCCGGATCACCCGCTCACCGTCAGCGTAGGGGATCTCCTCGATCTGCTCCAGGGTGATCGTCAACCCGTGGGGCATCTCCTCGGCCACCCGGTGGACCGAGTCGATGAAGGTGGCATACCAGCCCTCCTCCTTGGTACCCAGCATGATCATGGCCACGTCCAGCTCGGTCGGACCCATCGGCGCTGCTTCCGTGGTCTCCGTCATCTCGGCTTCGGTGGTAGCAGGCGCCGCAGCCGTGGTGGTCGGGGCAGCTGTGGTGGTCGGGGCAGCCGTCGTAGTCGGGGCAGCCGTGGTGGTGGGCGCCGCAGTGGTTGCGGCAGGCTCGTCGTCCCCTCCACAGGCGCCCGCCACCAGAGCCAGGGCGGTCAGCATCGTCACCAGGGTCAAGGCCCGGCGGTCCATGAGCTTCCTCATAAGGACTCTCCTCCTCTTCTTCGGTCGCATTCTCACCAGGAGTGCGATCTTCTCTCCGCCCGAGGCTCCTTCGGGATGGGAACCATTGGGCACCCTGGCCCTCGGATCACGAAGCGTGACTCATCGAAGGATAGCGAGCGGCCCGCCGATCATCACTTTCTTTTCACGTGCGCGACAGAACCGGCTTTCCGAGGATCCGGTATGGCGGCCACCAGCGTTCCATGCCGAGATCCTCGACGATGAC